>JAWOLO010000609.1:0-17669 GCA_033853375.1 Terriglobia bacterium
AACTGTAATCGCACGTCCGCGCGCCGCGCCCCAATCGCTTTGCGCACGCCAATCTCCTGCGTCCGCTCTGTCACGGAAATCAGCATGATGTTCATCACGCCGATGCCGCCCACCAGCAGCCCGATCGAGCTGATCACCGTCGTCAGAATCACCAACGCGCCTGTGAGCTGGTTCCACAAATTGCTCAGGAAGTCCGGCGAGCTTAATTCGAAATCGTTTTCCTTGCCTGCCGGAATGCGTCGCAGCCGCCGCATCGCTTGAATGACTTCCCCTTGCGCCATTTCCACGTTCACGTCCTTGGGAATCGTGAAAATCAGGATCAGCTCCTTTGCCTCCGGATATTCCTTGTGAAATTTGCTTAGCGGAATGATGGCAAAAATATCCACGCCCGGGCCAAGGAACAGTCCCTGGTCGTGCTCGAACACGCCAATTACTTCATAGGTGCTCCCATTAAGGCGCACGGTCTTTCCGAGCGGATCCTCATTCGGAAAAAGGGACTCGCTAATCGCCGCGCCCAGCACCACCACCGGCCGCGCGTGCTCTTCGTCAAATGCACTGATGAACCGCCCGCGCGCAATGGTAAACAACGGCAGCGCCGTCGTGTACGATGGTTCCGCTCCGCGCACGATCAGCTTTTCCACGCTTTTGTCTCCGTAGGTAATCAGGTTCGAGTCACCCAGGAAGAATCCGCGCGTTCCTACTGTGTTCACGTCTTCGACGTCGGGCGCCGCTTGGCGGATGTAATCGGCATAGTTGTATTCAAAATACCGCCGCACGCGAATCCGTTGCGGCATCCGCGACGGGTCCGTCCCAGGCGGAAAGCGCGTCAAGAAATACGTCCGCGAGCCCAGCGACTCCACGCGGTCCTGCACGAACTTGTTTAGTCCTTGAATGATAGCCGCCATGGAAATCACCGAGGAAACGCCGATGACTATGCCCAACACGGTCAGCGCCGACCGCACTTTGGACGACCGCAGCGTCTCCATGGCCGCAAGAAAATTTTCGCGCGCCTGCTCAAGTGTCATCAGCGCCATCAGTCCGACCTCAACGCAACCACAGGATCCAGCTTTGCTGCTCGCAGCGCTGGATAAATTCCAAAAAACAAGCCCACCGCGGAACTCATGATTACACCCATCACCGCGACCGACGTGCGTACGGATGCCGGGAAAGGCGTATACGTGCGCAGCGCCAGCGCCACCAGAAATCCCAGCGCAATCCCGATGATTCCACCCGCAATGCACTGCATGAAGCTTTCCGTGATGAATTGCTTCAAGATGTCGCCCTGGGTGGCGCCCATCGCCCGCCGCACACCAATCTCTCTCTTCCGCAGCGTCACGCTCACCAGCATCACGTTCATGATCACGATCCCGCCGATAATCACCGAAATCGCGCTCACTAGAATGAACACGCCGAAGAACGCCGAGCTGATGCTCTTCCACAGCGCCATGTAGCTGTCCTTGGTGCCGATAAAAAAGTCATTTTCCATCTTGGGGCCCAGGTGCCGCCGGGACCGCAGGATGAGCTGCGCTTGGTCCTGGGCCGTCTCGAAGTTACTGGCGCTTGTCTTTACGTTGATCGTCAGGCTCGTCGCGTGCGCCCCCTGAATGCTCAAAAACACAGGCAGGGGCACGATGACAAAATTATCCTGGTCTTGCCCCAGCACGCTGCCGACCTTTTCCATAATGCCGATGACCATGAACTCATCGTTCCCGATACGTATGTTTTTCCCGATAGGGTCCACGCCAAGGAACAACCGCTGCACAATCGTGTCGCCAATCAGGCAGACGTTTGTGCGGTGGTCCGCCTCCCAGGTGCTGAAGTAGCGCCCATACTCCACCGAGCGCGAATCAATGTTCGCCATGTTTGGCGTTTGCCCGTAGAGGTTCACGTCCGTCGACTCTTTGTCTTCGTATCTCGCCTTCACTGAAGCGCTGGCCGTCGCCCCCACCTCCCCGCACGCCGTGCATCCTTCCTGGATTGCGCGCACGTCCTCAATCTCGATTTTCTTGTACTTCAGCGCCTTGATGATGATGTTGAAGTCCGTCACCGCGAACGGTGTGCGCGCAATCTGGAACACGTTCGTTCCCAAGTTGGCAATCTTGTTTTCCACGTAGGCGTTTGCTCCCTGCACGATGGTCATGACCGTGATAAGCGTCGCCACGCCCATCGTCAGTCCCAACATCGTCAGGGACGCCCGCAGCTTGTGCGCATGCAGCGCGCTGACGCACTGCGCCAGATTGTCCCGTATGGCCAACATGAATAAGGATGGCTTTCTTCCCGCTACTCTACCAAATCTCCCGGTGCCGGATGCCCGTTTGCCGGCAATGCGGCTTCTCTTTGTGCTTACGAAAAGAACGGCCCTTGGGTTACCCGTGAAAGGCTAAGTCACTAGGAAAGATGAAGTTTCAAGGAAGCAGGAAATCGGGTACCGGGTCAGTAGGAATCAAATTGGCCCAATGCCGGAAAGCGCCCTCGACGAAACGTCTTCGCGCGCTAGAATTTTTTTGTGAAGTAGTGCGGGATTTTCCTGATGGCCGCAGCTTCTCTGCCGCATTTCTTATTTTTGACCAACAGTGGGGAGTTTGCCGGGCTAGCAGAAAACTATTTGCTTTACCTTATCGGCTTGTCTGTTAAGCGTCTTAGAATCAACACTTGGGCCCTTCGCATCTGTTCATTCTAAAGGGCTTAGGAAAGGAGCTAAGTCCTTTAGAATCTGCACCTACAACCAGGGGGTAGTCAGGATTGGTCCTACCCTACAGCTTCTCGACCTTGGAGAAGGTTATCGCAGGTTATCGCTTGGCTTGATCGTCTTGAAATTTTACTGTGACCGTGAGATGCATTGCGGTCGCGCGTCCATCCAGCCGCGCTGGCTCATACTTCCATTGCCGCAGCGCTTCCTTGGCGGCCTCCCGCAAAAGGAGCGGGCCGGAGATTACTTTGACGTCTCTCACGTTGCCGGATTCATCCACCAGCGCATCCAGAGTGACATCCCCTGCCACGTGATTTGTTCTCGCGAGTTGCGGGTAGGTCGGGAGCATCGCGCGAATCAAACGAGCCGGTCGAACATCGCCGCCCACAGGTATTGGCCGCTCTGCCTCCGGCGCGGCCGGACTGGGCAAAGACGCTCGCAAGAAAGCATCAGGAAAAGTTGGCAACTCTGTTGACAATGCGGGCGCGTCGAGCCGCGTGGAACTTGCAACCGAAACCACCGGCTCTGATCCGCTCGCGTGGGGAGCGACGAGAGTGAAGTTGCGAAATGGCTCGTGCTTTAGCGGAGCGGCGCTTTTTTCTTCCCTTAATGTCTGGACCAAGTTCGCGGGAAGCGTTGATAGGGCGGAGTCTTGAGCTAGGCCCGTGACTTTGCCGGAATGAACTTCACCTGCAAAGAATAGGACCGACCGCCGGCTGTTGGCGTCCAACACCTCTACGAGAAACGGGCTCGTATTTTCCGCAACCGCGGCAGTTTCCGTCCGGCCGGACGCCGCTTTGCTCTCTAGCGGATGCGAAAGGCCTTCGCTACCTTCTGCCCGCTCGTTGAAGTTGGAAGTAAATCTTATGATCCCGGCGACCGCCCCTACGGTAGCCAAGAAGCTCAGGATGGCCACGAATCCAATCTGTGCCCTGCGCTGCTTCAGTTCCAAGGTCTGGCCGCGCCTTTGACGTTCCTCACGCGGCAGCATGCCGTAGCCCAGGGAGTCGGTCCCTTGAGGCGCAAGCTCAGATTTGGGTTCCCGTTCCCAGAAGCTTTCTCTATCGGAAGGCACTGGGCCAAATTCTTCCGGGGCAAACGCCGGCTCTGGTTTGGGTTCGAGAGGCCATTTCTTTCGCGGAGTCGCATGCTCTTCGCCTCTCGGCGGCACAAATGCAGGTTGCGCGTCAGCATCAGCAGGCCATTCCCCGAAAGTAGCCTCGGGGTCCTCCTGATTCGGTGTAGCGAGCATCGGCTCGGATTCAGGCTCTTGCGTCCATCTCGTATGAGAAGTCACCGGCTGGTCTACGGTTGCGGGAGATGCAGAATGCTCAGGCTCCCACACGACTTCGATATCGGAGTCTGGATTTTCCAAATCGCTCTCAAAAGCTTCCCTAGGAAATTCGGATGGTGCTTCAGCGAACGGAGCCTTGGGTTCCGCTGGCGCGCATGGAGCAGGCGTAAACGAAGCGGATGTGAAAGATGCCGACGCCTTCTTGTCACTTTCGTGGCCCCATAGCTTGTTCCATGCGTTGTTCGATTCGTCGCTCGGAGCGGTGGCGCCCTGCGTGGTTCCTGAGGAAATCCAATAGCGAATCTGGTCGCGGCTTTTGGGTGACAGGTTCAAGAACTGCACCCCCGCGGTTCTCTCGAAGTCGCGTGTCCAGACCACGCGGCCAGTGGCCTGAATCGAATCACCGAAGAGCTTTCCTTCGACCCCCTCTTGGGGGATAGTCATGCAGCCCATCGCTTCGAAAGTGAAGTTGATGGGCCCCTGGACAGCGGGCGTGTGCTCAAACTGAAAGCACATGCCCCTTTCGCTCAGGTCGATGAGCTTGCCCCAATGGTCCTGCCCAAAGTACACCAGGACCACCCACTGGAGAGTGGTCCGTCGGCAGGATCGCCGCTCGCTGGCCCTTCCGTCATGTCTGTGAACTGCTTCTGAGGTGAACATAGTAGGTACCCCGTCGTGCTGGATCGGCTTTCTGAGGGCTGGCTGGTCTCCAGAAATTCTTTCAGTTCGTACTCGGCTCGTTAGACTCGTGCTAGCGAATTAACCTCCTGCTTTCGTCCCATCCTGTCCCCGCAACTCCGGCCAGGCTGCAGGCAGGTCGATCTGAATGTGGTCGGCTTCATCGAAAAGAGCGAATCCCGCAAGGCCTGCGAGGTTTTGCCTAACGAATTCTTTAAGGTTCTCTTCGTGATGGGAATCGTCACGGGGCCACGCAAAGTTCTGCGTGATTTCAATGGCCAAGTGGGCGCGCTGCCCAGCCGGAAGGAAGACTGGGTAGCTCAAGCGCATCGGTTCTTCCTGGCTGAGGCTCCCGTCCGACTTCAGCCGGCTCATGATTGCCACGCCCGGGCCGTCGGTGAGGCGATAGTCTGCGTCTGTGAGGTTCTTCAAGTCGTAAGAGAGGATCAGCGAGGTGTGTGTCTTGTCCACTTCACGGAGTTGCGCGGCCATGAAGGATGCCTTGATCCCCTCGCGATTCCAGGCTGCTTTTGGAGTCTCTGTCGGCTGCCGTTTGAAAGTTGCTCCGGCGAACGCCCAGATGGTGAGCAAGAATACGATTCCTGCGGAGCCAGCAATGACGAGCCACTGTTTCTTGGACACCGGCATCCCCCGTCGTTCTGCGAAAACACTACCCGCAGATTACTTGGAGTTTCTGCTTTTGTATTCCGTCGTGGAGCAGCCCCAACGCTGCCGCACCCGGCTGAGCAAATGGAAAAACCCTAACTGGGATGTGAAGGTATCCCCGGGATGTAGAAGTATCCCCTGCGAGTTAAGGTAGGCTGGGACGTCCCGCGAAGCTTATTTTGCTCGTGTTGCCCTGTCAACCTGGCCTGTCGGACAGGGTTGTTACCCTATTGGACACTACGCTCCCTTGGGTTTTGAGTCGCACGAAAACGAACGGAACCATCGTGTCAAGCTTAGGTAGAATCCAAAGCGCCATGCGGGTCGAGAGCACTCTCACGAAGCTCTCTCGGATGGTTATGCTGAAAACTTACAACCTAAAACAAAAAGGGCGGCTACACGCGCCGCCCAAATCCAATTCACAATGGAATGTTGGCCGTAGTCGGCGCTGGCGCTACTTCTTTTCTTCCGAGGGCGGTTGTGCGGGCGCGGCAGGCGGAGCTGCTTGCGTCGGCGGAGCGGTTGGAGTCTGCGAGGTCCCGGACATGCCTTCCTTGAAACTGCGGATGCCTTCGCCCAGCCCCTTCATAACTTCGGGAATGCGCCTTCCGCCAAAGAAAATCAGGATGACCGCAAGAACGATCAGCCAGTGAAAAATACTGAACTCACCCATGAAGCCTCCACGCGCCCGAACTGGTCTGGGCGCGCCATATCAACCCTAGCGCAGTCTTTCGTGTGCGGCAAGACTGTCCTGCAGGTGGCACCTATAGGATAACATGCCGCAGCCTCAATTACCTTTTCCAAGGGCCACGGTATCCAGTCTTTCGCGCCAGGACAATCATCATGAATGCGATGACGATGACAATGAGCCAGTAGATGATCGTGAAGACAGATATAAGAGCACTCGGGCTAGAGGATAACACGCTCGTCGCCCATGCGTCGCGTTATCCGTTCGCGATCCAGGTATTCGAGCAGGGGAATGGCGTATTTCCGGGTGATCGCAGTTAGCTCCTTGAAAACAGGCACGGAAATGCGTTCGCCTTTCGATTTCTTGTAGCCTGCCAGACGCTCTTTCAGCTGCGCTAGCGCTTGGCGGTGAAAAATCAATTCCGGCGAAACGCGCACGAGATTTTTTTCCCGCAGCAGGATTTGCAACAGCCGCTCCGCCCGCTTGGTTTCGATCGCCAGTTTGGCCAGGACTTCTTTCACGGAGGGAACCTGCAGCCCAGCCGCTGCAAAAGCGGCTTCGATCTGGTCTTTGGCCTTCGCTTCTTCGGGCTGCAGGGTAATTTCCGACCCGGCTTTCTTCACCAATTCCCCGGGCGCATCCAGCTTCTTTTGCGCGAGCAGCTCTTCGATGGCCGCGCGAAAAGTTTCGGCTCGCACGCGCTTCCCCAAGCTCGCGCGCAAATCTTCGCGCTGAATCCCCGGCAGCAGCGGATTTTCTTTTTGAAATTTCTCAACCTTTTCCAAAATCCTTTTGCGTACTTCTGCAAAGATTTTTTCGGAGACCAGCACCAATGGCTCCACGGAGACTGTTTTCACGCGGCCGGCCTCTGAGAGTCTCTTGGCAGTGGCGCGGATTTCGTGGTCCATCCACGCTGTGCGCGCGACAATCTCTTCGTATCCGAGGCCAAGAATTGCGCGCTCTGTCATTGCCGCAAGAATTTCCTCGCGATTATCGTGCTCGAGTATCTGCAGATACGCCACTCTGCCCATATCGCGCTGCATTGGCCGTCGCGCCAGCGGGTCGAGCACGACTCCGCCTCCGATCGTCACTACCGGCGAAAACTGCCGTACGATGAAGCGGTCGCCGGGCAAGACGAGAATTTCCTCCTGCAATTTCAGATTCGCAAGCGCCCCGCCGCCGGGCAGCAATTCTTTTTGCGCGTGAAAGAAAACCTCCGCGACCGTTTCCGCTGTTCCCGCGTGAAAATGCACGCGCGTGCCCTGCTTCACTTTTCTTGCGAAAGCCAGCAGCTCCAATCGCGCGTCGATGCGGCGCGTCTTCCGGAATTTTCCCGGAGTCGCCAGCACCATGCCACGCTTCAGCGCGGTGTGCTCGATGCCCGCCAGATTCACGGCGGTGCGCTGCCCGGGGGTGGCGCGCTCCACCGCCTTTCCGCCCGTTTGGACTCCTCGCACGCGCAAATGCTCTCCGCCAGGGAACAATTCCACCTCATCGCCTGCGCCAACGCTTCCGGAAATCAGCGTGCCGGTGACGACAGATCCGAATCCCTTCATCGCAAACGCGCGGTCAATCGGCAGCCGAAAATAGCGCGACGCATCTCGCGCGGCGATGCTCTCCGCAGCTTCGCGCAGAGCCTTCTTCAAATCGTCCAGTCCCGCGCGCGTTTTCACGCTTACGGGAATGAGCCGAGCTTTTTCCAGAAACGATCCATGCAGAAATTCTTCGGCTTCGAGACGCACCAGTTCCAGCGTATCGCTATCGACGAGGTCGCTCTTCGTCAACGCCACCACGCCGCGTTTGACTCCAAGAAGCCGGCAAATGTCGAAGTGCTCGCGCGTTTGAGGCTTGATCGATTCATCTGCAGCAATTACGAGCAGCAACACGTCGATCCCCGCCGCGCCCGCGAGCATGTTGCTGACAAAACGTTCGTGCCCCGGCACATCCACAAACCCGAAGCGCACACCGTTTTCCTCGAGAAAAGCGAAACCTAAATCAATGGTGATGCCGCGGCGCTTTTCTTCCTCAAGCCGGTCGGGATGCGTGCCTGTCAGCGCTTCGACCAGCGCGGATTTGCCGTGGTCGATGTGCCCTGCGGTCCCAACAATGACGCTCTTTGTTGCTGCTGTCTGCGTTGCGGTAGCCATGGTTACCAGGGGCTAAAACTCCCGCCGCCTTGGATGCTACTGGAGGAAAGATTCGGGGGTCAAACGGAGGAAGCTATCTTGCGCCGGCGATTTCGTCGACGATGGATTGCGCAGCGGCGCGCGGGTCCGCCGCGGCGAGAATTGGCCGACCCACCACGAGAAAATCGGCGCCTGCCCGGATCGCTTCTCCGGGCGAGGCCTTTCGCGATTGATCGTCCGCTGCGGGCGCCACCTCGGAATCCTTCGGCCGCACGCCGGGGGTGACAATCAGAAAACCATCGCCGCACGCTTTGCGAATGGCTTTCGCTTCTTGAACAGAGGCAACCACACCGTCCACGCCGGATTCTTTAGCAAGCTGGGCGAGCTTGACCACGCGCGACTTCGGCGTGCCGCCGACGCCGACTTCCTTCATAGTTTTGTGGTCCATGCTGGTGAGAATCGTGACGGCGAGCAAGCGTGGCCGGTCCGCGCCCATAGGCACTCCGGCGCTGATGGCTTGCGCCGCGGCTTCCATCATGACTTTGCCGCCGAGTGCGTGCACGTTGAGCAATTGCACACCGGGCATTCCCGCGGCAGAGAGCACTGCTCCGGCGACGGTGTTCGGAATGTCGTGATATTTCAGGTCAAGGAAGACGCCGGAACCGAGCGCGGCAATCTCTTTGACGGCGGCGGGACCGGCGGCGGTAAAAAGCTGGTTGCCGATCTTGAACATACCGACAAGATCGGCAATCTGCTGAGCAAATTTAACTGCGGAGGATAAGGAATCGAAATCGAGCGCGACAATCAGGCTGCTGCGGGGATGGGCATCGAAGGTGGTCTGGGTCATAAGTGACCCCGACCTCCTTCGGGGTCAACGCTTTTGAGGCAATTGCATCAGCTCGAGCCGGACCTGGCTCACGCCCGCGTGAATTAGGTCGAGATTGCGAGCGACACGATAGGATACATCAATTTCGCGCCCCTCTTGATAGGGACCGCGGTCGTTGATACGTACAAGTACAAACTTGCCGTTACGGGGATTCACCACGCGAACCAGGGAACCGAAAGGAAGGTTGGGGTGAGCCGCTGTAAAGGCTTCGGTGGAGAAGATCTCGCCATTGGCGGTTTTGCGCCCATTAAACCCCGGGCCATACCAACTGGCGTTGCCCGTCCAAGTCTTGATCGGCTTTATCGGCTGACTTAGGTGCGCTACGAGGGGAGCTTCCATCACGGGAGCGATCAGGAACATCAGAAGCACCCACCGGAACGCGGCCCAGATCATGAAGAGTCGATGTCTCATAGTGTGTGTTTCTTGCAACCAACTCCAAAAAAATGTAGCAGAAAGGAGTCGTTATGTCAACCGTTTTCTGCTTCGAACTTTGGCACTATCTCATTCATAGTAAACACTTTAGCTCGTTCCAGGACCTTCGTAAGGGCATCAACCAGCCCCTCACTGGCCTTCGGGTCAGCAAAACTGGCCGTCCCTACCTGTACTGCCGACGCGCCTACCGAGAGGTATTCAAGCACGTCGTCTACCGTCTCGATGCCCCCAAGACCTATAATTGGTGACCGAATCGCCTTCCGCGTTTCCCATACCAGCCTCAAAGTGATGGGTTTAATGGCTGGGCCGGAAAGACCGCCGGTCGGGGAGCCAAGATGCGACTTTCCGGTGCGGAAATCGAGGGCCATTGCAGGATAAGTATTTGCCACCGTCAGGGCATCAGCTCCGGCTTCTTCGCCAGCCCGGGCGATAAGTCCGATGTCTGTAACGAGAGGGGAGAGTTTGACCCAAAGGGGCCGGCTAGCCGCCTTCCGGGCCGCCCGCACCACCTCGGAGACAAGGGTGGGGTCGCTTCCGAACTGCATACCACCCCTTTTCACGTTGGGGCACGAGATATTCAGCTCGTATCCGGCCAGCCCTTCGGCACTTTCAAGGACTTGAATGACCTCGACATAATCTTCGAGCGTATAGCCGAAGACGTTGGCGATAACGGCCGTATCGAATTTTCGCAGTACTGGGAGTTTTTCGGCCACGAAGGCGCGAACGCCCACGTTCTGAAGGCCGACAGCATTCAACATTCCGGAGGGGGTGGGGTAAAGGCGGGGTGGAGGTGCGCCCTCGATGGGCTCGCGGGAAAGGCCCTTGGTCACAAAGCCGCCGAGACGGTTCAGATTGACGAGGTGGGCAAATTCGAGGCCGTAACCGAAGGTGCCGCTGGCGGCAAGAATGGGATTCCGCAGGCGCAACGCGCCAATTTGCACGCTTAGATCAACAGCGTCTGCGGCACTCACTTCGCGGAAAAGGATAGCACGAACGCTGAGTTTGGGTCACGTGACTCGTAATTCGTGACTAGTGACTCGTAGAAGAGGCCAGCGCTCGCTTTGCCGCGCCGGATCCCGGTTGGGTTTTCTTCAGGGCTTCGGAGAGGACGTGGCCGTCGCGGGTGGCGAGGGTGATGCCGCAAAGGGCGGCGAGAGTCGGGGCGATGTCGGCGGGCGTCACGGGTTGAAAATATTCGCCCGGTTGGATCCCAAAACCCATCAGTAGGACGGGCACATGCTGGTCGTAATTGTAGGGCATGCCGTGCTCGGCGCCGTAAGGGCGAGGTTTCCCCGCTGGAGTGCTGTCCAGGATCCAGTAGGGCTTCGGCAGAATAAATAGGTCGCCGCTGCGTCCCGGGAAATAGCTGTAGGAGAAAGCACGCAGCGTCGGACTTTGCGTGGCGGGACGATCCTTCACTTCTTCGGCGCGGTAGATGGCGGCGACGCCGGGCTCCGACCGGGCAGCATCCAACACAGCTAGCAGCGCCCCGTGATCGTGTTGCAGTTTTTCATAAACTCCGGCGGCGAAATAAACATCGCTGTTGGCGATGCGCGCGACAGCGGGCTTTGGATAGTTGAAAGGCTCGAGCACTTTTTCGATGCGCTCCTGCAACTCCGGCAGATGAACTGAGCCCGCGTCCACACCGGTCCTCTGCATGTCTTCGGGAATGGGCGCGACACCGTGGTCCGCGCTCAATGCTACGATGTAATTTTCGCGCCCCACTTTTTGATCGAGGTGCGCGAAAAGATTGCCGAGGTCCTTATCGAGGCGCACCAGAATGTCCTGAATCTCGCGGCTGCGCGGACCGAAAGCGTGCCCTACGTAATCCACCGAGGAGTAGCTCACGCCGAGAAAATCGGTTCCCTCGCCTTTGCCAAGGCTCAAAGAGTCCACCGCTTTTTCCGCAAGTTCCGTCAAGGCTGTGTCCGCGAAGGGACTGGACGCCCATTGCCAATAGAAAGCGTCGTCGGGTTCGCTCGCACCCGGCTTTCCACGAAGAGTGTGGGGAAAGGTGAGATCCCATCCGCTGGGTGCAACGGCGCCGAGCGCTTTTTCGCCGTACCAATAGGCACTCGCGGGAAGCGTGAGCGCCCACGTCCTGCCGAAATCCGCCTTCGCGGGATGTTCCTTCGCTTGTTCCTCGATGAAAGGCAGTGTGCCGTAAACGCTCGAAGTCACCCACGAACCGCCATCAAACCAGGTGGCGGTATCGGCTTTATGCCCGGCCATGGTGATTGCGGCGCGCGCTTTCAGCGAGAACGTGACCACGCGCGTCGCACCGCCGGTTTGAAATTTCAATTCCTCAGCAAAGGAGGGTACCGCCATGCGCCTGGCTGTGTCTGCACCCTTTGGATTCGCGCCTGCGTAGCCAATATTTTTCACGTTGGGATCCGGGTCGGACGTGCAAGTGACCATCTTCTGTTCTTTGCGGTCCCACCAGGCGTTAGCGACCATACCGTGCGTGGCCGGAAAAGCGCCGGTGGAAATGGTGGCGTGACCGACGCAGGTTTCCGTGGCGGCGTACGGATAGGCAGCGTTGCGGAACCACGCGCCTTCGTCCACAAGACGCTTGAGCCCGCCGGTCCACTGGAAGCGGAACTTGTCGATGTAGTCCGCGCGCATTTGGTCCACAACCAAGAGCACGACCAGTTTAGGTTTTGCCAGCGCCTTCGCTGAATGGCCAGAAGGTGGCGCTTGCTGAGCGCGGACGAGCGGCATCGGCGCGCCGAGAAGCGCAAGCAGCAGGGCAGCGACTCGAATGGGGTGCTTGCAACAATTTTTGGTGCGCGCCATGGACAATTCTGCCTCCAAAAAGAGCGTTGCGAAGTCTATCACGCCGGCTGGCAGCCGTGTTTTCAGGTGCACGTTGACCGCGCGGCGGCCACCAATGATACGATTACCCGACCCATGCGCATCGTTGAAAAAGCACAGTTAATGTCCGCACCGGAGATTGATCGGACGCTGCAGCGATTGGCGCACGAAATTGTTGAAAAGAGCGGAGGAACGAAACACCTGGCGCTGATTGGTATCGTGCGGCGCGGCGTGCCATTAGCGCAGCGGATTGCAGGGGCGATGCGCGGGATCGATGGCGTGGATGTGCCGGTGGGGATTCTGGACATTACGTTGTACCGCGACGACCTCTCGAAAGTAGCTCCGCAGGCGGTGCTGCGCTCTTCGGACATCCCCTTTGGCGTTGACAATATGGACTTGGTGCTGGTGGACGATGTGCTGTACACGGGACGGACGATTCGGGCGGCGATGAACGGGATTTTCGACCTGGGGCGGCCAAAACGTGTCCGTTTGTGCGTGTTGATCGATCGCGGGCACCGGGAAATGCCCATCGAAGCGCAATATACCGGGCGGCAGGTACAGACCAGCGACACGGAAATCATCGAAGTGCGGTTGCGCGAAATCGACAAGGAAGAGCGCGTTATGCTGGTGGACCGCGTGGAATAGCTTCCACTATTTGAGCAAGCGCCGTCTGAGGAAAGCTGAGAAGCAGATTCCTCGGGCCTGCCAAGGGCAAGCCAAGACCGCCCTCGGAATCACAAGTTGTGAAAGTTTTCAGCATCCTGTTAAAATCTGAGCCGGGAAATTGACTTACCGCTTCCGCGACCTGCTCGCTCTCGAACCGCTCACGGCGGCCGAACTTCGATTTCTTCTCGATCAAAGCAAACCTTTCCAGGAAATCCAGAAGCACCCTTTGAAGAAGCTGGCCACGCTGCGGGGGAAAACGGTGGCGCTGGCGTTTTTCGAGAACTCCACGCGTACGCGCATCAGCTTCGGAACGGCGGCGGCGCGGCTCGGCGCGGACACGATGAACCTGCAAGCCGAGGCGTCCAGCATCAAGAAGGGCGAGACGCTGCTGGACACGGCGTTCAACCTGAACGCTATGAAGCCGGATTGCTTTGTGATGCGGCATTGGGCTTCGGGGGCGGCGGATTACGTGGCGCGGCACCTGGATATTCCCGTGGTGAACGCGGGCGACGGCACGCATGAGCATCCGTCGCAGGGACTTCTGGACGCGCTGACGATTCGCGACCGGCTTGGGACGATCGAAAACCTGAACGTGACGATTCTAGGGGACATTCTGCACAGCCGCGTGGCGCGTTCGAACATTCACCTGCTGGGGAAATTCGGCTGCCGGTTCACGTTGTGCGGGCCGTCGATCTGGGTCCCGCGCGAACTGGAGAAGATCGCGCCGGGCGTGCCGATCCGCTGCGTTTACAAAATGGAAGAGGCGCTGGAGGACGCGCACGTCATTATCATGCTGCGCGTACAAACGGAACGGCTGGACGACCCGCCGCTTTCGGCGAATGATTACATTCTGCTGTATCAATTGAATGCGGAGCGGCTAAAGCGCGCGCATCGAGACGCGATTGTGCTGCATCCCGGGCCAATCAATCGCGGGATTGAGATTACACCCGACGTGGCCGATGGGCCGCAATCGTGCGTGCTCGAACAGGTGACGAACGGCGTAGCCGTTCGAATGGCCATCCTGTATCTGGTGATCGCGGGCGCGTCGGAAAGCGGCGCACATCCGGCGTTGGAAGCAAAAGCTGTACCTTCGGAAGCGGCTACACAGAAACCCAGGGGATCCACCAATGCTCGTGATTAAGAACGGGCGCGTGATCGACCCGGCCAGTAAGACAGACGCCGCACTGGATGTGTTGGTCGACGGCGAAAAGATAAAAGAGGTCGTGCCCGCTGGGAAGATTGCTGCTGCGGGAGCCGAAGTATTTGACGCGAAAGGGTTGATTGTCGCGCCGGGATTTATTGACCTGCACGCGCACCTGCGGGAGCCGGGGCAAGAATCTTCGGAGACGATTGAGAGTGGGACGCGTGCGGCAGCGCGAGGCGGGTTTACCGCCATTTGCTGCATGCCGAACACGAAGCCGGTAAACGACAATGCATCAGTGACGCGATTCATTCTGGACCGGGCCAAAGCAACCGGAAGCGTACGCGTGTGGCCGATCGGCGCAGCGTCGGTCGGAAGCAAAGGCGAAGCGATTTCGGAGATTGCGGGGATGAAAGAAGCGGGCATCGTGGCGGTGTCGGACGATGGGAAGCCGATAGCGACTGCCAAATTAGCGCGGCAAGTGATGGATTATTGCCGGTCGCTGGATTTGCCGGTGATTGAGCACGCGGAAGACGTTTCGCTGGCGTCGAGCGCGGTGATGCGCGAGGGTGTGACTTCGACGCGGCTCGGCCTTCGGGGAATGCCTGCAGCGGCGGAAGCAGTGTGCGTGGCGCGCGACGTACAACTGGCGGAATTGACCGGCGCGTGGCTGCACATCGCGCATCTTTCGGCAAAGGCTTCGCTCGAACAGGTGCGCTGGGCAAAGTCGCGCGGCTTGCGCGTCACTTGCGAGGTGACGCCGCACCATTTCACGCTGATCGATGAGGACGTGACGTACGATTCGCGGTTCAAAATGAATCCGCCGCTGGCGTCGCGGGAGGACCGTGCGGCGTTGCTTGAAGGATTGGCGGATGGGACCGTGGACGCCATTGCGACGGATCATGCGCCGCACGAGCCAGCGCTGAAAGACGTGGAGTTCGACCGCGCGCCGTTCGGAATACTGGGATTCGAAACGGCGGTGGCGCTGGCGCTGGAACAACTGGTGCATTCGAAGCGGCTTTCGCTGATGCGCATGGCGGAGCTGTTTACGATGGGTCCGGCGCGGGTTCTCGGGATGGAACGCAAGATTGCAGCGGGGCAGCCTGCGGACTTGACGATTTTCTCGATGGACCGCGCGTGGACGTACAACGTGGACGAGTCACCCAGCAAATCGCGAAACTCGCCGTTCGATGAACGAAAGTTCAAGGGCGGCCCAGTGGCGGCGGTCGTGGCAGGGCGCGTGGTTTATCGAGCCAACTGATTTTGCATTGGTTGGCGCTTCTGGAGCATTCGCAAAATCCAAAGGCCGGCAACACCAGCGGCTAGATGCTTAAGAGTATGGCCGCTGACGATGTGCCCCAGGGAATAAATCTGGCGGTCCGCTGTCTCGCAAATTTTGGCACCCAGATACAGGCAGGCAATAAGCGCAAAGTCGGAACTCCGCGTGTAGCGAGGCGGCAGTAACAACGCTGCCAGGAGAACGAGTACGGCGTAGACTTGCACACCGGCGTAGAACCGCAAATCTCCCCGGCCTTGCAGTTCGCTTGCATACCACTGCAGCACGCTAGCGATACCTACGCCCACAAGAAGCGGCAACAACCAGAGCCCGACGCGCACGCTGATCCGCTCGGCGATCATCGCCGCGACAAGCGACATGAAAACCCCCGTCATTGGCAGACGGTCCCAAACGAGACGCGCATTGCCCGGAGCGAGATGGTAGTAAGAAGAGCCGAAAGCAGTCAAAAGAAGTCCCAGAAAAATCAGAACGTAGAACCATTTCTCGCGACCCTCGATGAATCGTGTGCCGCTGGATTTTCCCGCCAAGTACAGCAAACCCGCCACTCCTGCTACCGCGAAGAGAGTGTTGGATCCAACGTCTCCAAAGTTTGGTATGCCCAGCCAACCGCGCTGGTCCGCGAATTGGTGGTAGGTAGCCGGCTGCGGGGTGCGGGGAGCCAGCAGGGCGGTGATTGCGACCGCAATCGTCAAGACCCCAAGGAAATAGACGCCGGCACGCCGGGAAATCAAGATAGTCTCGATTCGCGCAGCAGTATAACTTGAGGCCGTCTCTTACGTGAGGATGAAGGGAAAGGCGCGTGGGGTGCTAGGTGCATGGTAGGCACATTTCTTTGCGAAACTTAGAGCTTAAGACTGAGAACTGAACACTGCTCTCAGTGGGTGGCGGGTTCGGCGGCAGGGTGTAGGCCGTGCTGCGGGACTTCATGCACACCGCGCAGCGGCGGCTCGATGCGCTGGCGATAGAAATGATCGAGGGGAATGCGGCCCTTGCCGATGGCGAAACCCTTCTCGATGGCTTTCGTGACGTAGGTCTTAGCCAGCGCAGAAGCCTCGAAGAGCGTGCGACCGGAAGCCAGTTGTGCGGTAAGAGCAGACGAAAAAGCGCAGCCAGTGCCGTGCGTGTTTTCGACTTTCACCTTGTCAGCGGCCAGATGAGTCATTTGGCCGCCTTCAAACAAGATATCTACGGCGCGCTCCAAGTGGCCGCCCTTGACGATGACCGCGCGTGCGCCCATCTCGACGAGCTTGCGCGCGGCGGCTTCCATGTCCGCGGGATCCTTAATGGTGAGCCCAGTTAAAACCTCGGCTTCGGGGATGTTCGGAGTGATTACGCTGACGCGCTTGAGCAATTCTGTGGAGACAAATTTGATTCCGGCGGCGTCGAGGAGTTCGGCGCCGCTGGAGGACTTGATCACCGGGTCCAGTACGATGTGAGCGAATTTGTGGGCGTCCAGGAATTCCGCGGTAGTGGTAGCGTTGCCGCGGTTGCCGAGCATACCGATCTTCACGGCGGCGATTTCGCAATCCTTGGCCAGCGTTTCAAGCTGCGCGCGCAGCTCCGCGCTCGGGGTGTTGTGGACAGTTTCGACTCCCTGCGTGTTTTGGACCGTAAGCGAGGTGACGGCGGCGATGCCGTAGCAGCCGTGGGCCGCGAAAGTTTTCAAGTCTGCGGCGGTGCCTGCGCCGCAAGAGGGATCGAACCCCGCGATGGATAAGAGGATCGGCGGAGCGCCGTGGCCGTTGTGCCCGTTGGTCATCTTTCTTTCTTCTTTCCCATCCTACTTCTTTGCATCAAACTGTTTCGATCAAGTCTTCTATCGAGGCGGCTTGACTTCCACTATTGGTTAGATTCTCTTTCGCGCCATCACGGTTTACCGCGTTTCGCGAAAATCGTTCGCTCCAAGCGAAAATTGCCGGCCGCGTCCGCACTCCGCTGGAGGAATTTTCTCCCGCGGCTTCGGAACACGCCGGCAATTGCGAATGTACGCGCAGATTTTTTCCAGTGCAAGGAAAAAATTGAAAAATTCTCCTTCATCATGCAAGAATCGAGACTCACCAAGATCCCTTCCCGGGTTTGTCTTCCCATGCAAGACGCTGGAGGAACGAAACATGAAATACTTTTTGTCCTGGGTTCTCGTTTTTCTGTCTGCGACGGCCACGAGCGCGCAGACTAAAGCGGATGAAGAAGCCGTGCGGAACCTTCCGCGTGCTTTCTGCGAGGCGTGGGCGAAGCACGACGGGCATGAATTGGCCAGAATCATGGCGGACGATGCGGACTTTGTGACCGTGGCGA
>JAWOLO010000610.1:0-3930 GCA_033853375.1 Terriglobia bacterium
GATGACTTTTTTGCCTTCAGGCGTGTTGAAGAAGAAGCGTGCTCGGCCTTTCGTCAGCAGAAACAAATGATCAGCGGGATTGCCTTGATTGACGACGACCGAATTGGGGAGGAAATGCCGATGCCTGGCTGCCGCCAGAATAACCTTGAGATCAAACGGAGAAAACCCTTCAAGGAATCGGGATTTTACGTTCGTAGCTACAATCGCAGGTTCCGAAAAGGACATAAATAAACGGACTCAAGAGCTTCCACTTGCAGTAAAAGCAACATCGCCTTTGCTCAATTCGAATAACATCGCTGAGGTGAAGCGAAAAACTGTTACTTCTGACAGTGAGGCTGCCCCCAAAACGTGCCATTACGTCTGGTTGTGATATGGCAAGTGTTGGGAAACGAAGATATGGCCTTCCAAGGCTTCACGAATGGCTGGGATAAGTTCGCTGGCGATTCGAGATTTTACTACGTACCCCAAAGCGCCCGTGGAGAGGCATCGACGCATAAAATCAGCGTCAAAATGGACTGTCAAAAAGACGACCCGCGATTCGCATCCTGATTCCTTCAGCCGGTCGGCGGCCTCAATGCCATTGAGTATGGGCATGGAAATGTCAGTTACGATGACGTCTGGCTTCAATCGCACGGCCTCCTCAAGCAACGCTTGACCATTGCCCACTTTGCCGACGACTTCGAACTCCGATTCCAGAAGTCTTTGTTCCATCTCCGGGAAGGGTGGATGATCGTCCGCGAGGAGTATTCTTGCCTTCATCGACTGGCCCGTTCTACGAATGCGCGCCCAAATAAAGGTTATGGTCATGAGGGCACCATTCATTCAAGCGTGTGGAATACGAGCCCTAAGCCAGCGCGGCCACGCTAAGCGCTAGATGTTAAGGCTAGTTTGCAAAACGCTTCTCTGCCTACTGTCAACGATGCCAGCGGGTGAAAAGATGACCACGAAAGTGGTAACCGTCGCTGTCCGAGAGCCGAGTGATAAGTACATGAGAATTGGTAATGTGTTAGAATCTCGCACACATCCTAAGGTAGCGGATGGGATTGCCCGCACCGATTGGAGCGAAAATGGCTTGCAAAGTTTGCAATTCTGAGAACTTGCAGAAGCTGGAAGGAGAACTTACTGCCAGTCTCCCCGATTTGAAGGGCGTGAGTGTTCCCCCCATCTACATTTGCCAGAGTGTTCTGGCCTGTATGGACTGCGGCTTCACGGAGCTTGTGATTCCTGCAGCCGAATTGCTGTCACTCAAGAAGGCAAAAGCAGCATCTGCATCTGGCTCTTAAGACGGCGGTCGAGTAGAATCAACTACTTGCTTCCTGCTCACTCTACTGGCTTTTTGTGCATTCAGCGCAATAACTTTTCGATGGTGGAATTCTGCAATGCAGGCTTATTTGCGGGCTGGCAAGGATGCAGGCTGCTGCAGGCGGAATTCGAGTAGAGTTTCGCTCGGAACACTCACCTTTTGGCCCTTTTGCACTACGGCTGCTGTGGTTCCGGCCACAGCGCCTATTGCTGCGCCCATGCCAGCATTCCCAGCGATTGCACCGATCGCGGCACCGAGGCCAGTGCCTCCAAGAATCCGTTTGGCTGATCGCCCGCCGCTGCTTTTGCCGCTAACTTGGTACTCACTGCTTAGAATTGGATAAGCCGTGCCCTTAAGCACGATCTCAGTCAGCTCCAATTGAAGCTCTGACTTGCCCGCCATCCGTCCTGCTTCCTTGGATTGGGCGAGCCGGCCATATACCCTGGTTCCCGCTGGGGCGAGCACTACTCCCGCGACTTCGAGGTTGGTCTCAAGGCTTGCAGAGAAACGAGAGCCAACCGGGTTTTGCTTGAGTCCACGGTGTCAATCATCCGCACGAGGAGTGAGGTCCCCGCAGGTACAGTCACCATGTTCCGCTGCGCCCAAATTGGATTGGCTAGAGTCAACGCGGCACATGCCAGAAGCACTGCTGGGAGCATTCCACATCGTTGCTTCCCTGAATTTCGCATGTCCTTCTCCTTTTTAATGCTGAGGCTTCAGTTCGATGCCGTTTGCACCACTGGCAGGCTAGCGGAAATTTGAAGATCAACGATGTGCTGGATCTGGTTTTCGACGAGGAAGAACTTAGCGGCCTGCGTGGCAGAGAGGGCGGTCTTCATCTTGTCAAAATACTTCTTTTTTAAGATGGCTCTCTGAGCTTCGAGCTCAAAGGCTTTGCTCATGAGCGTGTCGGCCTGCTCATTCGTCAGGTTCTCGTAGTTCCGTGCATAGTCCACGATGAGCTGCATGCGGCCATCTCCGATCGTAGTCAGCTCGGCATCATATTGCTGAAAAATGGGCCAAAACTTCGCTGCGTCGGTATCGCTGAACTGCATGATGGCATTAATGATGTCTTTTCTCTCGGCCTTAATATCAGCCCTAAGCAACGTGATGTAAGCGCGAAAGTTTTGCTCGCGCGCATCGAAGCTTTCTTCCTGCGTGCGCCCGGCCGATGCCGCAAACACTGGCACGGCCAAGAGCGCTGTGACCATAAATTTTCTTGCTAATTTCATGTCGCTGCACCTTTCCTGTGCCTCGCCTTCCTGAAGATGGTTCAGAACAGGCCCTTGGAGCCTGTTGGACGTGTACCATCGTCTGAGAATCTACAAGAGATTGATCTCCGGGCAGGCCCACATTCGCACGTGGTGCTACGTTTCACTAACTGTCAAAAGTGACAGCGGGGTGAGAATCAAGACAAGAAGATCGCCCAGCAGAGGTGAAAATGGCAAGAGGGAGGAAGGATCATGAACTACCCTGGGAAAACGCTAGAAACTGCCTTACTTGAGTAGCAGTCTCTTTGTCCAACTCCGAGCCGTCTGTCACTTCTGACAGTGTGCGACGCGGATCACACGGCCATAGTATTCCGTAGTGCGCCCAAGCCAGCTCAGGTCTAGGAAGAGGGTTTACGGCTTTGACCCAACGAGGGTCATCTCATCGCATTAACGAAAGAGCCGTTGTTTGGAAGGTTTTTGACCGGCTTAGCATATACCTAATCGCGAATACGCTTTTCTTAACGCCTTTCACGCAGTGCGAGGTCCATGCACAAACGCAAGCAGCACATTCCGATACTTCGAACGACATCAAGCAGCCGCAGCAAAGCGAAACTGCGTCAGTCCATTCAAATCAATCAGGAAATCAACCGATTCCTTTGCCGAGGATCGCTGACCGTGCAGAGGAGCTAGACCACCTGCTGCGCGAAATTAGCAATCAGCTCATACCCAAATCCGAAGTTCTTGAATCAGAAAGAAAAGCCGCGGAACAAGCCGCCGAGATTCGTCGGCGAGCGCTGCAAACTAGGGAGCTTCTAGCTGGTACTCCTACACCGTTGGAACTGGAGGACGAACAGCGGTACTGGCGCTCTCGAAACCTCGAATATGGGGCAGAACGTAAACTCCTGACGCTGCGAGCAGCGAAACTAGAAGAACAAATCCAAACCCTCGAAGCCCAACAACCGGAATGGGTGGCCACCTGGATCCACATTCGCGAATCTCCGGGAATTGAACCCGTCGTCGAGCGTATAAAAGAGCAACTGGACAAGATTCAGACAGCAAAATCGCAAGTCCAAGAGCAACTTAATACAGTGCTTACGCTGCAAAATGAGGTCTCTCAGCAGGACCAGCAAATCTCGGATATCTTGCTTCGTGTCCGCGAGGCTCGCGAGGAGGAGCGCGGCCGGCTCCTGGAACCAGATAATCCTCCACTCTGGCAAGCTCGCCAGTTGGGCCAACCGGATGAAAGCGCTGGACCTGTCTTCCGCCGATCCCTTGACCGGTCATTTGCGACGGCTAAGGAGTTTTTGCGGGCGCACAAGCTCGTCACGATTACACTTGTCGGGTTGTATCTCTTAGCTCTCTTAGTCGTTTTCAAACTTAGGCGCTACGTTGTGCATGCGACACGACTCGAGGTCC
>JAWOLO010000611.1:0-7552 GCA_033853375.1 Terriglobia bacterium
AGAAATAGAGGCCCTTACGCCAATCGTTGAGAATGGCGATCACCAGGGCGCAGACCAGCACGGCCATCGCCACCAACCCAAGCCCCGTCATGTCGTCGGCAATGATGAAACCCGCGGCCTTATAGGCGGCGACGACAAAGAGAAGAACAAACGCCAAGGCCATGAAGGGGCTGCGGCGAAGATTGCCGGGAAGAACCTGCGCAGAGAAGTTCATGGCGCGGCCTCGAGAACAAAAACGTGATTATCACCGAGGAGGGCTTCTCCAGAAAAGGCAAACGAAGCCAGACGAAAGGCCCGCGCGAGAGGTTTACGAGTCAGTTGGTACCCGCCGGGAGGGAAAACGAAGTGCTCCCGGAGGCGTAGGCCAACGCGGGGCAGAAACTGTCGTCGCAACAAGTCAAAGAATATCGGCGAGATGTGCGTAGGTTCGCTGTGCTCATCCATCGTGCGGATCTTGCCCCTGAGAAGGAATTTGGATCGTGCTGGGAGCGAGTCCACATTTGGCGTGGTAAGCACTGCAACTCCATTTGGGGCAAGAAGGCGCCGAACGTTGCGCAAGAAGCCGATGGGACTCTCTACGTGTTCGATGACTTCAACAGCAGTGACCAGGTCGAACGAGCCCGGTCCAAGCAGCGACGCAAAGTCCGGCTGGTCAAAATCCAGGACGACATGCGGAACTCCGGCCTTAAATCCGTCAGAATTGCGATCGACGGCGATCACGTCACAGCCCATCGCGCTCAGTCGCACGGCCATGCGGCCAGGCCCACTCCCGAGGTCGGCAGCATGCATATTCTGACGAACGTACCTGCTAAGGACACGTTCCACAACGAATTCGTGAAGACCGTCATTTGTCAGAGTAGCGGGAATCAATTTTGTTGCTCAGCTAAGACTCTGCGATAAAGGCGTGCGTGGCTGTCGATCATAGCACCAAGAGAAAAGGATTGGAGCATGCGCTGGCGGGCTAAGGCACCTAATGAGGAAGCGAGACTGGGCTCGTCGAGAATCCTCCTCATCGCTCTCGCCAAGGCCGAAGGATTGTTCGGAGGAAAGGTAAGCCCTGCGCCGTCTACTATTTCTCCTAGGCCGCCGGTCGCAGACGCGATCACGGAGCGCCCCGCGGCCATCTGCTCAATCGCCGCAAGCCCGGCGGTTTCCTCCATAATCGTGGGAATGACGATGGTTCCTACTCTGCTGAGTTCCTGCTGCAAGGCATCCCCGGAAAGAAATCCGGTGATGCGCACACGAGATTCCAATCGTGCCGCGGCGATTTGCTCTTCTAGGCGAGCGCGATCATCTCCGTCCCCGATTAGCAGCACGTTGAACTCACACCCTTGGGCGAAGAGCAAGCGGGCTGCTTCCAGCAGGACGGTCACACCCTTCTCGACCACGAGCCTGCCCAAGTAGGCAAAAGTGCTTCTTCCAGCGGCCTGCGCTTTTGGTTTGGCCTCCGTTTCTTGCAGGGGCGCTTCTACGCCGTGGAGGATCACTGTCGTTCGGGGCAAACCATGCCGAACCGCAACGTGACTGCTCGGGGCGATATTTTTGGCCGCACGCTGGGAGCCTGCCCAGCGAAGGAATGTCGAGGCTAGAAGCCGAAGGGAACCTAAGCTACCGTCGATTTTCGCATTGCAATTCCAGCATTCCAAGTAATTGCCAGCTTCAAAATGCCCTGCGCAGACTTCTTTCGATGGGTGATGAAACAACAAACCGTTTGGGCAAATGGCTTGGTATCCGTGGTGCTCGATTACGAACGGCTTTCGTAATAAGTTTGCAAGCAGAAGAGGGGCGAGCGCAGGACCAGCAAGGTGAACGACATCTGAGGCGCGAATTAGGCGCCATAGATCTATAAACCTGGGCAGGCGAATGACAGTGAACGGAAGTTTCCCGTCGTCAAAATCCTCTGCCGGAGTTTGCGTGACCAGCGTAACTTTGAACTCGCGGGCGCCGTTCGACTCTCGCAACTCGGCAAGCCCACGGGCCAAAGAAAGAACGATTGTTTGAACGCCCCCAATGCTCGGCGCAAAGAAATGAGAATAGATCAGCAGCTTCATTTCTGAGGCATTTTCAGCCCGCCCGGTAACATATCAGTTGCGGTACTTGCGCGTACAGCGTGCAGACGTCTCGGAATCCAATTTGCGCCGCTGCTCACGGTAGTGGCTTGGACATGCTAAGCTAACGTTCACGAATGAGTGGACTTTTATCATCTCCCCAATCTTGTCAAGGACATTTTTCCGGTTGAATTTTCATGATGCAACGTTGCGTGGCAGTGCTCGGGCAGCCTGATACTCCCACAGATGCGGTCGAAGATTACTGCCGATACCTGAGTGATGCGCTCCAGAAACATGGGGTCTCACTGGAGCTTCTGAGGGTACGGTGGATGGAAAAGGGCTGGCGCGACGCTTTGAAGGAGCTGCGGAAAACGGCCGAGGAACAAAAAGGCTGCTGGTTCCTTTTGCAATACACTGCCCTAGCGTGGTCTAGGCACGGTTTTCCTTTGCACCTGCCGGACCTCATGAGAACTCTGAAGCAGCCCGGGGCACGATGCGCTGTGGTTTTCCATGACGGCGCTCCGTCTGCCGGAACCCGAATGATTGATCGTCCACGACGGATGCTGCAAACGTATGCTATGCGGAAAGTCCTCCGAATGGCTGACCTTGCCATTTTGACTTATCCGCCCGAAAGAGCCTCGTGGATTCCAAGCGGGTCTCGAAACATCGCTTTCATCCCGGTTGGCGCTAATTTGCCTTGTCCAGAAAGCGTTTGGGGAGTGAAAAAGGACAATGCAAGCGGGACAAGAGCCCTTTGCGTTTTTTCCGTTTCGCCTGGCCCTGCGGGAAGGGATGAGGTGGAATGGATTGCCGTAGCTGTGCGGCACGCCGCGCAGAAGATTGGGAGTTTACAGCTCGTGATTGTAGGCCGCAATTCCATAGAAGCGGGACGAGAATTAAAGAAAAGACTCAACGGTGTCTCCGTAGAGGTAATTGTGCATGGCCTCCTAGCCGGGGACGACATCGTTCGAGTCCTGGGAGCCTGCCATGCCATGTTGTTTGCGAGAGGGCAGATTTCTTCCCGGCGAGGCAGCGCCATTGCAGGCATCGCCTGCGGATTACCTGTCATTGCCTCTGAGGGCCCGGAAACGGCGCCGCCGATAACAGAAGCAGGTGTTGTCCTGCTGCCTGCCGAAGCCAGGAACGAGTTTGGTCCGGCCTTGGTTCGCGTGCTGGCCGACGACGCATATCGAGAATCTCTTGCTGAACGAAGCCGCAGCGCACAAAAGCGCTATTTTTCCTGGGACGCTATCGCGGCGCAATATGCAACGGCGTTGGGAAGAAGCGATGTGGACCGCTAAGTGCCGGGACACTCAGCCAAGTCGTGCACGGGATGAGACGCGACGAAAAGGACGCGGTATCGTTGGTTAGGCATGACGCAATTCGCTAAATTTTCTGCGGCGAATCATGGCCGCGAAGGAACCGTAAGTTTTCAAAAGGGAAGCCTCGGGGAGAGTATACCCTGTGTTTCGGAAGGAGGGTGGGTGTGCTAGACTAAGGCAGTTCCGCAGGGGTTTGCGGTTCACCGAAAGATTCCGCACTGGTGTCGTTCCCTTTGCGCGACCGTGAATGGGCGGCTTTGTGCGACGCCATTGCGGCGCGAAACTACATTGAATCGATGGCCCAGCCGAGTGCCGGGTCACGCGAAAACGAGGATTTGTCATGTCCGGGCATTCAAAATGGGCCACCATTAAGCATAAGAAAGCGGCCACTGACGCGAAGCGCGGCCGCGTGTTCACACGAATCATCCGAGAAATCACGATTGCCTCGCGCATCGGCGGAGGGGATCCAAATTCCAACCCGCGCTTGCGCACCGCCATCGCCGCGGCGAAGAACGAGAACATGCCGAACGACAATATCGAGCGCGCGATTCTGCGCGGTACGGGCCAACTCGAAGGCGAGCAATACGAGGAAGTGACCTTCGAAGGCTATGGGCCGGGCGGCGTGGGGATGTTGATCCAGGCCGTGACTACGAATCGTAACCGGCTGGTGGGAGAGTTCCGCCATTTGATGAGCAAGAACGGCGGAAACCTCGCAGAAGCCGGCGCGGTGGGATGGATGTTCCACCGCAAAGGCGAAATTACCGTTCCCAAGGAAGCCGCGAGCGAAGACAAGTTGCTGGACCTGGTCCTGGATGCGGGCGCGGAAGATTTCAAAGACGACGGCTCTTCCTGGTACATCGTGACGCCTACGGAAGCCCTGGAGAAAGTGAAGGATGCGCTGACAAAGGCGGGAATCAAGCCGGCTTCTGCGGAAATCGCCATGGTGCCGCAGAATTACATCAAACTCACCGGCCCACAGGCAGTGCAAATGGTGCGCTTGGTGGAAGCGCTCGAAGAGCACGACGACGTGCAGCACGTCTACGCGAACTTCGACATCGACGAGTCGGAAATTCAAGCGGCCGTAGCGGCGAACTAACCGGCTCGACTCCTCGTTACAGAATTCACAGATATTCTGCCTCAGTTGCGGCCATTGCAAAACATGCAGTGGCCGTTTTTATTTTGGGGCGCTCAGACGCGGAAGCTGTTGCTTCTCCACGGAAAATTGATCGCTCTTAATGCTGGACCACCAAGAGGCATCCTCAAAACAAGTTGAACGAAGTTTTTTTTGATCGTCTGCGAATCGGGAATCCGGCCGCTTGTGAAATTACAAAAGGGTAGCGAGAGAGGGAAGTTCGCCGTAAAATTGTCGCGATGAACGCAGCAACAGCCTCGCGCCAAGATGGAGCAATGAAGAATTGGATGCGCGTTCTGGGAGTTGACCCGGCCGCCGCCGGACCAACAGGCTACGGCATCATTGAAGGTAACGGGCGGCAGTGCCGGATGTTGCATTATGGAGCGCTGAAAGTTGCCGCCAAGAAACACAAGGATGGGGACGGCGCGGCGCTGCAAGAGGTGCATGCGCTGCTCTCCAAGCTGATTCAGGAATTTGCTCCGGACGTGATGGCGGTGGAAAGTATTTTTGCTGCTTTGAATGTGAAAACCGCGCTGCGGCTGGCGGAAGTACGCGGCGTCGTTTTGCTGGCGGCGGCGCAGCATGGCTTGGAAGTTCATAGCTACGCGCCGCGGGAAGTAAAAGCCAGCATTGCTGGCCACGGACAAGCCGACAAGCGGCAAATGCAAATCATGGTGCGCGCGATTCTGTCGATGAACGCGACGCCGGAGCCGCCAGATGCGGCGGACGCGTTGGCTGTAGCGTTATGCCACTTGCAAATGGAGCAGGCGCGGCAACGGTTCGGGTTACCTCGGGTAAAAGAACTCGGTAAGCCGCGACTTCTTGCGGCGGTTGTGGATTCGGTGAGTCAAGAAACTCGTATTCGAACGGGCCGCGCAACGCGTGGCGGGGCGCCGCGCATCCTATCCGCATAATGAGCGATTTGTAGACGTGATGATGAGAACTTTCTTCTTGCGGTTTTTTCTGATCGTCGGAGCGGCTTGCTGGCTTGCCTCCTCTGTGTTTCCTGCCCCCGCAGCTTGCGAAGCGAAACTAAAATTTCGGCGTGTTTTCAAAGGCAGCTCTCCTGAACTCATTGAAATCGGCGTGCGCGAGGATTCCGATCTGGCGTCCTATGAAATCCGGCAGCTCGATGAGGACCCCGGCGCTTCGCCCTTCCAAGTCGGCCCGGCGCTGCGCAGCAAAATGTTTGAGCTCGCCGCCGAGCTGAAACACTTCCAAGGGCAGGACCTCGACGTTCATCGCAAGATTGCCTATCTCGGCGAGAAAACATTTCACTGGGAATGCGGCGCAGAAGTCCACGAGACAAAATTCAACTACACGATGAATCAGGCGGCGTCGCAACTCCTGCAAATTTTCGAGGGCTTGGCACGGCAGCAGGAGGACGCCGACTTGATCTCTCGGCGCATGAAGTACGACCGCTTGGGTGTCAATGATGCGCTGCTACAATTCGAATCGGACTTGAACCGCAGTCTGCTCCCGGAGCCCAAGCGCCTGCTCCCCATGCTCGAGCAGATCGCCGGCGATGCGAAGTTCGTGGACATCGCGAGGCAGCGCTCCCGCTCGCTGGCCGCGCGCATTCGCAACCAGGGCTAAAATGCTAGCCTCTTTAGTTCTACGAATTTTCATACAATTATTCCAATACGCATACATGGATAACATCAAGTCCATATAAATGGGGCCTAACGTTCAGATAAAGAAACACTTATTTTGGCTTGACCTTGGCTTGCATCTTGCTGTATTTCAGACAGCGGGCTGTCTTAGATAACACCGCGGGTAAAATCTCTCCAGGCCAACGCGCGTGTTTTGTGGCGGATTCTGCGGAACGGGGAACCAGCCGCCACCTCTTTCGGCCAACTTTCAGACTAACAGTTAAAGGAAAATGGAGGGGAAATGCGCATTCTGCAGAGAAGAGCCAATTCGTTCCTAATGTTCGCTTGGGGGATTCTCATCATCGCGGGGCTAGCCTCGCCGGCCCGGCTAGCCGCCCAGGCCACCGTTTCAACTGGTGGCGTGACGGGGATCGTCACAGATCCCCAAGGTGCTGTTGTAGTGGGTGCCAAGGTAACAATCTCGAACAAGGAAACTGGATTCAGTGTGACCCTAACAACAGGAGCGTCGGGACTCTTCAATTTGGGGTCGGTTGCTCCCGGCACTTATGTCGTGCGCGTTGAGACCGCAAACTTCAAGACGACTCAAACCTCGGCTGTCGTTCAAGTGGGACAGGTGTCGACCGTAAACGTACAACTGGAATTAGGTGCTGCAACGTCAGTGGTAGAGGTCACAGCCGCGGCTGCACAGGTTAACATGGAGCAGGCGACCGTTCAGGACGTGTTAACAGCAAAAGATATCGACCAGTTGCCCGTCAATGGGCGTAACTTCTTGGATCTGGCAACCTTGGAGCCGGGCGTTCAGATTCAGGATGGTTCGACTTTCGACCCGACAAAGAACGGCTACTCATCGCTCTCGTTCGGCGGACGTTACGGTCGCGCGGCCAGAATCATGGTAGATGGGGTTGACATTTCCGACGAGACCGTAGGCACCACAACCCAGAACATTCCGCAGAGCGCGATCGCCGAATTCCAGGTTGCTCAATCGACGCTGGATCTTTCGACGGAAGTGACTTCTACCGGCACCGTCAACGTCGTCACGAAATCGGGAACCAACCAGTTCCATGGAGACGCCTTTTATTATGGCCGCAGCAATCAGACCTCCGCGCGAATCGCTCCTATCACGCCAACACAGCCGGCTTTAAATTTCGGGCGCAAGCAGTTTGGTGGTGACCTGGGTGGCCCTATTTGGAAAGATAAACTCTTTTTCTTCGGCGACGTGGAGCGTACCGATCAAACGTTGCAAAACCCCGTTTCGCTGAATGGTGATTTTACTTCCTTGTCCGGCAGCTTCAATTCACCCTTTACTGCAAGAAATTATCTTGGACGTTTAGACTGGAACATAACGCGTGCCTGGACAGTATTTTACAGATTCAACTATGACCAGAACTCAAGCGTACGGGGATTCAACCCTGGCGTTTATCAGCCATTTGTGAACGT
>JAWOLO010000612.1:0-5080 GCA_033853375.1 Terriglobia bacterium
AATCCACATTCGGAATGTGGTCCTTGTAAAGCGGTGACCCGTGCGTCGTTCGAATCCCTTTCGTCTCGTGCAAATCTTTCACGCCCACCGGAAGCCCGTGCAGCGGTCCCAGCCAATTCCCTTTCGCGATGGCTTCATCTGCCACCAGCGCTTGCGCCGTCAACTGCTCTTCCGGAACCAGCGTAACGATCGCATTCACTTTCGGATTCACGCGCGCAATTTGCTTCAAATGCGCCTCCATCACTTCGCGCGACGACAATTTCTTCTCGCGAATCATCTGCGCAAGATCCCTAGCGCGCAAAAAGCATATCTCGTTGTCGGCGGTGGGAGGCATAACTTTGGACTCCGAACTCATCAGCTTAGAAGAAGCATCGCTCATCTTGTTTACGCGATCTGCGGCCGAAACAAGCAGCGGCGATACCGTTGCGCCCACAGCCGCGCCCGTACTCAATTTCAACGCGTGTCGCCGCGTGATTTTCTCCGTCATCCGATGCCTCGCTTCGGTTCTGTCGGCAAATCGCACACTGCTTATAGCGCAGCCCTAGGCCCCGGACAACTTTTCTCTCGCCAAAGCCAGCGCATTCCCCACCTGCGAAGGATCCCCGAGTTTGCCCCGAGCAAAGTCGCGCGTTCCACCGCCCTTGCCGCCGCATTTTTCGAAAACTCGTTTCAGAAGTGTGTTCATATCTTTTTCTGACGAAGGATTTTGCGCAAAGAGCAAATCGCCTGCACTAGCCAAGCCAAGCAGCACTACAGTTTTTTCCATCTTCGCAATCGCCGTGCCGAAAAAGCCGAGATACTCCCCCGGAACATCTTCAAAAACTCGAGAAACGACGCGCAGCGCATCAGGCCCAGCCGCCACCGATTGCAGTGCAAGCGCAGCTTCGGCCTCCGCAAGGCGTTGCAGCAGCACGCGAATCTTCTTGAAATTCGCGTCGCGTTCCGTCAGCGCCCGCTCGGCGGACGAAACCACATCCTCGGGCGCGCATTTCAATTTATCCGCGGCCTCACGCAACAATTGAAAATCCCTTCGCGCCACTTTCTCCACGCGCCCGCCGCACACAAACTCCACGCGCCAATCCTGTCGAATTTTCGTGCAGCGCCGTACCAGGATCATTCCAATCTGTCCCGTACTCTTCACGTGCGTTCCGCCGCACGGCTGCAATTCGACGCTCTCGATTTCGATCGCCCGCAGCACGCCCTGGCGGTCCACTTCTTTGCGTACTCCCAACCGCGACAATTCCTCTGCTGTCTCGTAGCGAACACTCACGCAGCGGTCTTCGAAAATCATCTCGTTCGCAGCCTGCTCTGCCCCCTCCAGAACTTCTTCCGACGGCTCCCGACCGCGCATATCAATCGTGCACACTTCCGCGCCAAGGTGAAACGAAACGGTCGGCAAATCGAAATGCTTCTGAAACATTGCGGACAGCAAATGCTGCCCCGTATGCTGCTGCATGTGATCGAACCGCCGCGCCCAATCGATGCAACCTTTCACCCCACCGGCTTCGACTGGCCGGTCAACAACGTGAACGATTTCTTCGCCGCGATCGCATACGTCAAGAACTTCTGCGTCGCCCAGCTTCCCGAAGTCGCATGGTTGCCCACCCGAGTTCGGATAAAATGCGGTTTGATCGAGGATCACTTCCCAGGCTGGAACTTTCGATGCCGGTGAAGAGGCCGTCGCGGCAGGCTTACAACTCAAAACTTTCGCAGTGAATTCCTTCAGAAACGAATCGTCGTAATAAAGCCGGCGCGTCGCCACCGGACCCAACCCTCCAAATTCCTTACGCCTTAGGGCGATGTTCTTTCGATTTTCGAATTTCGCGTTTCGATTTTCGCCTTTCGAAATTCGACTTCGCCACTCCGCCGGCCGTTAGCTATGAGCCGTCGACTCGAGCGCCTTCTCCCACGCCTCGGAATATTTGTAACCTGTCCCGGTGTTGAACAGCACCACCGTCTCATGCGGCTTGATCCACCCCGACGCTGCGAGAATGCGCGCCGCTGCCACCGTCGCTGCCCCTTCCGGGGCGGCAAAGATTCCTTCTAGTGAAGCCAATTCCCTTCCCGCGTGCAGCATCTCCTTATCCGTCACCGCGATCGCCGTTCCGTTCGTCTGCCGCAGCATTCGCAAGATCAACTGATCGCCCAGCGGCCCCGGCACGCGCAATCCCGAAGCGATCGTCGCCGCGTTCGGGAAAAACTGCGCCGAACTCTGGTGCGCTTCCCACGCCTTCACGATGGGCGCGCAACCCTCCGCCTGCACCGCCACCATGCGTGGCCGCTCCGAACCAATCCGCCCCATTTCCTGCAGTTCGTCGAACGCCTTGCACATCCCAATCAGCCCCACGCCGCCGCCCGTGGGATAAAAAACCACATGCGGCAATTTCCCGCCAAATTGCTCCCACAGCTCGTAGCCCATGGTCTTTTTGCCTTCCACGCGATAGGGCTCTTTTAGCGTTGAGACGTCATACCATCCTTCGCGGTCTTTGTGTTCGGCGACGTATTTTCCGCAATCCGAAATCAAGCCGTTGAGCTTCACCACTTTCGCACCAAACGCCCGGCACTCCATCACATTGGCCGAAGGCGTATCCGCCGGCATCACGATCACCGCAGGAATGCCTGCCGCCGCTGCATAGGCAGCCAACGCGCCTCCCGCATTCCCCGCTGTGGGCGCTGCCAACGCCTTCACGCCAAGCCGTTTCGCTCGCGTGACCGCGGCACTCATCCCGCGCGCTTTGAACGAGCCCGTGGGATTCAAGCCTTCGTCCTTTACATAAAGATTTTCAAGGTGCCCTGAACCGCGGGACATCGTCGCGCCCAGCCTCTTCGCATGCAGCAGCGGCGTCATGCCTTCGCCCAGTGACACCGGAGGGTCATCGGGAAGTACTTCCGCATAACGCCACAGCGTTCGCGGACGGTCCTTCAACGCCTGCAGCGTAAATGTCCCCGCAGCATGCTTCAGGTCGTAGCGCGCCAGCAGCGGCTTCCCGCACGTGCACAAATGTTGCTCCACGGAAGCGTCGTACTTCCTCCCGCACGCCGAACATTCCAGCTCCACCAGATTCGAACTCACCGTCACAATTTTCGCTTTTTGACTCATAATTCTCTCAGTCTACCATTTTCATCGCTCCGCGCCGCACTCCCTTGATGCCTTCGTCTTGCGGCGTGACGCGTTTGCTTCTTGCAAGCTCTCTACGACACTGTCATCTCGAACCGGCCTGCCGCAGGCAGGCGCAGTGAGGGATCCTGGCTTGATTGAAGCCCGAGCACAATCACAGTCAACACCGTGCCTCCCTGTCCTCGTACGTAGCGTCAGCCCCCCTCCTACGTGCCACGCCCAAACTTTTCAACCTGCAACCCTCTCCGCCCGCTACAATAGAACCATGCCCGTTCGACTCATCGCGCTCGACATTGACGGCACTCTTCTGGACAGCCGCTGGCAGGTTTCCGAAGCAAACCGCTGCGCCATTGCCGAAGCCGCTCGCCGCGGCATAGAAGTCGCGCTCGTCACCGGCCGGCGCTACGATTTCGCCATGCCCGTGGCGCGTCAGCTCGACGCACCACTAACGATGATCGTCAACAACGGTGCCCTCATCCGCTCGAACGATGGCCGCACGCATCTGCGCCATTTGCTCCCGCGCCAAATCGCGGAACATGTTCTCCACGTTACGAAACCCTGGCGCGACGGCGCCGCCGTGATCTTCGACCGTCCCGCCGAAAATCAACTTATGCTCGAGCGCCTCGAACCCGACGACACCCTTCGGTACGCCTATTACTCACGAAACAAAGAATTTATCGGCTTCGCGAATCCGTTAGAAACCTGCTTGACCGAAGACCCTATTCAGGTGATGCTTTCCGGGAAGGTCGCTCCCATGCGCGACGCGGAGCGAGCCCTGCGCGCCGCCGCTGGCGTTTACCCCGACGGAGCCGGGGCCCAAGCATTCGCCCTCGCCGTCACCATGTACGAGCGCCGCGACTTCGCCATGATTGATGTCCTCAATCCAATTTGTTCCAAAGGCGCTTCGCTCGCCGAATGGACTACGCTGCGCGGCTATGCCCGCGAAGAAGTCATGGCCATCGGCGACAATCACAATGACCTTGAAATGCTCACGTTCGCCGGTATTCCTGTGGTCATGGGCAATAGCGTGCCAGAATTAAAGACCTTCGGCTGGCACGAAACCGCCACCAACGACGAAAACGGTGTTGCCCACGCCATCGAACAATTTGCCCTTCGCGAGGCCACTCCATGTGCCTGAAACTCCTTGCACGGACAGCGGGTTTTGGTGGCACAGCCATTCCTGGCTGCGCTTTGCTGTCGGCCATTTGTAAGGACAAAACCGCACAGGCAAGAGTGTTTGTGGCACCGCGGGCCCCGCTGCACAAATTCTTCAGGCAAATGTTCAGGTTCGCTTCCTCTCCCCTCCTGCTGCTCTTTCTGACCGCCTCTTCCGCTCGGGCCGAATACATCGTTCTTCGCAGCGGCGAACGCCTTCACGTCACCGGCTACCAACTTCTTGGCGACAAGTACCGCCTGGAACTCCAAGGCGGTTGGGTCGACGTCCAAACCGCGGACGTGGTGAAAATCGAACCGGAAGAAGTGTTTACGCCCGTCACGCCGGACCCACCCGTCGCTCCGCCAGCTACCTCGCCACCTTCGCCCTATCGCGAATTCGTCACCGCCGCTGCCTCGCGCTATGGCGTCGACGCTGAGCTCGTTTCCAGCGTGATGGAAGTTGAGTCCCACTTCGACCCGAAGGCCGTGTCCCCCAAGAACGCTCGCGGGTTGATGCAGTTGCTTCCGGAGACCGCTGCTCGCCTCGGCGTGAGAGACATTTTCGATCCCCAACAGAACATTGACGCCGGTACACGCTACTTGAAGGAATTGCTGCAGCTCTACAACAACAATCTGACCCTCGCGCTCGCTGCCTATAACGCTGGCCCGGACAAAGTGCAGAAATATGGCAACGTTCCGCCCTACCGCGAGACGGTTTCCTACGTGAACCAGGTCAAGCGAAAGTATCAAAAATCCAAGTCCGCCGCGGCAACGCGGCCGGCAACTTCCAAGGCGGCCACCGACCCC
>JAWOLO010000613.1:0-14252 GCA_033853375.1 Terriglobia bacterium
CAGGAATGGAGTTCATTGTCCATCGCGCGCCAACTCAGTGACATGGTGCGGCAGATTCTTAATCGTTAGCCGCCACCTGCTGGCAACTCCGTTCACGAGATGCACATCTAAGGTTGAAAGCAGAAGCCTTCCCTAGCCTCAGGCAAATCCTGCTTTTTTTGCAATCCCAACTTCAGTGTCCAAGGAGATTCGTGTATGAAGCGTGCTGCTCTACTCTTGTTCTTGGCATTCTTGGCAGGTTGGCTGGCGCCATTGGCTAAAGCCCAGGATCAAATTCAAGTTGGCGCCTACGGGGATTATTTCCGGATGACCCAAACGAACACCAACATGGCGGGATTGGGAGGACGCGTGGGCTACAAGGTGTTCCCTCACGTGATGTTCGAAGGAGAAATGAGCTACGACTTCGACCAGGCCTTCACCGAAGGTTTTACGAGCACGACCGGCGGCACCGTCACATTTCGAAATAGCAATATGAAGGTTCTTCACGGGCTGGGCGGCTTCAAGTTTATTGGGAGCCGTCACGCGATTCGCCCGTTTGTCACGCTGAAAGGAGGCTTCATCAATTTCATGCTGAGTCCCAAGCCGGCGACCTTCAGCTCGTTCACAAGCTCCGTGCAAAATCTTCGTTCGAACAATGTGAGCGCCGTTTTCTACCCTGGCCTGGGAGTGGAAGGACATCTCGGCCCCATCGGCTTGCGCTTGGAAGGTGGCGACGAAATGTATTTCGTTGGCAAGGCCACGCATCACAACGTGCGGCTGGCGTTCGGGCCGTTCCTTCGGTTCTAGACTAGTGTGCCGTCCCGCAACTACGTGAGGCGCAGCGGGCGGGGCAAGCCCCGCCCCTACCATGTGTTAGGCGAAACGAATTCGCGCCGTTACTTCTGAGGCGCCACCCTAGGAGGAGGGCAAAAACATCTGAGAATCTGGGGTCTTAGTTTCAATCCCGGCGCAAGATCAGGCAGCCAGCGATCATGTCGTGCAGCGCTTGCTTTTGGGCCGTGAAGCCCGCCATGATGTAGCCGATGAAGAGAGGGATCATGTTCGTCACAATCTTGCCGAAATGTCTTCCCGTGGCGCGCCAAAAGCTCACACGCCGCCCCGCCATGTCGGTCACCACAAGCCCCAGCGCCTTTTTGCCAACGGTGGCTTGCCACTCCGAGCTTTCCATCAATGCGTGATAGAGCCAGGTGACCGCCAGACTCACCGTGGCGATCAAAAAGATCACCGCCATGATCAACCAGAATCCCGCATCGTTGAAATCTTCTTCCGGATGGATTTGGCTCAGGAGCGTGCCGAGCCCGGTGAGAAAGATCAAAGGGATAGCGACAACAAAAATTCCCAGCGTGATCACCGCGCCATCGATGAGGTAAGCCAAGAACCGCAGCCAGAACCCGCCGTACTCCACCCGCGGAGCGGTGGCAACCGTTTGCGAATACGCCGGACGCGCTAGCGGGGCAGCAGCTGCAAAAGCTTGTCCGCACGCCGAACAAAACACGGCGCCATCCGCCATCTGTGCACCGCACTTGGAACAGTACACGGCGTCTCCTTGCTCACAAACTTCTTTACAGGCTCAGTAAGCGAACCATCCTACTCACCGCCGCGGCGAGGGTCAATGGAGCCAGGATGCCGCAGCATGCCTGCCTACCCTGCCGGCGGCAAGCAGGCGCAGGCAGGCTGCACGCCTACAGGGCAGTCATACCGACGACCGCCAATCTTTCACCCGCCGAAATGTTCACGATGCTGTCGCAGCAGGAATTGATCGGTCATTCCGGCAATGTAATCGCAAACCACGACGTGACGTGGTTCCATCTGCGCAAATTCTTCGTAAGAGGCGGGCATGGAGCCCGGTTGCGTGAGATAGTAAGCGAAAAGTTCTTCCAGATATTTCACGGAGCGGTCGCGATCCTCAGTAATTGTCGGATGATTGTAAATGTAAGTAAACAGGAACCGTTTCAGCGCTGCGTTCTCAGCGGCCGCTCTTTCGCTGAACCCCGCGAGCTGATTCGAGGCGCGGCGAACATCCTCCGCAGAGGAAACACGGGATGCCAAAACACGCCGCTCGGTGGACTCGATGAGATCGGTGGCTAGCAAATCCAGAACGTGCTTCAAAGCCTCGTTGAATTTCAGTTTCTCGCGTGCTCCCGGATGCGCGGCGTCCACAGGCGCGTAAGCAGCCTCAAAAAACGAAACCTCCCGGCACAAAACGCGGAGATTAAGCAGTCCGGCTTCCAGAGCGTCATCCATGTCCGCCGTGTTGTAAGCGATTTCGTCGACCCAGTCGATAAGCTGCGCTTCGAGCGGCGGGCGTAAGTCGAGAAGATATTCGCGGAGCTCGGGAAATTCCCTGTCAGAGTACTCCCGGGAATGCTTGATGATGCCTTCGCGCACTTCGAACGTGAGATTCAGGCCGGTAAAATCCAAATAGCGCTGCTCAAAATGTTCGACGATGCGCAGAGCGTGCAAATTGTGATTGAAGCGGCCGCCGTGAGCGCGCATCAATTCGTCCAGCTTGCGCTCGCCGGCGTGGCCGAACGGCGGATGGCCAATGTCGTGAACCAAAGCGAGCGCTTCGGCGAGTTCCGTATTTAGTCCCAACGCTCCTGCGACTGTGCGCGCAATCTGCGCCACTTCCAACGTATGCGTCAGACGATTACGAAAATGGTCGGAATAGCGGGTGGTGAAAACCTGGGTCTTGGCTTCGAGGCGGCGAAACGCGCGGCAATGAATGATGCGGTCGCGGTCCCGGGCGTACGCGCTGCGGTATGGATGGTCCGGCTCTGGAAAACGGCGCCCGCGGGTTTCTTCCACGCGCATGGCCCACGGGGCCGAAGGGGGAAGAGTTGCGATGGTCCGCTCCATCTCGTTCCGTAGAACTGCGCGAGGCTTATCTCGCCGCGCTGGTCAGGTCTTCGGCGCAATCGAATCGAGGCCGCGGTCGGCCTGTTCGGCGATGTTCGTGTCCGGGAACTCTTTCTTGATTTGCTGATAAATGTTCGCGGCTTCTTTCGGATTCGAATTGCGAAGAACACCTGCAAGCTCCAAGAGCACGAGCGGACGCGGCACAAGCACGCTGGGCTTGTCCGCCAAAGCTCGCAGCAGCTTGGCGGCATCATCAGTTTTGCCGGTGCGCCCGTAGATGATGGCCATCTGGTACTGCGCCATGGCCGCGAGTTCTTTGTCACTGCTTCCGCTGATTTTCTTCAGTTCTTCGAGAGCCTGGTTTTGCCGCTCCAGGTCTTCCAGGCAAAGCGCGGCGTAATAACGCGCGAGTTTGCCGGGATTCGTTGAGGGATAAGTGTCTGCAAGTTTGTTGAACTTGTTGAAGGCATCCTGGGCGCGCGCCTTTTCATCGGAGTAGCTGGGCTCACTCGGGTCCGAGGGATTAGGCGTGCCTCCGATGCGGCCTTGATAAGCCTTCATAGCGTTGTCAAATGCTACGGAAGCTTGGGCAGTCTGACGATCTATATAGAAGTGCCATCCGGCGTAGCCGATGGCGATGACCAAGATGACGGCAATTACGATCGCGGCGAACTGCCCGTGAGAAATAACGGCTTCTGCGCCGTGCTCGATGGTTTCCTTGATCTTGTCCTGCTTTAGTTCCTTGCGCGAAATATGTTCCGGCACACGCGTTCTCCTGAAAGTTTTGAACATGCCATCGTAACACAAGAGGGCGACTCCAGACCCGATTGCGCAAGTGACTCGCCCAGCGGTGGATTTACTTTTGCGGCAGAAAAAATGCGAGGCGGTCTTCCGAATGATTCGAACGGTGCTAGGGTGGAACCATGAAGACAGCTTGTATCCATTGCGGTGCGGAACATTTACTCAAAGACACGGAATTCGGCGGGCATACGAAAGTGCAGTTTAAGTGCTCGAAATGCGGAAAAACTACCATCGTAGAGATTAAGCGGCGCACCGACGCGACCATCGTGATGACTCCGCTACCTTCGTTTGCCCGCGCCAATGCTACGAGTTCGAATCTGAATCTGCCGCCGCCCGATCCTGGATTGAAGCTCCCCGAAAAAAAGAAGGTTGTTCTCAGCATTCTCTCCGGCCCTTCGAAAGGACAGAGCCACACGCTTACCAAACCCCGCGTGGTTTTGGGCCGCAAAGGAGCGGACGTGGCGTTGAACGATCCGGAAATCTCACGGCATCACTGCCTGCTCGAAGTGCGCGACACGTACATCAATCTGAAAGACATGGATTCTACGAACGGGACTTTCTTCGAAGAAGAGCGCGTGCGCGCGGCGATGTTGATGGATGGCGCGGAATTCCGCGTCGGCAACAGTTTGATTCGAGTGAGCTTCCAGGCAAAATAGACAGGCGCGCTCATCAGCAACTTGAAGCGGTCTGCGAAATAGGCCGTCGGAGGAATTGCGAGCGAATGTGGCGTCTGAGGATGCTGCGGAGAGAGATCGTGCCCCAGCCTGCAGGAAAACTATGATTCGTGTCGGTGTTCTCGGCTTCGGGTATTGGGGACCGAATATCGTCAGGAATTTTCACGCCCACGAACAGTCCGAGGTCGTTCTGGTCTGTGATAAAAGTTCAAAGGCAGCAGAGCGCCTGCGCAAAGTCTATCCCACTATTCCTTTCACTACAGACGAGAAGGAAGTTCTTCATTCCACCAAGGTAGACGCGGTATGCGTGATCACTCCGGTGGCTTCGCACTATTCGCTGGCCAAGGAAGCGCTGAACAATGGCAAGCACGTCTTTGTCGAAAAGCCGTTTACCTGCAACTCTTCTCAGGCAGAAGAGCTGATTGAGTTGGCCGACCGGAAGAATCTGAAGATCATGGTGGACCACACTTTTCTGTTTACCGGTGCGGTGAAAAAAATCCGCCAGCTGGTGGATGAAGGCGCGCTGGGAAAGCTCTTTTATTATGATTCTTTGCGCGTGAATCTCGGGCTCTTTCAGCACGACGTCAGCGTGCTCTGGGACCTTGCGCCTCACGATCTCTCCATCATGGACCATATCATCCGCGAAAAGCCGGAAGGCGTTGTTGCCGCAGCCGAAAAACACTTGAACGAAGTGGAAGACATTGCTTTTATTTCCATCTACTTCCCCAATCGCATCATCGCGCATGTCAACGTCAATTGGCTCTCGCCGGTAAAAGTGCGAACGACGCTGATCGGCGGCGAAAAAAAAATGCTGGTATGGAATGACCTGGACACTAACGAGAAAATCAAAGTGTACGACAAAGGTGTGAGCATTTCGGATGGAAAAGGAATTCATCAACTGCTGGTGAGCTACCGCTCCGGAGACATGTGGTCGCCACAGATCGAGCAGACCGAGGCGCTCACCGAGGAAACCGCGTATTTCCTGCAATGCATACTGGAGAACACGACTCCTTTTAATGATGGTGTGAACGGGTTGCGAATCGTGCGCATTCTCGAAGCGGCAGACAAATCCATCCGCAACCGGGGCGTGGCGGTGAACCTGTGAGTGAATTCCAATGCATCTCGCCGAACGTCAAGCTCGGCAAAGATGTCAAGCTTTCGAGATTCATTAATCTGTACGGCTGTGAAATCGGCGATGAAACCAAAATCGGCGCGTTCGTAGAGATTCAGAAAAATGCCCGGGTCGGGCGGCGCTGCAAGATTTCCAGCCACACGTTTATTTGCGAGGGCGTGGAGATTGAGGACAACGTTTTTATCGGCCATGGCGTAATGTTTATCAACGATTCCTATCCGCGCGCCACCACGCCAGCCGGTGAACTTAAAACCGAGGCCGATTGGAAGGTCGAAAAAACCGTCGTGAAAAAGGGCGCTTCCATCGGATCGGGCGCAGCAATTTTGAGCAAAGTGACTATTGGTGAGAATTCCATTGTGGGCGCCGGGAGCGTGGTGACTCGGGATGTTCCCCCGAACGTGATCGTTGCAGGGAATCCGGCGCGCGTCTTTCGTTCTGTGAGTGAAGCAAAGCGCATACCCAAATGAAACATTGTGAAGTGACAGCCTCAATATCCGGCTTCGACCGATTTCGCCTTCGGGCTGTGAGATACTAGCGCCGAATTCCCCGTTTATCGGAGCGTGATGCCCCTTTTCTCAGTTTGTATTATCACCTTGAATGAAGAACGGAATTTGCCGCGCGCCCTCGCCTCGGTTCAAGGTGTTGCAGATGAAATTGTAGTGGTGGATTGTGGAAGCAAGGACCGGACGCTGGAGATTGCGAAACAGCACGGCGCTGCCGTTTTTGAGCGCGCGTGGACCAGCTACGAAGAACAGTGGAACTTCGCAGCTTCTTGCGCGACGAACGATTGGGTCTTTGTCCTGGCGGCCGATGAAGAGCTGAGCTCGGAGCTGCGCGCGTCACTTCTCGAATGGAAGAAGCAAGAACCAAAATTTCCCGTGTATGAAATGGCACGAAGAGCCTGGTATCTAGGTGCGTGGATTAACCATTGCGGCTGGTATCCGGATTATCAGCGGCGGCTTTACCGGAGCGACCGGGCGCGATTCTCGGGAATTGTGCACGAAGTTTTGAAGTTTGAGGGGCGACCGGGACGGCTGCGCGGAGATTTGTTTCATTACACGATGCACTCGCGCGCGGAGCATGAGGACAAAGTTGAACGCTACACCACGCTTGCGGCCCGGCAAATGTTCGAAGCCGGAAAGAGGAACTGGCGCGCAGCGATGTGGCTGGCAACGCCTTGGACGTGCTTCAGCGTTTTTGTGCTGCGCGGCGGATTTCTTGACGGTTCTCGCGGCCGGCTCATTTCTCGGATGGCTGCTCGCGCGGTTTGGCTGAAATTTAAGAAATTGGGAAAACTCATCGAAGCGGAACGGCGCACGTCTACTGTGAAAGCCTCATGAAAGTCCTTTATGTGGATCTGGAGCGCGAGTGGCGCGGCGGCCAGAGCCAGGCGCTGCTGACGCTGCGCGGTTTGCGCGAGCGCGCGGTGAAAGTGGAGCTTGTTGCGCCGCATGGCTCACCTCTTGCAACGCGCAGCCAGAAGGCAGGAATTGCGGTGCGTGAAGTAGCGAGGCTGGGCATGCGCATAGGGACAGCTGCGACCATTCGCAGACTGTTGGCACAAAGCAACTTCGACCTTATACATCTCAACGAGCCTCATGCCTTGACCGCTGCATGGCTAGCCGGTGCGCACAAAAAGCTGCCACTGCTCTTGTCGCGCAGAATAGGCTTCCCACTAAGAAAGGGTTGGGCTTCGCGCGCGCGTTACGCGGTGGTCGAGAGGTTTGTTGCCAACAGCAAAAATGTTGCGCAAAGTCTGATCGATTGCGGAATTGCGCCAGTGCGGATCTCCATCGTGAATGAAGGAGTGGAGGTCCCGCCACTTTCTTCTCCGGAACGGAGAAGCAGCGCGCGAAAAAACTGGGGCGTAAAAGATCATGAGTTTTTGTTTGGCTGCGTCAGTGTTTTTGTTCCGGAAAAGGGCCAGCGGCATTTGATCGAGGCGCTTGCCGAAGTGAGAAAGTCGCACCCCGAAACGCGGCTCTTGCTCGCCGGCGATGGTCAATGTCGCGGAGAGCTGGAAGCGCTCGCGAAGCGGCTGGGGCAATCGGAAGCTGTACTTTTTCCCGGATTCGTGAACAACGTCGCCACGGTATACGATGCTCTAGACGCCTTCGTCTTTCCGTCCGAATTTGAAGGGCTTGGAACGGCGCTGCAAGCAGCAATGGCGGCGGGGCTGCCGTCGGTCTCGACGAATCGCGGAGCTTTGGCAGAGGTCGTGGATCACGAAAGAACAGCGTTGGTAGTTGAGCCAAATGGAAAAGAGTTTGCAGCTGCCATGTTGCGAGTGATGACCGACCCAAGCCTTCGCAAGAAACTCAGCGAAGCGGGCCGCCGCGAAGTGCAGGAGCGCTTTTCCGCAGCATGCATGGTCGACCGAACAATACAAGTGTACGAAGACGTCCTCCGAAAGCGGCGAAAAACATGAGCTTGCCCGAACTCACGGTCATTCAGCGCTCCGTACTAAATCACTTATCGACCCTCGGCCTGCCTTCCGGTGCGCGCGTTCTCGACGCGCCGTGCGGGGCCACGGCCTCCCTAACGCTCGCGCTTCGGAAGCAAGGTTTCGAGGCCATTGGCGCAGACATCAATCTTGAAGCGGCCACCTATCTTGGAGCGTCCTTTCAAAAGGTTAATCTGGATGCGAGACTCCCCTGGCCCGACCAGAGTTTCGATGCGGTCATCTCCACGGAAGGAATCGAGCACCTCGAAAATCACTTTTCGTTTCTGCGCGAAGTCCATCGCATTCTTAAACCTGGTGGAGTTCTCGTACTGACCACGCCAAACATAACGGCACTGCGGTCCCGCGTGCGCTTCTTGGGCAGCGGCTTTTTCGGCCGCGATGCGCGCCCGCTGAACGAATCCGCCCGGCATCCGCTCCACCATATCGGCCTCGCCACGTTTCCCGAATTGCGTTACGAACTGCACGTTTCTGGCTACAAGCTAGTCGAAGTCCGCCACACGCACATCAAGCCCATCAGCTACTTTTATTCCATTTACGTGCCCTGGATGTGGCTCTATACGTTGGTGGCTTTTCGCAAGGAAAAGGATCCCGCACAACGAGAACGCAACAGGGAAATTCGCCGGACGCTCAATTCCTTCTCGCTTCTTTTTGGAGAATGCCTGATGCTCGTTGCCAGAAAAGTGCAAGCTGCGGCAGAAAAATGAAACAGCAAAAAAGAAGAAGCGCCTGGCAGTTTTATTTTTGGCCGCCAAGCGCTTCGAACTTCTTACAACTTTTGCGCTAGTAGTCTGACTTCTCTCTTTGTTCCAGGCGTTGCTCTCCTATCCGCTCGCCGCTTTCGCGTCAAGCTATTTGGGGGATTGAACAACCCATCGCCCTTTCGGGTTGAGGAACTCCACGCCAATGGCAAAGCCTTCGCCTTGCAACGGTTGGCAGTAGGCTACTCGTGCCGAGGAGCGAAACTCTCCGGTGCGTGAGGCGAACTTCAACGATTCGCCTTGTATCCAGCGGCGCGCGCTGATTACCCGCGCGCCACGCGCGCTCACGTTTTCCGTAAAAGTCGATTCCGAACCCGGTGCCTCGCGATGGCCGTCGATCAGCACGGGAATTTCCATCAAAATGCGCTGCTCCGCCCGGTGAAAAACGAATTTGGTCTTGAGAGGCATTTCGAATGGTCATCCTCACAAGCACGCGGCAATGCGCGTCAGATTTTGCACGCTGCTCCGGCCCCCGTGCTTCATGATGTAGAGAGCACGGTCGGCGGAGCCGAGAAGCTTTTCCGGCGTATCGCCGTCTTCGGGAAAAGCGGCGACGCCGGCGCTGACCGACAGAGTCGGGGCCTCGGTTTCCGCAGCCAGGCGTTCGCGAATCCGTGTCACGACGCGAGTCGCAATGTCTTTGCCGGCTTCCGGCAACACCAGCGCGAATTCATCGCCGCCATAGCGCGCAGGAGTGTCGATCGCCCGCGAGTGATTGCGGAGAACTTTTCCGATGCGCACCAGCGCGCGGCTTCCGGTCAGATGTCCGTATTGATCGTTGATGCTCTTCAGGCCGTCCATATCGAGTAGCACCACGCTGAAGGGGCGTTGCGTGCGGCGCGAACGATCAAGCTCCGCTTCCAACACGCTGATCAGTCGCCGATAATTGGCCAGCCCCGTAAGCGGATCGCTCACCGCCATGGTCCGCACCTGCTCGAACAAGCGCGCTTGGTCGAGCAAAGCGCCAGTGAGCATCACGACGTAGCTGAAAGTCTTGCTCAATTCGGCGAGGAAGAATGGGCCATCGAAAAGCTGCCTGGAAAATGTTGCCGACACGTGGCAGACCGCATTGAGCGAAGCGACGATCAGCAACGCGTAGTCGAAAAGGCTTGCGCTGCTCTTTTTGTCCTTCTCGTTCTTAACGCGCTGGCGGAAGCACATCGCTGCGATCAAATAGAGAGCGGCCGGGAGCAGGTCCCAAGGACGAGACAGTATGTTTTTCGCATTGGCAGCCGGTGTCGATGGAGCCGCAAGAAACGCGGCACTGGTCACATACGCTGCCACAGCCACCACCAACAGAACCGCAGCGGTCTCTTTGCTTGGCTTGCGCGCCGTGGGCATATAGCGTTCCACGGCCAGCGCGGCAAGCAGCAGGACCGCCAGCAGCGTCCTGCTGACCATCCACCCCAGCGGCACTTTCGAAAGGTCCAAGGTTCCCGCATTGAGGGCATCGTTCAATCCAAAGTAGCCAATGGTCTCGATGATTCCTGAGAGCGCAAACCCGAAAGACAGGATCAATGCGGTGCGGTCGTGCGTGCCGCGGAACCGCACCAAGGCATTCGCCGCATAGCAGTAGCACAGGAGCGTTCCACCCACTTCCAAATAGAGATAGGCTTGGGGCGAAGCCGCGACCGCAGTTTGCCGCGAATAAAAGATGGCCGCGAAAAGGAGGGTCACCAAAGTAAGGCCGGTGGCAACCAGGAAGCGCGAACGAAAACTCCGCGCAGAAAGCGCCTGGCGGCTGCTTCCGAGAAACCCTGTGATATGGGCCCAACTTCCCACGAAATCCCCCAAACTACCAAAGAAAAACGGCCAAATAGCAGGAATAGCAAGTTTGTGCCCTTTCTTTGCGCGAAAAGGCAGGCTTGTAATTCACTGAAAATAGATAGGTTATTAGCCGTCCAAAAGAGGAGTGCGAAGGCCATCGGAAGGAGCGAGACAGCACGATCAGCAAGGATTTTCCGGATTGGAACGGTATCCTCTTTTGTTTCGTTAGAGTTACCGGGCAAGGGGCCAGTATCAGTGAGATTCCAAGAAATGTCTCACCTTGAGACAGTCTCAAACCTTGAACGGCCTAGCCGCGACGACCAGGGAATCGGTTCGAATTACGCCTTTGGCTTGGGTGGAGGGAGTTCCCGCGCGACGACGGTGTCGGTAAAACCCGAAGTTTTGTGGGAGCCGTCGCAAAACGGTTTGTTCGCGGAGTGGCCGCAGCGGCAAAGTGAAATGGCAGTCTGCCCCGCCAACCCAAAAGCTTTTCCTTCGGGATCCAGGATTTCGAAATCGCCCTCCACGCGTATGGATCCATTGTTTCTGATGGTGATTTTGGTTGCGGCCATTTTTTCTCCTGGGCGAACAAAGTATGCCTTCAAAGCCAGACCAGGAACAAGTGGAAACGAAAAGGAGTCCGCGACTCCTCTCTCTGAAATAATTTCCACGGCTGATCAGTATTTGGGAACGGACGGATCGACCTCGTCCGACCACGCGAGGATGCCGCCCTTCAGGTTGAGAACTTTGCGGAAGCCGGCTTTACGCAAAAAGTCCACCGCTTCCGCGGAGCGCTTGCCACTGCGGCAATGCGCGACAATTTCGCGCGACGAATCCAGTTCGTGCACACGCCGCGGCAATTCGCCGAGCGGAATGAGGTGCCCTTTGAGATTGCAGATCTGAAATTCATGAGGCTCGCGCACATCGAGAATGAAAAGATCATCTCCACTGTCGAGTCGCGATTTCAGTTCGCGCGGAGTGATTTCGGGAACTTGCACGTTGGGTGCAGGAGCTTCTTCGCCGCGCACACCGCAGAATTCGTAATAGTCGATGAGCTTGTGAATGGTGCGATTTGAACCGCACATCGGGCACTTGGGATTCTTGCGCAGCTTGAGCTCGCGGAAACGCATACCCAAGGCGTCGAACAGGAGCAAACGGCCGATGAGATTGTCGCCGCTGCCGAGAATTAATTTGATCGTTTCCATCGCCTGGATGGAGCCAACAATCCCCGGCAGAACGCCAAGCACTCCGCCTTCGGCGCAGGATGGCACGAGGCCCGGCGGAGGCGGCTCGGGATAGAGGCACCGGTAGCATGGACCATCCGGCATGCCGAAGACGGTGACCTGCCCTTCGAAGCGGAAAATGGAGCCGTAGACATTGGGCTTACCAAGCAAAATGCAGGCATCGTTCACGAGATAGCGCGTCGGAAAATTGTCCGTGCCATCGACGATGATGTCGTAATCCTTGAAGAGCTCGAGAGCATTCGCGCTGGTCAATTGCGCTTCGATCGCTTCGATTTGGATGTCGGGATTGAGATTCGAAAGGCGCGCGCGGGCCGCCTGGCTCTTGGGTTTGCCAACGTCGCCGGTGCCAAACGTGACCTGGCGCTGAAGATTCGTGAAATCCACCACGTCGAAATCGACAAGGCCCAGTTTGCCGACGCCTGCGGCCGCGAGGTACAAACCAAGCGGTGCGCCAAGCCCGCCCGTGCCGATGAGCAGCACTTTGGCGTTCTTCAGCTTGAGCTGCCCCTCCATGCCAACCTCCGGCATGATGAGATGGCGGCTGTAGCGCAGAATTTCTTCTTTCGAAAGAGTGGCAGCCGGTTTCGTTCCGGGCTGCGCTTGAGTGCTTGTAGCCATTGCAATTCCCTGCCCCTCTGGACTCATTCAGGATAACAAAAATTCAGGACGAAGCATTTTTGAGCGGAAACGATTGACAACAATACGGGCGTTTCGCTGGATAGGAAGGTCAGCAACAACAACAGCCGCCGGCGATGGACGGAATAATGCTGATGGTGTCGCCGTCCTTAGTCGCCGTGTTCTCCTTGGAGAGGTAGCGAATGTCCTCGTCATTCACATAGACATTAACGAAGCTGCGCAGCCTGCCGTCCTCGGTAAACAAGTGCTTGCGCAGGTCAGCATATTCCGTTGTGAGATGCTTGAGCGCTTCGCCGACCGTACCGGCATTAAACTCCGCCGAGGCACGCTTGCCGGCGTAAACACGAAGGGGTGTCGGAATAATGACTTTCACGGGCATTGCCTGTTCTCCTCGAATCCTTGTAGAGGCCGGGCCTTAGCCCGGCTGTTTCTTCAATCTAAACTGCCGCGCTATGGCGAATCTCGATTCCTTCGGGCGAAAACGCGTGGCGATCATCATTCAAGCGCCACGAAGTCATGTCTTGCGGCGCGCCATTTTGAACGCTGACGATGATGTAGCTGTACCACGGCCAAGCATGGTCCTGATCAAATTGGCTGGGCCGCGCCGGATGATCCGGATGTGAATGATACCACCCAATGACTTCCAGCCCTTGCGCTTGCGCAGCCTTATCAGCGTCCAGCACGTCTTCCGCGGTCACCGCAAACCGGTTTCGCGGCGATTCGTCATGACGATTCACCAGAGGAAACAAAGCCAGCACCTCGCGCGCGGTTTCTGAGTGCGACGCGTCCGAATCGCGCCCGAGCAGCGCGCCGCAGCATTCGTGCGGATACGTTTCCGCACCATGCGCGCGGATTTTCTCCGCCAAGTGCCCGCTGATCCAGATTGTCTTTTCATCAGCCATTTGAATTCTTTACTTACTCCTCGTCCCAAAACCGCTCGTTTAGGTACTTGGACGCAGAATCCGCGAAAACCGTGACAATGACGGCGTGTTGCTGTTTCGGGATTCGCGCGGCAACCTGGAAGCACCCGAGCAGCGCCGCCGCCGAGCTAGGGCTTACGAGCAGACCTTCTTCACGCGCCAGCCGCTTCACCAGCCGATACGCCTCCTCCGTGGACACCGGCAGATTCTCATCCGCAAGCGTGTCGTCGTAAATCGCGGGTCGAATCGCGGTAGGCATGTGCTTCCAGCCTTCCAGCCCATGGAAGGAATCATCGGGTTGCAGACTCACGCAGCGAATCGCCGGATTCAATTCCTTGAGCCGCCGCGTCGTGCCCACAAACGTACCGCTCGTGCCCAGCCCAGCAACGAAATGCGTGATACGCCCGGAAGTTTGCTCCCAAATCTCATTCGCGGTCGTGCGATAGTGCGCCTGCCAGTTCGCCGGATTGCTGTATTGATCCGCATAGAAGTATTTATCCGGCTCGCTAGCGACAATCTCATGGACCTTGTGAATCGCACCGTCCGTGCCTTCGTCGCCGGGAGTGATGATTAGCTCCGCGCCGTAGGCTGACAGGATGCGCTTGCGCTCGTGCGAAGCGCTGTCCGGCAGGCAAAGTTTCACGGGATAACCCATCGCGGCGCCAATCATGGCATAGGCAATTCCAGTGTTGCCGCTCGTGGCATCAATGATCGTCTTGCCGGGCCGCAGCGCACCGCTGGCCAGTCCCGCTTGGATCATGCTGAGCGCAGGCCGGTCCTTCACGGAGCCGCCGGGATTGAACCATTCCGCTTTGGCGTAAAACTCGACGTTCGGAAATTCCTGGGTCACGCGTTCGAGCCGCAACAAAGGCGTGTTCCCAATACGTTCCAGCAAGGCTTCGCCGAGACGACTCGGCAGAGCTGTTGATTCGCGGTCCGGAGCGGCTCTTTCACGCGAAGTTGCGGCAATTTGACCAGTAATAGCCATACCCTACTT
>JAWOLO010000614.1:0-5436 GCA_033853375.1 Terriglobia bacterium
ACTCGATGCCGTACGAGCATTTCGACGTGTTCTATTGCCGAGGGCTCAAGCAGCCGTTGAAGGAATTGTGGCCGCAGCTGAAGCACTGGGACTGAAGAGCCCTCATCGGGAAGGCATCAAAGCGTTAGATCCTGGGGGTGCGGGGCAAAGCCCCCGTTCGCTTCCCACTAAAAAGCCGGAATTTCCTCAAAACGATTGCAGGCAAGCAGGCCCTGGGGAAAACCATAAGTTAGCAGAAATCATGGTCAACTCCTGATTTGTCGGCTTATCGGTAAGGTTCGTACTGGACCTCGCGTGATCAGCCGCAAACTCGTAGCGCGTCTCTACAGGCTTACTCTGCAGCAAAAAGCTTCTCTAAGAGTTCCTTTGACAGCTTAGGATAACCACACGGACTTGTTCTTCTTTGCTGGGTCAGCTGCCGGTGAATGTTCAATTTCGTGGAATTCTCGTTGTTCAACTGGCAGCGGCAGTTGAACAGGCTTCCTCCGGTATCCTCAGCCCCCACCTGGATGGAGAGGCGACTATTCGTCGAAGTGGAACCCGAACAACGGTTCCCTACCGTTGTAGGAACATCGAGGCTTTCGATTCCGAACCGAGGGCTTGGTCTTATCAAGAGGCGGAAACCGATCGGAGCACTTTCGCCGTTATTTCGCTATGGGGAAAATTCGGGGGACTCCACGCATGCGGAGTCACATTTCCGTACATCGTGCCACTATCAAATATTTTTCTAACTCGTTTGTTTTCAAAACTGAGATTGAAAAGGAAGGACTTCCAGGAGATATTACGCCTGCCTTGGGCGCAGGAGGTCCCGAGTTCAAATCTCGGCGCCCCGACCAAATCATTGCCAGTCAGCAAGTTGCGGCGTATCAATTTTGACACTACTGCATTGTGGTGCAAGTTGGGAACAATAAGAAAAATTCGCGCCGAAAAATCGCATGCGAACTTCGCGCAAGCAATTGGAAACATTGAGAGGGAAAGTGGGCCGCTTGTGTGGCAAGTAGGCGGCCTTGCTGTTGTTCAAAGCAGGTCCAACAGCCATAGGGAAATAGAGCCGTCTACCTGGTGAGAAGATGGTCGAATGGCGCGAGGTATTTCTCATATTCACGATCCAACCAAGAATTGGGATAACGTGACCTCAAACTTTATGACGTTCGAGCTTCGTCAGAAAGGGTGACACTTCGAGAAATTCGCAACAGCCTCATGCGGAAATAAGCAAGAATGAAAAGGATTCCGAAAATCGGATCGGCGAGCGCGGTGCCGAGGATATTGGGTTGAACCTTACCCATCGAGTACAGAATTAATACCTGCACGGTGTAGGTAAACTTTTCCAGTATTGCAATCCGAATGATCGTTTGGTAGCGCAAGGGATTGATCGCGATCAAAACGAAGATGCATTGCCACAGGATAGTGACGCCCACGAACCCGTAGTAAAACTCAGGGTGGCTGATCGAGGGCGGCGCTTCCTCGCCGATCGTGCTCATAAGGAAATACATCGGAATCAGCAAAATGAGTCCATAGATCGCGGCGATCCAGAAAACAGTTTTGGTGAATTTCATTGGGTCTTTAACTCCTATGTAACTCACTGTGGAAGCATCAATCTCCCGCTGTAACTCCCGAAAATAGCGCAGATCAGCCCTTCAGGCGATTCGCTAAGAGTGCCTCCGCTAATGGACTAACTGCGAGGATCGTCAAATGGAATTCTTTCTAGGCATCTCGATGGTCATCTCTATGAACGAGGTCGGTGGAGAACGCGGGAAGGCATACCGCGACATACTCCGCGCCATCCTGGCTCGGAGTGCTGTAGGAAACCCATTCGCCTTTGCGCGCTACGATAGCCTGGCCAGCGTTTACATCGATGACTGCGGCTCGCGTGCGCACTCGGAGAAGGCCGCTCAAGACTAGGGTGTATTCATCGAAATCTGGAGTTTGGCCCGGCTCGCTCCAGCCCGATGGACTAACCATTCGAGCGATGCTTAGAGCTTCAACTCCGGAATTCAAACGCCCGACATACTCGGCGATCTGCTTAGGCTTGTTTCCTGCCGCCATTATGATTCGAGGTTGAGCGATCAGATCTGCCATGATTGTGTCCTTTCCTTTGTGTTGGGGTCTATTTGTTGAACTCTCTCGGGGCCAACCCATTCTGCTCTAGGTGGGGTGGGTTTCTTCAGCTGCCGCCGATGCGTTGCCCGGTGCATGAGGTTGAAAACGGCGGATCCCAAGCAGAATCGCCTCAAGAACAGGTCCAACAACGCGACAACGATCAATGCCTCGCCAATCCACGCGATCGTCGACCATCCCTGCAGCAGCGAAATACCGATCAGCAACATGAATGTGGCAACCATGCCTTGCGCGAATCGCCTTGGTGCCGGCGCAGGCTCCAGACGGGGCGTCCTCGGCGGCGCTGCGATCATGGCGTTGTACAGCGCGTCAAACGGATTCAGTGCGGGGAATAATGCGTTCCACCACAAAATTGCTGAGAGCACCAAGAACCACTCGGCGCGCTGAATGGCAATGCCTGCCGCGACCAGAACGCCGATTACTTTCGGTTGAAACATGAGCGCCTTATACCAACCGGCGCTCGATGGCTCGTTTACACCAAGAAATCCCTGCCCTCGTACAAAGCTCCTCATCGATGCTCGCCACATGGTGCCTCCTTGTGCCTCCTGTTAAGTGGTCTTCTCTCTTGACGCTGTTTACTTCTGGTCTTGCTGCATCACTGCGCCTTTTTGAATGCAAAGAAACGCACCTCAGCATCCACCGCGTTTCCGATGCGAGCAACGATGTTCGGAACAACTTCCACATCCGCTTGAGTGGTATGAAAGTTCACAATGCAAGCGCGCAGCAGGTAATGCCCGTTTACCACGGCATTGGAGACAAATATCTCGCCGCCGCGCTGCACCCGATCAAGCAGCTCACGGTTAACCTTATCGAGATAGCGTTCGACTTCCGCGTCTCCTAACTTCAATCGAAGGTCGCGAGGGACGTAGCGAAATGTCGTTATGCTCAAGCCCTGGGTCACAAGCTGCAACTCTTCATGATGGCTGACCGCCTGAGCCATGGAACGGGACAGGCGAATGTCGTCTGCGATCATCTGACGATATCCAGCGGCTCCAACGTGCCTGAAGGCAAGCCAAACTTTGAGGGCGCGGAAGCCGCGCGAGTTTTGAGGCCCACAGTCAACGTAGTTCGTCGCGTGTTCCTCGAAATGGTAGTAAGGTGGATGGTACGCGAACGCCGCACGCAGTGCTTCCCGATCACGCACCAACGCACACCCGGCCTCGAGCGGCGCATAGAGCCATTTGTGGGGGTCGACTGCGACGGAATCTGCTTGGCTCAGCGCACGCAAATCATTTGGCGCACCTGCAACTCCCGCTGCAAATCCACCGTAGGCGCCATCGACGTGGAACCAAATGCCGTACTCTTTGCAGACCGCGCTGATTTCCCGCAACGGATCGATCGCGCCAGTGCTGACCGACCCCGCGGTTCCCACCACGAGGCACGGCAGATCGCCCGCCCCGATATCTGCCTCGATCTGACGACGCAAAGCCGCTACGTCCATTCGGAGATTTTCGTCGGTTGCGATCGATCGAATGGAAGCAGTACCGAGGCCGCTAATGTCGGCGGCCTTCTGAATCCACGTGTGCGTCTCGACGGAGCCGTATATACGAAGCTTGCGGCCCGAATCATTCGAGATGCCTTGCTCGCGTACATCCCAGTCTGCTCGAGCCTTGCGTGCAGCAAGAAAGCAGACGAAGTTCGCCATGTTGCCGCCGCTGACGAGTAGTCCGCCACAATTCACCGGGTAACCGATGAACTCGGCGATCCAGCGCACGGTTTGGGCTTCTATTTCTGTGGCGGCTGGTGACAGCGTCCAGGCACCGACGTTCGGGTTTACTGCCGCCGCCAGGAAGTCCCCCAGAATTCCGATCGGGGCCGGAGCCGCAGTGATATATCCGAAGAAACGTGGGTGCCCGTTGAACAGCGAGTGAGTAAACAACCTCTGCGCTGTCTGTTCCAGGAGAATCGCGGGGTCCATACCCAGTTCTGGCAGCGGGCCTGTCAGCTCAAGCGCCTCGCGCACCGCTGACGGGGATTCATCACAAGTCACTGGCCCCTGCGGCAATGACTCGAGAAACTGCGCGACCTGGTCGACTAGCTGATGTCCCATTCTGCGGAAGGTAACGCCGTCCAACGCAAGCACTGCCTCCCGGCTAGAACTGCTATCTAATGCCAACCCTCCTGTTGCTCGTTCTTTGTTCATGTGCAAATCCCTTCCATAAGATCCGTTTCCAGCGTTCGCCCACCGCTCACCGTGCTAAACGCCCGATAAAACGATTGCCGGCCCCAGAGCGCTTCATGATCGTCCGGCGATAACTGATTCAGTCGCTCGTAGGCGGAAACTTGAGACTCGTGACACGAGATTGCCCGCCAAACGGTTGACCAGTAGCTTCGGGTATCGATCACCGTGGTGATCGCCCAATTCGGCCAGGGCACCGCCTGTCGTTCAATACCGTCTACCGTCGAGACCAGTTTGCGAAAAGCAGCTTGGTAAGCTTTCCAAGCCGATTCTGGCCAGGCCACGTAGTAAAGCTTCGATACCCCGTGCGGTTGTAGGGAGTCGATCCCACCGATCTGAAATCCTGGATTGGCTGCGGCGACGAGGGCCGCCGTCGCAAACTGAGAAATGGCAATGTGATCGGGATGGCCATAGGCGCCGTCAGGTCCAAACGTCACGACAACGTTCGGTCGGATTCGTCTCAGGTGTTCCGCAATAGCGGCGATCACCTCTCGTGGATTAGCCCGATCCAGATGCTGGTCCCGATAGGCGAGTAATGAGACCTCGCGCACGCCCAATGCCGAGGCAGCGGCGCGCAACTCACGCTCGCGCATATTCGCCAGCGCAGCCGGACCCGGGTGCTGATGATCGTCGGGACGGAAGCCACGGTAGCGACCGCTGTCACCGCGAGTGGCAGTCAGCAGAAAAACATCGACTCCTTCGGATGCATATTTCGCGAGCGTGCCGCCCACCCCTAAGGACTCATCGTCGGGGTGGGCGAGCACGGCCATCAATTTCGCCCTTTGCATAAGCATGAACTCCGTTTGGACGAACTATCTTCCACATCGATGGAACACTTGCATCGACACCTCAAACACAATCCGGCTTAGAGGATCAACGGCCCAAGGCCTTGCGGATACGCGCCAAGTGGTGCCAGCTGTGCCGGAGTGCGTGGTCCTCAATGACGAATTGCGCGGTGACTGGCGCGCCGAAGCTCAGGGAGAAAGGCGCCGCCTGATCCAACTCGTCATCCGTGAATGCGCGAACTGCAGCGGCCGCCTCACGACTATTCCGGCGCAAGAGTTCAACCGCGGCAGCTTTGGCCACCTCGGCATTTTCCTGGGCATGTTTTCCATTTAACTCCGCGACAACTTCCCACG
>JAWOLO010000615.1:0-2997 GCA_033853375.1 Terriglobia bacterium
CGTGCCGAGCAGTTCCCAATCCTGCTCATTGCCAACAATCCCAGCACGCGCCTGCACAGCCAACTCGACATCGGCGCCACAAGTCAGGCGTCTAAAGTTCAAGGCAGAGAGCCGATTCGCCTGCATCCGACCGATGCAGCGACACGAGGGATTGCTGAGGGGGATGTGGTCCGGGTGTTCAACGATCGCGGCAGTTGTCTCGCTGGCGTGGTGCTGAGCAAGGACGTACGGCCCAGGGTGGCTCAACTCTCGACGGGCGCCTGGTACGACCCGCTCGACCCGGCTGATGTTGATGCGCTGTGCGTGCACGGGAATCCCAACGTGTTGACGATGGACCAGGGCACGTCTAGCCTAGCCCAGGGCTGCACCGGCCAGCATGTACTCGTCGAAATCGAGCGCTGGAATGCTCCTGTGCCGGAGATCACCGTGTCCAGACCGCCCCCGCTGGAGCAGCGCGACGGGCTCTAGGTGTCATAGTGAGACGGCCTGCTTGGGCCGTCTCCATCAGGGGCGATGCCCGTAATGTGCGGAAATTACATCCGGAGCGTTGAAAACTGGCTGTGTTGGCTACTTGGCACATCCGTTCTCAAAATCGATGATTTGCTCTTGACGTACTCATTTTTCATGAAGATGTAGCATTCACTGATCAAGGGATGCAAGAGCATTTCGTGTGTTTCTATACATGATGCAGAAGGATGCGCCGTTCGTCATCTCCTTCAATGAGCGACGAGAGGGCGGAAGTTTCTTTCAAGCACTTTAAGAACACGATGGTATGCAGAACTCAATCTCTTGAGGTATTACAGCTTGTCGCTTGAAGCACTCAGGCTACTCTTCGGTACTCGTGATGTAACCCACCCAGGACCGGAACCGAGATGATCCGATTACCGTATTGACTTGGTAGAACGGAGGGAAGTTCCCCTTGCGGAACCTGCTGGTGGATCCCTTGATGTGGTCGCGCCCCGTTGAAATACGCGACGTAGGAATGCAGGACACGATGCAGTTGCTTCTCACTGAGGATCAGTAGGTGGTCAAGGCACTCTCGCCGAACACTTCCTAGAAAACGTTCACAGATGGCATTGGCTCGTGGCGCGTGATACGGTGTTTTCAGTATCTTGATGTCGCTCGTTGCAGCAACTCGAGCGAAACAAGGGCCAAACTTGCTATCATGATCGCAAATGAGATACATCGGCGTTTGCCCATACGGAATCGCCTCCCGCAGCGGTACGCGCTACCCAGAGATCCGTCTGAGACCGCGTCACATTTACATGCATCACCCTCCGCGACTTCAGTTCGATGAGGAAAAAGGCAAAAAGCGGACGGAAGAAGAGATCCGTGACCTGCAAAAAATCACAGGCCCAGACCTCTGCCGCATGATTACGCAGGAAGACTTTCCAATTCTGTCCCTTGACGCGTTTTGGGCGAATCTGCTTCAAATACTTCTGGATGATCCGTTTACTCACCCGAATATCCAGCTTGAGGAGTTCACCTCGAATGCGCTCAGCTCCCCAGAGGCGGTTGTTGGCTGCCATCTCCGTAATCAACGTGATGGTCTCGTGCGAGAGCTTCGGCTTGCTTGAGCGGGCTTTCGATTGGTGCTTCCAGAACAGACGGAAGAGCTCTCGATGAAAGCCGAGAAGCGTCTCCGGCTGGACGATAATGAGCGTCTGTTTCCAGGTCCGAACCATTCGAGCGAGAAATACTAAGAGCGCTCGATCTGTTTTCCGGTACACTGGTCGTTTGATCTGTCGACGCAAGATGATCAGTTGCTGTCGCAACAGCGCGTTTTCCGCCAGCATTTCGGCTTTGCCTCTGGTCAGATCAGCAACCGTTGCGGGCACAAGGGAGATCGTCAATGGTTTGATCAAATGCCTAACACGTTCTTGGAGCGCACGCAAGCGAAAACAGGCACATTGCTTGATCGAGGAAAATATACGCAGCACGACTAGAACCTCTTCTTTATGAAAAGAAGCGCGTGGTCAAAGTATAGCACAGAATGAACCTCGAAGATTGTACTCGTATCTTACATACTTTGAAAAGAAAGCTTGCTCCATCGTGCACGACAGGCCCGATTTCCCGAACGGATATCCCAAGTAGCCAGCACAGGTACAGCGGCTCTGAATACGCTTTCTTTTTCCGCCCAGATCTTCGGTGATGGCCATACATTGCTCCAGCAGCAAGCTCGCGTCTCTCCATTCGGGATTGACGGGAGGCAAGCTCCGACCAGGAAGCATGCGGTTCGTCTCCCGACAAGCTACTTGCCTGACCGCTTCTTCCGTGTGTAGAGTCGTGAGCTCGCCTCCGGCTTCACAGCTCCTCGGCGTTAGAGCAGGTGAGCGCCGCGGAATTACCAGCCCGAACCGGCCGGCTTTCTGGTGGTAACGTTGACCCGGTTGAAGAAGTTGGTCGTGGCGATCATGAGGACGATCGCGCCCAGGCCCTTCTCGTCATAGTGGCGGGAGGCCTCTTCCCAGATCTCGTCGGGAACCGGGTCGGAGCGATCGGCGAGACGAGTGGCCGCCTCGGCGAGCGCGAAGGCGGCGCGTTCGGCGTCGGTAAAGTAGGGCGCTTCCCGCCAGGCTGCTACGGCAAAGAGGCGCTCGTCGGTTTCGCCGGCCCGCTTGGCGCTGCGTGCGCCCGAGTCGACGCAGAAACTGCAGCCGTTGATCTGGCTCACGCGCAGGTGAACAAGCTCAAGCGTCTTCTGCGGTACTCCTCCCTCTCTCGTGGCTTTGAGGATGGTTTGAATGGCCTGTATAGTCTCAGGTGATGCTGGATTAGTCAGGCGTGCTTCCATGATATTTCTCCTTTATAGGTCTTCTATAGGTCTTCAGACGTTTTGTCACACTGAGCGAATTTCGCTCGTCACTACAATGACGGAAGGTGACGAGGAAATGTGACCGGATCATTGCTTCCAGCTCAAGTGATCGGAGGAATGAGATTGTCCGAACGGGAAAAGAATGTCGATCAGCGGCGCGAGTGGCTGGCGGAGCGCTTTGA
>JAWOLO010000616.1:0-8141 GCA_033853375.1 Terriglobia bacterium
TCGAGGAGGGATGCTCTGGTGAAGTGCAGGGGAAGCCATGCCTGGATCACCAGTGCCAACAGCACACTAATCAGGATCGCGCCGGAGCGGAACTTGTGAACCTCGATGTGCGATTCGCCAATGCGCAAATCGAACGCGCTGTTCATGGGTTGACCACCTGGGGAGGCGCAGAGTTCGCGGCCGCGGGCGCGCCAGGCTGCGCCGGCGCAGAATCGCTCTCTTTCAGAGGATGCAGCGTTAGCAGAACCAACACTTCCTCCAGCTTTTCGAGATTAGCGGCGGGCTTAATGCGAATCTGCTTGAAGGGATTGCCGGGCTTAATTTCCGTGATGGTTCCGACCGGCAGATCGCGCGGGAAAATGCGGTCCATGCCGCTGGTGACCACACGCGCCCCCACATTCACGTCATCGTCGTTCGGAACGTATTTCATGGTGACGAGAGGCCCGCCCACTCCGCCCACCGGGCTTTGAATCCGCGAGTCTGCGAGCATGGCTCCCACGCCACTTTCTTTGTCGGTGAGCAGAAGCACCTGAGAAGTGTTCGGGTAGGCCTCGATCACTTTTCCGACGACGCCATCGGGAGTAATGACCCCCATGTCCTTGCGGATGCCGTCGTGCTCCCCGCGGTCGAGCGCGATCGTGAAAGTCGCCGTGCTCGGGCCTCCGCCGATGACGCGCGCGGCAACCATGGGCACGTCCGCCTGCGATTGGCGGAAGTGAAGCAACGCGGCAAGGCGGTCCGCTTCGGCGGCTCTTCCTTCCAACTGGGCGATGCGCAGTTTCAGGGCATCATTCTCGCGGCGCAAATCCTCGTTGTCCCTTCTTGCGCCGCGCAGCGCGAAGTAATTGCGCCAGACATCCCGAAACCAGCCGAGGCCGTAAGAACCCGCGCGCTCGAAGGGCGAAACCGCTCCCACGGTCCAGGTACGAATCAACCGGCCCTGCGAATCGCGCTTGATCTGCACCGCGAGCAGCAACACTTGGAGGAGAATGACTCCAGCAAGCAGAACCAGCGATTTGTGACGAGAGGGAATAGCAGCCATAAAGTTGACAGTTAACAGTTCACAGTTGGCAGTTCAAAACCAAAACATGCGTGTCCCGGAGAGCGGTGCTGGGAAGAAAAGCTCTCGCGCGTCCTGTGATAAATCCGTTGCCCCTGATTACCGACCACATACCACTGGAACTTTTTCAGTCAATGCAGACCATGCGCAGCAACTTGAAATCGCTGAGCATTTTCCCCGTTCCGAGCACCACTGACGCCAAAGGATCGTCGGCGATGGAAACAGGCAAGCCGGTCTCTTCGCGGATGCGCTTGTCGAGATTCTTCAGCAGCGCGCCTCCACCGGTCAGCACGATGCCGCGGTCGCTGATGTCCGCGGAAAGCTCCGGAGGCGTGCGCTCGAGCGCCACGCGCACCGCGTTCAAAATGGTGGCCACGCATTCACTGAGCGCCTCGCGGATTTCGCTGTCGTCGATGGTCACCGTGCGAGGCACACCCTCGATGAGGTTGCGTCCTTTGACTTCCATCGTGAGCGGCTTCTCCAGCGGATAGGCCGAACCAATCTCCATTTTGATTTGCTCCGCGGTACGCTCACCGACAAGCAAATTGTACTTGCGCTTCAGATACTGCATGACGGCTTCGTCCATCTCGTTGCCCGCCACGCGCACGGAACGCGAATACACGATGCCGCTCATAGAAATGACCGCGATATCGGTGGTGCCGCCGCCGATGTCCACGACCATGTTTCCGGAAGGCTCTTCGATGGGCAGACCTGCGCCAATGGCAGCGGCCATGGCTTGTTCCACCAGATAAACTTCGCTGGCGCGCGCGCGATACGCGGAGTCCTGCACAGCGCGCTTTTCCACCGGCGTGATTTCGCTGGGCACGCCGATAACAATGCGCGGATGCACCAGCACGCGACGGTTGTGCGCCTTCTGAATGAAATAGGTCAGCATTTTTTCGGTGACTTTGAAGTCGGCAATGACGCCGTCTTTCATCGGCTTGATGGCCACCACGTTGCCCGGAGTGCGCCCGAGCATTTCCTTGGCTTCGCGTCCCACGGCCACCACTTCGCCGGTTGCCTTGTTAATCGCCACTATGGAAGGTTCATTCACCACGATGCCTTTGCCGTGCGAAAACACCAGAGTGTTTGCCGTGCCGAGATCGATAGCGAGGTCGGAAGAAAACAGACTAAACACCGACCTCATGTTGTAACCGTTCTTATTCATCCTTACTTCCCCCCGCGGAGAAAGACTCTCCGCTGTCCGGCCGGCAAAGCGCTGAGGGCTGCGCGATCAGCCTTCCTGCTATTGTCTCCGGGCACCCCGACCTGCGCAAAGCGCGATGGTCTGTTGTTCGGAATCTTATTTTGGCACGACGATGGAAACCTGTGCATGCCCCGTACCGCCACGGCGGTTCTGCCCCACCACCACGATAGTATGCTGTCCCGGCTCAAGCGACTCGGTGAAATGCCGGAACGTGCCGTCAGGCGCAATATTCGGAACGGGCTGGCCGTTTACAATCAGTGCTGCGCCGGGTTCCGTCTTGCCTATAATCTCTGCCACTCGCCCATGGAGCTGGTAGCCGGTAATTTCCAGGACCATGTCCTGCGATTTGCCCTGGGCCACTAACGTGAACTTGTAGATCTCGCCCAATTCGCTCGACTGCTTTTTGGCGTCCACTGCCGTCACGTTCCAAAAATAGTCGCCGGCGTCCAGCCCGGTAACTTCCACGCTTGTTCCGGTAATATTTTTCTTGTCCACGACAGTTCTGGTGAACATCGAGGTGGTGCTCACTCGCAAAGTATAAGAGACCGCCTCCTGCACCGGCTTCCATTCGAAATGCACGGTAGCCTTTTTGGGGTTTTCCGCGATGATGGGCGCCAGATTCAGCGGCTCGACCAACTCTGGTGGCGCCAGCACCATGGATTTCTGAATTGCTCCGGTGCTAGGAATGGTTGCCTTTTCGTATTGCGCGAGATCGATTCTTTCCTGACCGCGCTGCACCTGCGCACTGCCGCTGGAAACCACGACCTCACTTTCCTTCTTCTCTGGGTCGAACGTAACCGCGGCGCGGCTGTTCGAATGCAATTGCGTGGTCGCGTCTTCTGATCTTACCGCAGCTTTCGAATCCGGGGAGCTCAAGTAAGGAGTCGCCAAATCGACCGCACCCGTTTGAATGCTCACGGTCACGCTAGTAGGCCGGTTGCTCTCGGTGGAGTTTTCCTCCACGGTAATCAACGTATCCGGCTTGATGGTGTAAAACGTGCCGTCCGCGAAGCTGATGCGCGCATCGCTGTCGGAACCGGTTTGAACCAGGTCGCCCTTATCCAAAGAAGTACTCAGGGTAGCATCTACCCATTGCACGGAGTTGACTTTCTTTACCTGAACGCGACCCTCGAGATTGACGAATCTCGCGCGCTTTTGATCCGCATTAACGGGATCGGCGTTGGGATTGCCTACCGTTTTGTCGATCTTGTTGATGACCGCGCTATACAGCTCGGGCTTGGCAAGATAGACTCCGCCAAAAATAATGGCCAGGGCGAGCAAGCTGTACATGATCACCGTTTTGTAGGTGACTGTCGTCCAATACACTTCAACGCGCGGAACCTTCTGGTGCGGTTGGGTGTTTCTCGGGTCAATGGGGGAATGTATTGTCACGGATCGCGCCGCTCACAGGGCCTCAAATTCTCACTGTAACACAGCGGGCGATGGCCGCTAAAACGGCGAAGCAATTGCGTAGTCAAATTGCAAATAGCACGTGACGGCTTCACAGCATTGGACCTTTCGCTGTACCGAACCTACACTCAGGGGCAGGTTGGCGCCGGGGCGCAACTTCAATTCTTTGGCCGGACAAAAAAGCGCCATTTGTCCATCCCGGCGGGTACCGCGACATCGAAAAAGCCGACCATCATTTCGTCGTAGGTTTGCTCACCCCACCGCACCGCTGCGCTGGGATCTGGATTGTGCGGATTTTGGGATGAATTGTCGTACCAAGCCACGGCTTGTAATTCTGTCTCCGCCTTTAAAAATCGCGGGTGAGCCAGGCGGTAGCTCATTTGCCAGTGAAAGTGGTAATTGACGCGAAGCAATGGCTCGATTTCGTATCCCGGCTTGCCGGTAGAATCCTTGCTTCGATGAATGATGTTGTATTCGAAACGCTTTCCGCGCAGGTGCATGTGCGGCATGAACCCGAGCAAGGTCGCGTCATTGGGCAACGTTCCGCGAGCCTCAACGCGAAAATCAGGATCGCCAGGCGGAATCACAAAGTGGTCGTTGGTGAGCTGCAAAGTTAGAACGCGTTGCGCGGGTGGGTGTTTGGAAAAAATCAGTCGGATGCGGGATTGATCGGAGCCGGCGTGGCCGTTGGTCGTGTAGTGCATTTGAAAAACGAGGTCGGAGCCGGAGGGAACAAACTTGGCCATGTCCGCAGGCCATTCGTCCGGGGAGCTCCCCGGCGCGTAAACGAGCAAGATGTCGCTGTCGGTCCAATGCGCTCCGCGCTTGTCCTCCGGATCGCTCAATGTGGATGCCGTGAAAGGGATTCCAATGGGCGCGTGGCGCAGCCACTGCGAATCCGGCGGGCGGATATACACCACGGCATGGTGTACGTTCGAACGCAGTTGCGGCAGCACTTCGGACATCTGCACCCAGCGATCCTTGGTGAAGTGCGTCGGCACAATTTCGTAGGTGTACTCGATATCGCCGCTCGCGGGCAGTTGCACAGGTTGCGGCATGGACAAGACCAAATCCGGTTTCGGGATGCTCCAGCTTTCTGCCCAATGCCTGGGCAGCGGCGCATCTTTTTTGTCCCCTGCCGGCGCGTTGGTTTCCGACCAAGCGACAAGAGTGGCGATTTCTTCCGCGCTCAAAGAGGGATCGTTGGAAAACTTTCCAACCGATAGGTCGGCAAACCAAGGCGGCATCGATTTCTGCTCCACAGCGCGTCGAATCGCTTCGGCGAAGGGCCGAGTTTGTTGGTACGATTCGAACGGCGTGGGCGCGATGGAACCCGAGCGGTGACAACCTTGGCAGTGCTGCTGAAGAATCGGAAGAACGTCACGATAAAACGTCGGCGGAAAAGTAGCGTTCTGCAGAGCAGCCGAATGTCTGCGCGCCGAGCTTAGGCTCGCCCCAAGAAAGAACAGGATAGTTCCTCCGATTCCGAATTGAAGTAGCCGGGTTTTGAGCATTCGTAGTTTAGATTTAGATGCCGGATTGCGGCGGAGCATTCGCCTCGCACGAAGTTCGATTCCATTTGAGGCCCGTGCCGCTATCTCCTATAATGTTAAGTTTGTTTACCGACCTGGGGGAATCATAAGGAATGGCTGGAGCAAAAGACAAAAGCGCAGTGATGAAGCGCATCCTCTTCGGCGCAGCAGGTCTGGTTCTGGGTGGCAGCATGCTGCTGTATCTGGTCCCGCAGGGGCCGGCCACCGGTGAAGTCTCGACAGACACGGTCGCCAAGGTCGGGGATGAGTCCGTCACGGTGAAGGACATCCGCCAGCAACTCGACCAGATTGAGCGCAACAATCAGGTCCCGAGGCAGCTGGAAAGTTTTTACGCGCAGCAGATCTTGCAGCAACTCGTCTTTCAACGAGAGCTGGAGTATGAAGCCAAGCGCCTGGGGATCACCGTTTCCGACCAGGAGCGCGCCGACCGCATCCGCTTGTATCTCCCGATGGCATTCAACAACGGTTCCTTTGTAGGGATGGATCAGTACACCGCTTTGGTTCAGCAGCGCTTCCAGCTAACGGTTCCGGCATTCGAAGAGCTGATTCGGCAGGGCCTGCTAGAGGAAAAATTCAGAAAACTGGTGACCGATGGGATTAGCGTTGGACCTGCGGAGCTCCAGGAAGAGTACCGCTACAAAAACGAAAAGATAAAACTCGACTATGCGTTGATCAAGCCCGAGGATCTGGAAGCCAAGATCATTCCGACGGAACCGGAAATCAAAGCAGAATACGAGAAAAACAAGGCCAAGTACCAGGTTCCGGAACGGCGGTCCGTGCGTTATGCGCTTTTGGACGTCAACCAGCTTCGCCAGTCGATCCAAATCCCCGAAGACGTGCTCAAGCGGCAGTATCAGGACAATATCAAGCAATATGAAGTGCCCAACCAGGTTCACGTCGAGCACATTCTCTTCAAGACGATCGGTCAAACGGATGCGGAAGTCGCGGAGACCAAGAAGAAGGCCGAGGACGTCTTGAAGCAGGCCAAAAAAGGCGCAAAGTTCGACGAGTTGGCCAAAAAATATTCCGAAGACCCAGGTTCCAAGGACAAAGGCGGGGATCTGGGCTGGATTCGCCAAGGGCAGACCGTGCCCGAATTTGAGAAGGAAGCGTTTTCGCTGGCGCCGGGACAAATCTCCGATTTGGTCAGAACGCAATACGGCTTTCACATCATTAAAGTTCTTGAGAAGCAAACCGCGCACACTAAGCCATTCGATGAGGTGAAGGACTCCATCCGTACGCCGCTTTTGCTCTCAGAAGCAGACAAGCAGGCCAGCAATACGGCGGACAAGCTTGCTTCCGACATCCGCCGCTCCAGCAAGATTTCCCTGGATGACCTTGCCAAGCAGTATCACCTGACTTTGGGTGAGACGAGGCCCGTCAGCGCCTCCGACCCGCTCCTCGAGTTGGGTAACTCCCAGGACGTGAAGGATGAGATCTTCCGCCTGCGCAGCGGCGAGCTGAGCACGCCGATTCGCACCGACCGCGGCTACGTCGTTCTGGCGCTGAAGGATTCCTTCCCTGCGCATCAGGGCACTCTCGAAGAAGTGCGCGATCAGGTGATTACCGACCTGAAGAAAGAAGAGTCCGTCCAGCAGGCGAAAAGCAAAGCGGCAGAGCTTGTTCGGCGCGTTAAGGCCGGCGAAAAGTTTGATGCCGCCGCCAAAGCGCTCGGATTGGACGCGAAAACGAGCGATTCCATCGCCCGCGACGGCTCCATCTCGGGCGCTGCCAGCGGAAAGCAGCTCAGTGCGGCCTTCAACCTGAAGCAAAGCGACGTTGGCGAGCCGTTGAGTTTGGGACAAAACTGGTTCGTGTACCGCATCGCCGAGAAGGTCGAGGCGGATCCAGCCAATTTTGAGGCTCAGAAGAAACAGTTAACGGACGAATTGCTGCAATCCAAGCGCGAAGTGGCGTTCGAGGCCTTTCGCGCGGCCCTCTCCGAGCGATTGAAGCAAGAGGGCAGGCTGAAGCTGATGCCCGAAAAACTAAAGACCTTCGGCAGCCTGACTTAGCGTATCTTATTCATACAAAAAGACTTACTTTGCATCTGGCAGCCTCTTGCCTTTCTCGCCGCACCCCGTTACCCTATTTGTTGTCTTCACCTGGGTTCGGTTTTACCCTGAGTTGTCTCAACACCTAGATCGGGCTCATTCGACTACATTTGGATTCCTGAACGGCTTTCACAGTCATCCAGCCCCATGACTTGCTGAAAGACGACTGCTAAGATCGGTGAACTTCGATGCCTACTCGGATTACCACTTCACGCAACGAATATCGCTGCAGTATCGAACGGAATCAGTCGGGAAAGTATTGTGTCCGTCTGCGCGTTTATTACCCGCGGCATGCGTGGACGCTCAACGTCTATTTTCTGGCCGGATCCTTCGATCGAGCCATGAAGAAGCTGGAAGAAGCCCTGGACTTCCTGCAGAGGCAGGAAGAGAAGCTGTGGTTTTGGGGCGTGGACCGCGCGGAAGACATGGGTTTTTCCGCGGAGTTTCTGCGCCAGGCCGGCATGCGGCTCGACCGCCGCAACGAGTTTCCCAAGCGGGCGACCAGCGTGACTCTGGCCCCCGAGAGGGAAGTGCCCGCCTCCGTCCTGGGTCCCATGCGCCGTGGTCTTGCCGAATCGGTGGAGTCTGTCCGTGCGGCCGCCGCTGCCGCCGGCGACTGACCATCTTCCAGTGTAGGGTCGGCCTTCTGAGCCCGACCGCGCTTCCGTAGGGGCACGACATGTCGTGCACGTCCTGTACGCCCCTATGGAAAGCCGGGCTTTAGTTCTCCCTGAGCATCGAAGGGCTCGGCTCTTCTCTTCGTGGCACAGCCACTCCTGGCTGTGCTCTTTGCTCTTCCGAATTTCGATCTTCGAATTTATTCTCGCTTTCCTGGAGGAAACGCCCCCCAAGCCCTC
>JAWOLO010000617.1:0-26231 GCA_033853375.1 Terriglobia bacterium
TCAAGGAAGCGCTCAGTGACCTCGACCTTCTTCAGCGCGAAAACAAACTCGACCAAGATGAATACTATTCGAAGCCGAATTACGCGGGCGACACCGCAGGAAAACAGAAGCTCGACGACGAGCGGCAGCAGATCAGCGACAAGCGCCAGGAAGTCGAACGCCTGAAGGCCAAACTCGCCGATTTGCAGAGGTCGCTTGGCGAATCGTCCTCCTCCTCTCAACCCTAGACTTACTTCATTTTTTGTCCGGTAGATGTACGGTGCGCTGGCACGCTACTGACTCCGCATCTTCCGCAAACTTTTTGCTATCTTCGCCCGTATTGTCTTTTGACGCCGCTTACAGTCGGCACCGCGGACGGGGAGAACATGCACCTTACCGTAGAGAATCTGAGCAAAACCTATTCGGGAGGCGTCCAGGCTCTTCGCCACGTGCAGCTCTCGCTTCGCCCCGGTGTGCTGGGTCTCCTGGGCCCCAATGGTGCGGGCAAATCCACACTGATGCGTATCCTGGCCACCGTAACGCGCGCATCTTCGGGGCGTGTTCTTTGGAACACTGCGGACATCGCGCGAAATCCCGGTGCTCTGCGCGACGTGTTGGGGTATCTGCCGCAGGATTTTGGGGTCTACCCCAACCTGAACGCCATGGAATTCCTGGAATACCTTGCCGCAGTGAAAGGAATCGGCGCTGCGGCTGCGAAAAAACGCATCGCGGAGCTCCTCGAACTCGTGAATCTTGCCGACGCCGCCAGGCGTCCGCTTGGTGGCTATTCCGGCGGCATGCGTCAGCGCTTGGGCATCGCGCAAGCACTCCTCAACGACCCGCAACTGCTCATCGTCGATGAACCGACCGCGGGGCTCGATCCCGAGGAGCGCGTCAGGTTCCGCAACCTGCTCTCCGAACTTTCTGGCGAGCGCATCGTCATTCTTTCAACGCATATCGTCTCCGACGTCGAAGCGGTCGCCACGAGCATCGCCATTCTGGCGCACGGAAAGCTTCTTGCTCACGGCGCACCTGAAACCCTGCTCGCCGCAGTGACGGGAAAAGTATGGGAAGTCGTTGTGCCCAGTGCGGAACTCGCCACACTGCGCCAGAAACATTTGGTCAGCAGCACCACGCATCGTAGCGATGGTGTCCACGCCCGCGTGATTTCCAATTCCGCTCCTTCCGCATCGGCCCGCCCTCTCGAGCCTTCGCTCGAAGATGCCTATCTCGCAGTTCTAAGCGCTCAACGATCCGCAGTAACAGACGCACGTCCATGAATGCTCCCCGCGCTACTCTCGCCATCGCGCGCGCGGATTTTCTCGAACGCACGCGCAGTTACAGCTTCCTCATCACTCTGCTCTTCGCTCTGTATCTGGGTTACGCCACAGCCAGGGGACAGATTACCTTGCAACTCGACGAATATCGCGGCGTTTACACCTCTGGTTGGATTGGAACGCTCGTCGCGCTCGTAACTTCCTCCTTTGTGTCGCTTGTCGGCTTTTATATTGTTAAGAATTCCGTTGCCCGCGACGGCTCGACCGGTGTCGGGCAGATTCTTGCCGCCACTCCGCTAAAAAAATCCTCATACGCATTTGGAAAATCGCTGAGCAATTTTGCTGTTCTCGCCTCCATGGTCGTGGTGCTGGGACTCAGTGCCGTGGCTATGCAGTTTCTTGTGGCCGAAGATCCGCGCGTGGACCTGTGGGCGCTCCTTGCACCTTCGCTTCTGATTTCTCTTCCGGCTCTGGCCGTCGCGTCAGGTTTCGCGGTCCTTTTTGAGATGGTTCCATTCCTTAAGGGAGGAGCCGGAAACGTCATCTGGTTCTTTAGCTGGACGTTCGGAATCGGCCTTCCTGCCCTCACCGGTTTGAAATGGCTGGATCCGCTGGGCCTCTTCACAGTGATGGATTCGCTCGCAAGCGAGGCCCGTCGCTACGTCCCCGGCTACCACGGCGGAATGGCGTTTCAAATTAACTTTGGTCAAATCATGGTCGCGCACGATCTGCGCTGGCCGGGCGTTTCTTGGACTGGGAGCCTCATTCTGCAGCGCCTGATGTGGTTCGCGGTTGCCGGTTGCCTTGCATTCATCGCGTCGGCGATCTTTGACCGCTTCGATTCCAAACAGCCTGCACAGCGCTCCCGCAAGGAACGGCCTGGCAACGTGCAGGACGTCTCGCAAACTACAGAGACGCCCGCCAGACAACCGCGCATCTTCCATTTAACGCCGCTGTCAGATACGGTGCGGAGCGCTGCATTTCCAAGGATCTTCTTTGCAGAACTCCGCCTGGGCCTGCAGAGCTTGCGTTGGTGGTGGTATCTGGTTGCCATCGGTCTTGTCGTTGCTCAGTTCGCTTCTCCGCTGGAAATTTCTCACGGCCCTCTTCTCGGCGCGGCCTGGATTTGGCCCATTGTGATCTGGTCCGGCATGGGCTCGCGTGAATCGCGCTTCGGTATGCGGCCGATCCTATTTTCCTGCGCGAACATTGTTCCGCGTCAGCTCTTGGCCTGTTGGCTAGCCGGAGTCGCGGTTGCTCTGTTTACGGCGGCAGGGGCTGCAGTGCGGCTTATTTTGGCAGGGCGGCATGCAAGCTTTCTGGCGGTCCTTACCGGGGCCCTCTTCATTCCTGCATTGGCCCTTGCGCTTGGCGTTGTCAGCAGCTCCAGCAAATTCTTTGAAGCCCTCTTCACTGCCGCTTGGTATATAGGGCCGATGAACAAGGTACCCGGCTTGGACTTTACCGGTGCCGCTAACGGGCCCCGCACGCTTGAATACGCGATAGTTTACGCGGCCCTCACCGCCACATTACTCGCAATTGCGCTTCTTTGGCGCGCACGCCAGCTGCACTCTAGCTAAACCCCGTTGTCTTCGCTCTTCTTTTCTGTGCGAGGAGTAAACTGTTTAGACAAAATGTCAGTCGATTCCGTGGATCCGCAGGCTCACGAGCTTGTCGATGGTCAAGTCCTTCATGCCTCGCGATTGCAGCTTGCTGATGTACTCCGGCGTGACTCCGTGAATACGCATGGCTATGAGCTGGTCCGGCTCCGGATGTGAATAACCGAGCTTCTGCACGGCGCTGATGAAATCCGGCGAAACGCCATGAATCCGGAAGGCAATCAGTTTGTCCAGATCCACGTGATCGTAGCCGCACTTTCTTAGGTCTGCCATCCATTCTGGTGAGGCTCCATGAATGCGCATGGCAATGAGTTTGTCTGGGTCGGGATCGTAGCCCGCCTGGCGGACGCTCTTCACCATTTCCGGCGATACGCCGTGGATACGAAACGCAATCAGCTTGTCGCTGTCCGTCACCGTGAGTCCCGCCGAGCGAAGGTCAGAAACAAACTGCGGAGAAACTCCGTGAATCCGGAAAGCGATGAATTTGCCGCTATCGGAAGTATTCACTCCGGAGGAGCGAATCTGATCGATGAATTCCGGCGTCACGCCGTGAATCCTAAAAGCGATCAGCTTGTCGGTCTCCAACCCCTGCAGATTCCTCGCTTTGATCTCCCGCGCGAACTTGAGGCTCACGTCGTGAATGGCCATGGCCCATTGCTTTTCCCCATCGATTCCGTCGAACCCCAGCGCCTTCATCTCCTGCACATATTTCGCGTCGGGGATGAAATGAAAAACTCCGGCGCCCTCGCCGTCCTGCACAAATCCTTCACATTCAAACCGTCCGGCATCGCGCGTAATCGTGAAATGCACATCCTGGCGGCCTGGCTTTGACAGATCCAATCCGGTGAGCTCTTTCACTTCCCAGTCTGTGCTCGAGTGAAAGTGGTGCCCGCCGCGCGAATCCATGATCGACACTTCCACTTTTCCCGGCTCGTCAGAACGGTGAATCGTCCAATCTCCGCTCTGTGTCTGCCCGCGGAGGGCCGTAGCAAGCCCGAACGCCGCGCCGACGACGATCAGAATCAGTCCCATCACTCGATTGAAATTCATGGTGCTTCTCCTGTTTCCACGTCTCCGAATCCTAGCCTCGTTGAAACATGTTGTTAGCTTCATCCCGAGAGAAGCGAGGAATCTGCTGTTCGCTTCTTTTTCCGAAATGCGGATTCCTCTTCGCCTGCCTGCCACAGGCAGGCTTCGCTCCTCGGAATGACGAGCTCCGAGGGTTTTTCAACACGCCGCTACAGAACCCCCGCTTGTTTCAGGGCGATCAATTTGTCCAGCGTCAGGTTTTGGAAGCCGTGCTTGCGCGCCTTCTCGATAAACTCCGGCGTAATCCCTTGTACCTTCGCGCCGATGAGTTCCTCAATGTCCAGGTTCTTGAATCCCGCATCCTGCATAGACTTCACGTATTCCGGCGTAATGCCCTGCACCTTCATTCCGATGAGATTGTCCACGTCTGGCTTCAAACCTGTGGCTTGCATGCCTCGGACGTATTCTGGAGTGACACCTTGCACCTTCATCCCGATCAATTCTTCAGTATCGGGCTTGAAGCCGAGCGCCTGCATGCCTTTAACGTATTCCGGCGTTATCCCCTGCACTTTCATCCCGATGAGGTCATCGGCATCGGTCTTAAGCCCCAACCCGCGCATGTCATTTACATATTGAGGAGTGATTCCTTGCACTTTCATGCCGATGAGATTTTCCGGATCGGCCTTCAGCCCGAGTCCACGCATTTCGTTCGCGTATTGCGGAGTGATTCCCTGTACTTTCATTCCTATCAGTTCATCGATACTCAGGTTCGGAGCAACGCTGCGCATTTCGCGAATGTACTCCGGCGTAATTCCTTGCACGCGCATTCCGATGAACTCTTCCGGGGTAGGTTTCATCCCCAAGTCGTGGATTTCTTTTACGTACTGCGGCGTCACGCCCTGAATCTTCATCGCGATCAATTCATCGGCGGAAAGGTTCTTGAACCCTGCTGCTTCCATTCCATCGAGATAGGACTCTTTGTTGGCTGTTTGGTCGTTTGCTTTCTGCTCTTTGTCCTTATCCTTGTCTTTGCCGGCCTGTTCCGCTGACGCAAAACTCTTCGTGTACGTCGAAGCTGTCGTCGGCCGCACGACGATTACGCTGCTCCCTTGTTCGGGTGCAACGTTCAAGCGGCTGCGCTCTTGCGCATGTGCAGGGCTGGCTTTGCTTCCTAGCGCCGCGTGCGCTACGCCAAGAAAAGCGTTGCCCGCCAGCATCGCTCCCGCCAGGCACGCCACAGCGACGGCCATACCCGCCGCGCGGAACCTACCCGCCGCTTCATCCAGACCCAGCAGCCGCACCACGCGCTGCGAAAGCGGGCTGCGATTCGCCGCCATCAGCAACGAAGGCGCCGTGCGCCATTCTTCCATCAGCGTGAGCGCGCGCGCGTAATTCGCGGCGTCGCCACAAACCGCTACCGCTTCATCGTCGCAGCAATGTTCTCGCTCCGTGCGAATCCTTTGGCTCACCCACCAAACCGCCGGGTGGTAAAAGAGAAGCGTCTCTACGCCAATCTGGAAAAGATTCACGAAGCAATCCAACCTGCGAATGTGCGCCAGCTCATGCACGATGACCATTTCGATCTGCTCTTCGCTTAATCCTGTCAGCGCTCTGGCCGGCAGCAGCACCACCGGGCGAAACCATCCGAGAACCGCGGGAGCGTCCAACCGCAGACATTCGCAATAGCGGATCACGCGGTCGAGCCCCATTCTTTTCTGTAATACTTGGCATTTTTCGAAAAGTTCCCTCGCCACCGGTTTAATTTCTCTGCGGCGCATCTTTTCGATCAAAAACAATCCTCCAGCCGTTCGCAGACTCAGCAGCACCACTCCCAGGAACCATACTTCCACGCACCACAAAATTCCCGCCGGCTGGCTCGCCGGAATTTCCGGCGCCGGGGCGCTGGAACGTGCCGTGACGGATACGCCTTGCACCGGTTTCACCGCAATGGCGGAAGCTCCCTGCGCCCCGTATCGGACGGCCGGATCCCTTTGCCGCATCAAGCCCGTGAAGGTGAGCACCGGTGCCGCCATCATCAGAACCAGCGTAATCACCGCAAGGGCGTAGCGCGTTGTAGCTCGTCGGCAACACGCGTTGGCCACAGCAAACAGCGCCGCCAGCGACGCGCCTTGCCACACGAAGTGGAGCAGCGTCCAGCCGAGCCCCTGCAGCAATTCGGGAGAGATTCCGTGCGCCAGGGTTATCATCGGTTTCTCCTCTCGTATTCATCCAGAAGGCGTCTCAACTCCTCCAGCTCTTTCTTGGAGGTTCGCCGGCCATCGAGGGCGTGAATCATCAATTCGCTGGCAGAGCCTTCAAATACCCGTTGCAGCACGTCACCCACAAGCTGGCGTTTGGTTTGCGTGGCGGGCTGACAAGCTTCATAGACGTGCGCGCGCTGGCCTTCGTCTCGGCGCACGATGCCTTTGGCGGTCATAATCTGCAGGAGTTTCAGCACGGTGGTATAGCCGAGTTCCTTCTTTTCGCTGAGCGCTTCATAGACTTCGCGGACCGTGGAAGGCCCGCGCGCCCACAGCACGCGAAGAATTTCCAGTTCCGAAGCGGTGGGCTTTTGAAGGGGTTCCTTAGCCATGCGCGAGAGCCTACTACGAAGAGTTTCGTAATGTCAACGAAAATCTTCGTAGTCTTTTTGCCGTGTCCGAATCAGGGTCTAGTTGGGGCTTCCCGAAACATTTTCTGCATAACTTCAAGTTCCAGAAAACTCTGCAACGTCACATCGCCAAATTGTGCTTTGCTGTCTCGTTACTTCGGTTCCAAAACCAGGGGAAGGCCGTTCTTCGTATTGCCCACAATCACGACCTTGGAGTTTGCGCTGGATGCCAGCTTCTCGGTGGCTTCGATACCTTTCCATTCGAGCAATTGCGGGCTGATTCCGGTGGCCACGATTTTCTGAAAGTCGGCGATTCCTTGTGCCTCGATGCGTTTGCGCTCTGCTTCCTGTTTTTCTTTCTGCAGGACGAAGTTCATGCGCAGTGCGTCCTGCTCGGCTTGCTGCTTCGCTTCGATCGAACTCTTCAGCATGGAAGGCAGTTGCACGTCGCGCAACAACACGTTTTCCACGATGATGCCGCGCGGAGCAAGTTGCTTGGTCAGTTCGTCCTGAATCTGCTGTTGCACCAACTCGCGCGCATTGGTGTAGAGCGCGTTGGCGGTGTGCGCGGAAGTGGACGAACGAATGGCGGCGCGCAGCGTTGGCTCGATGATCTTGTCCGCGTAATTGTCGCCGATCGATTGGTACACCTGGGCGGCCATGTCCTTATTCAGATGAAAAAGGAGCGAAGTATCCAGCGCAAGAATCAGACCTTCATTCGATGGCACGCTCGCGCTCTCCTTCACCGATTGCGTTTGAATCGACAGCTTTTGCACGGATTTCAGCGGATTAACCAGATGAATCCCTTCCGGAAGGGTTTCGCCGGTCACTTTCCCGAAGAGCGTGAGGACGCCTACATTTCCCGTGGGAACCGACGTCGTGCTCGCCATCAGCAAGATGAATAGCACGAGCAGAATCCCAAGTTGCAGGATTCTCTTTCCGATGCTGCCTAAACTTGGAATTCCCGGTAAACCACTACCGAGTTCAAACCTTGGTGGATTTGGCATTTCTTCCTCCATGTCGCGGCTTGTGCACACCCCGTTGAGCCGCGCCACTCTCATTCTTTACTACGCAAAGGACGTTGCTATATTTTCCGGCGCATCCTTGGGTACCTGCTGGAAGGTTCGTGAAGCTTGCGCGTGACTTGTGCCGTGACAGCTTCCGGAGGCACAAATCACGATTTTCACAATTTTCACAGCTGCAACCTTACCACAATATCTTGTGGTGTTTTTCTCTTGACACCAAAAGTTGCTCAAGGCAAAATGCGCGGCATTGAATGCGCTGTTCCCGCGCGGTCCCCTGTTCGTGGCTCCAGGCCACGGATTGTCGGGCCAAGCGTTCTGTTTCGGGGATTCGGCGGGCAGCAGGGCCGCCAGGGGGCTCCGCCAATTTTGGGCATGCGCGGGCAGTTACGTGGCGAAGCAGCGGCAAAAGCTTGGCCTGCTCGCAGGGCAAGCTATGGCAAGCAGGCGCTGCTACGTGGCGTGGCACAATTGGCTGGGCTTTGCGGCCTGTGAGGTAAAACGATGCAATACCTGCCCGGCTTGACCGTGCAATGTATCAACCCGCTTTGCGAAGCGCGCGGACATTGGTTGCGCGTCGACGTGACGGGCCCCCTTGCCGATGACGGTCGCTGTCCCACCTGCGGAGACTTTCTCCGCAATGTTCCGCCGCCACTCGGTCCGCATTTCCGCATGCGGCCACGTTCGCTTACTGCGCGTCCGCCGCTCCGGCCTCGTCCCCGCTGATTACTTCCTTGGTTCCGCAGGCGGGCAGAATTGGGGCATGTTCTCTTCGACAAGGCGGGCGTACAACTCCATGCGGATTAGCCCCAATTCGGCGCGGCGCTCATTCACATGGGACTCGTCTTCAATGGGAGCTTCGTGGAGCCTTTCTCCCGCCTTGCATACTAAGTTCTCTCCGTAAAGCTGCTTCTTTCCCAGATCGGACTGCGAGCGGTCATACACCAAGGCGTAGCTCTGCGGATCGGCTTGGCCTGCGGCAACGTTACCTTTGAGCTTCGGCAGGACTTGCTGGCGAAAACCTGCGGATTGATGCTGCATCATCGTGATGAATTCACCGGCTGCTTGAGGTCCCACCATGGAGAAGGTAGGGACGCCGTACTTATTCAGAATTGCCTGGAGTGGAGCGGAGTTCTGGCGGTCCGTTTCCGCCATCTTCTGAGGATCAAATCCCTTTTGTTGACGGACCGCCTGGTCGACCATGTACATGCGTTCAATCTCATCGCGGAGGGCGGGATTCCTGGGCGGGTGAGTTTTCGTCTCCTCCATGATTTTGTCGAGGCGGAGGCGCGCCTCGTAAAAAGTCGCCGCGTCAGAAGGAATTTCGCCCCGAACCGCCGCGTCTCTCATCTTCGATAGGACCTGTGCACGAAATTCCATTGGCTGTTTTTGGCTCGCCAGAAGAACCACGAATTCATAAGCGGGCAGATCGCCTACTTCCGAGATGCTCGCCAGGCCACGCTCCGTATAGATATCTTTCGCTTGCGAGACCGCGAGCGCTTCCTTGCTGTCGTCGTCCGTAGTTAGAACCGTCTGGAAGAGGCTCTCGATCTTTGCAGATAGCACAGGATCGACTGGTCGGTTTGCCTCACCTTGAGGCGGCAAGCTAGTCCCAAACAACAGAATAAGGATGAAAAGCATGCCTTGAGCTTAGCACTGTGGCGACTGCTAGCTTTCGGCGAGGCCTTTTTCGAGGATCTCGTCGTCAGTGAGCCACAGGTCGGGGATGTTGGCGGAGCCGAGCCGAAGGATATCTTCGAGGGCCCCGCGGACTTCGCGCAGATGAAAATCGACGCCGATGCGCTCGAGGAGTTCGATGAGCGCCTGCGCGCCTACGGCTTCGACTGGCCTGAGGCGCGTACCTTTGTGATTCACTCGATGGTAGGTGAGGACGTAAATGGCCCGGGGACCGACACCATGTCGGTCGATGTGAAGGAAGCCCCGGGTTTTGGGCTGGGCCGGGGCGAGCCGCGCTGCCACTCCTGAACCGGAAGCGTGTGCGCTCATCGTGTTGAGGTTCTCACTGTTTGCCCGAGGTTCCTTTCTCTGGCTTTTGATTGATCGCTAAGGGCAGCGGCGTAAAGCCGCTGCTACAAGATCCCTCTTCACTTCAGCTGCAGCCGCTGGTACTGCCGCAGTTTTCGCATTTGTAGCAAGCTCCGTTAGGTACCATCAGCATCCCGCACTCGGAGCAGGTCGGCGCACCTTCGTGCGCATTGGTCGGCTTCGTCGTTGACGACGATGCAGGGAGGGAAGCCAAGGCCGAGAGAATCGCCGGAGCAGGAACGGCGGGCCCGGCATTCTCGGTGTGAGTCGAGCCGCCATTTAGCTTCAGGTAGTCCGAAGAGATAAAGCGTCCGCCGAGCCACCGTGCGATGTAATCCAGGACGGAGGAAACAAAGCGGATGTTGGGATTCGCGGTAATGCCGGAAGGCTCGAAGCGCGTGTTCAGCAACTTGTCCACGAAGACCTTCAGCGGAACGCCATATTGCAGGCCGAGAGAGATAGTCAGCGCGAGGCCATCCATCACGCCGGAAAGTGTCGAGCCTTCCTTGGCCATTTTGATGAACACTTCGCCGGGACGCCCGTCGTCATACATGCCCACGGTGATGTAGCCTTCGTGGCCGCTCACGCTGAATTTGTGAGTGACGGAAGCACGCTCGTAAGGCATTTTCTCCCGCTGGGCACGCGCGAAAAGCTCGCGCTGCACGGGCTCCGCGGCGCCAGTCGCGGGCGCGGCTTCGGCTTTCTTTTCTTCCTTCTTGGCGGCACTGAGGGGCTGCGAACGCTTCGAATTGTCGCGGTAGATGGCCACGGCTTTCAGACCCAGCCGCCACGATTCGATGTAGGCGTTCATGATGTCTTCAACGGTCGACTCCTCGGGCATGTTGATAGTTTTGGAGATCGCGCCAGAGAGGAACGGCTGCGCCGCAGCCATCATCTTCACGTGGCCGGTCCAACTGATCGAGCGCCCACCACCCTGCGGCGCAAGAGAGCAATCGAACACCGGCAAGTGCTCATCTTTCAAATAGGGCGCGCCTTCGATTTTGCCGTTCTTGTCGATGTAGGAAACGATTTCGCTGGATTGCTCCGGCGTGTAGCCGAGTTTCATGAGCGCTTGCGGGACAGTGTTGTTGACGATCTTGATCAGCCCACCACCCACAAGTTTCTTGTACTTCACCAGCGCGAGATCCGGTTCGATGCCAGTGGTGTCGCAATCCATCATGAAGCCGATGGTGCCGGTAGGCGCGAGCACAGTGACCTGAGAGTTCTTGAAGCCGAACTTTTCACCGTGATGCAGCGCGGTGTCCCAGGATTCCTGGGCCGCGAGGAACAATTCCGGCTGGACATGTTCGGGCTGAATGCCACGCATGGCTTCGCGATGCATTCGAATGACGTCGAGCATCGGCTCGCGGTTCACTTCGTAGCCGGGGAACGGCCCCATGCGCTCGGCAATGCGTGAAGACTGCGCGTAGGCTTCGCCGCACATCAGCGCGGTGACGGCACCAGCCATGTCGCGCCCTTCGGCGGAATCGTAAGGCAGGGCCATGGACATGAGCAGCGCGCCGAGGTTGGCGTAACCGAGGCCAAGCGGGCGGAAATTGTGCGAATTTTCGGCGATCTTCGGCGTCGGGTAGCTGGCGTTGTCGACCAGAATTTCTTGTGCGGTGATGGTCACGTCCACGGCATGCTTGAACGCCGGCACATCGAACTGCCCGCTGGTGGTGACGAACTTCATGAGATTTAGCGAAGCCAAGTTGCACGCGGTGTCGTCCAGGAACATGTATTCGGAGCAGGGGTTGCTGGCATTGATGCGCGCCGTTGACTTGCAGGTGTGCCAACGGTTGACGGTGGTATCGTACTGCATGCCCGGGTCGCCGCAGTGCCACGTAGAATCCGAGATCTTCATCATCAGGTCGCGCGCGCGAAGCTTTTCCACGGGCTGGCCGTCGTGGACGTTCTTCGTCCACCAATCTTTGTCCTCGATGACGGCGCGCATGAAGTCATCGGTGACGCGCACGGAATGGTTGGCGTTCTGGAAGAAGATGGAGCTGTAAGCGTCGCCGTCAATCGAGCTGTCATAACCCTGCTCGATGAGCACGTGCGCTTTGCGCTCTTCTTTCATTTTGCATTCGATAAATTCGACGATGTCTGGATGGTCGATGTTCAGGATGACCATTTTCGCGGCGCGCCTCGTTTTGCCGCCGCTCTTGATGACACCGGCGAAAGCGTCGAATCCCTTCATGAAGCTGACGGGACCGGAGGCGATGCCCCCGCCGGAGAGCGTTTCTTTGCTTCCGCGCAGAGTGGAGAAGTTCGTGCCAGTACCGGAGCCCCACTTGAACAACATGCCTTCGGTCTTGGCCAAATCCATGATGGAGCCCATGTCGTCCTTCACGGAGTTGATGAAGCACGCGGAGCACTGCGGCTTTGGCTGAACGCCGACATTGAACCAAACCGGGGAGTTGAAAGCCATCTTTTGCTCGACCAGCAGGTGGGTCAGTTCATCCTTGAACGCATCGCGGGAAGCGGCATCGGCGAAATAGGCGCCCTGTTCACCCCAGCGGACGATGGTGTTGGCCACGCGGCTGATGAGTTGCCGGACGGACGTCTCGCGGTCGGGAGTGCCCATCTTGCCGTGGAAGTATTTGCTGGCGACGATGTTGGTGGCGGTTTGCGACCACGTTTTCGGAACTTCGACATCTTCCTGACGAAAGATGGTCGCGCCCTTTTCATTGCCGATCAGGGCGACGCGTTTTTCCCACTCGATGGCGTCGAAGGGCGACTTCTTGCCGTCGGTAAAGTACCGGGAAAAAGCCAGACCCTTCCCGGTGCGCGCCGAAGTTTTCTCCGCGGCTACATCCGTCGCTGGGGAATTTCCGCTCAGAGCATGTTTCACGGTTGCCATGTGTCCCTCCCGCGCCTCGGATCCCACCAGCTTACGGGGGGACCCTAGTATTTTACTCCCCTGTCGGGGGCCGTGCTTGGCCTGCTTGCCGCAGACAGGCTTCAGGGCTTGGACTGAAGCCAAGCAAACGCGATTCGGGCTCCGTGGAAGGCGCCAGCGAAAAAAAACGACTGCCAAGCAGTCGCGAGAAGGTTCGCGCGAAAGACCAATGCTCTGCCGCCGGCCGGCAAACGGCGCTCAGCCTAACAGCAGAAAGCTCCGCCACGCACGGGCGCGGAACAGTCACTTGGCGCTCGAATTTTTCGCTAAGAACCGGGCTGCTTCCCGTGGGCGCACAGACCTTCCATGCGACTCGACTCGGTCTGGCTGGCGCTTCCACGTCCCCCGAATCTGGAAACGCAGTATCAACGGATGCGAAAAGCCTGTCAAGAGAAAAACGCGAGATATGGTTAACAATTTTGTACTAACGTCTATTTGTAGTGGTCCCTTTTCCGGGCAACTACTTCAGCTTCAACACTTTTTGCACAGTTTCTCCTCGCGCTACACTAATTGCATCTAACTCATGCTAAAGCGAACTTTATTCTTTCTGATTTTCCTAGGACTTCTTTCTTCGCAATTACTTGCGCAAGAGAAAGCGGCGGCGCAACCAACCGCTCCTACGGCGATGCGGCCTACTTATGGGGAGAAACTGCACATTGCGGGAATTCACAACGCAGGAAAAATTGATGACGTACTTTACCGCGGTGCGCAGCCGAAAGAGCAAGGCCTCGAAGAACTGAAGAGTTTGGGAATCACCACGATCGTTGATCTCCGGGGAAAAGAAGGTGGCAAGGTCGCGTGGGAGCGGGAGCAGGCGAAAGCTCTGGGAATTCGGTTCGTGCACATTCCGGTGAGCGGGTGGTCACCGCCAAGCGATGACCAGGTGGCGCAATTTCTGGAGTTGTTCCGCGATGACCCGAAACAGAAAGTTTTTGTGCACTGCCGGTTTGGCGACGACCGCACCGGCGTATTTGTCGCTACCTACCGAATGGTCGTAGACAAATGGTCCTCCGAACAGGCTATGGGGGAAATGTATTTTTTCGGCTTTAACGGCTTCTGGCATCCTTCGATGAAGAAGTTCATCCGCGAGTTTCCAGAGCACCTGCGATCTGCAGCAGTCCTGGCACCACTGATTCACGCTTCCTCGCCTTAATCCATTTAGCCAGCGGGAATTATTCCTCGCTTTTGGAGGGACACCTGTACTTCCCTAACCAGCTCTTGGAACCCGTTTATTATGAACATGGTAGGACCTGTACTTAGCATTTTTTCCTAGTACCGACGTACTCCGGAAAAACATTACCCTCGCTTCATTTCGCCACCCGGTCTTGCCTCCTAAGCTTGAAGCTCGATTGCCAAGCTCTTCTGAGGGGAGAGACGGTATGCAGGTTGGACGCTACGAAATTCTAGAAATCATAGGCTCGGGAGCCCACGGACGGGTGGCCCGAGCGCACGACCCGCTCATCGGCCGTTTGGTCGCCGTTAAGCTTTTCCCGAAGGAACTGGCGCATGGAGAAGCGCGGCAGCGCTTTATTCAAGAAGCGCGCGTGGTGGGGCAGCTTTCGCATCCGGCCATCATCACGCTGCATGATATGGGCATCGACGAAGCTAGCCATACGCCTTTTCTGGTGATGGAGTATCTCGAGGGCCAGCCGCTCGATCGCATTTTGGATAAGAAGAGCGTTCCTTTCCAAAAGGCTTGCGCGTGGACCGCGGAAGTGGCGACTGCGCTGGCTGTCGCGCACCGCAAGGGCGTGATTCACGGCGACGTGAAGCCCGCGAACATGCTGATCACCGAAGACGGACGCGTGAAGTTGATGGACTTTGGCATGGCGCGGCTCGCCAGTCACGATACGAAGACCACGGCCCTCGCAGGGACGCCCGCTTATTGGTGCCCGGAGCAAATCGTGGGGAAGGCGCAGGACGCGCGCTCGGACCTGTTCTCGCTGGGTATCGTTCTTTATGAAATGGTGGCCGGGCAACGGCCGTTTGACGCGGACTCGCTGCAGGGCATCTGCTCCCGCGTGCTTTCTTCCACGCCGCTTCCTCCGTCGCACGCGAATCGATCGCTCCCCGCCGCCTTCGACGATATCGTGGCACGCTGCTTGGCAAAAGATCCTGCGGGGCGCTATGCCAATGCGGATAATTTGGCTAAGGATCTCTTTCCTCTCGCCCGGCACACGCCCCTTCCAGGTCCTGCGGCACAGGCAAGCAGCAACGGCAATGGGAACGGGTTACGCGACCGTGCTGGCCGGCTTTTGCGCTTAGCCTAAATGATTACCCTGCAAAAAGGACGCTACGAAGCTCTGGAGTACATCGGGTCGGGAACCACGAGCCGTGTCGAGCGCGCGCGGGACAACGTCATCGGCCGCATCGTGGCCCTAAAGACCTTCATCCACAGTTTCGGTGAAGACCTGGAAGAGCAATTCCTCCGTGAAGCGCAGTTGGTTGGCCAGCTTTCGCATCCGGCCATCGTCCAGCTCTACGACGTGGGCATCAATGAAGAAGGCAGTTCGTTCCTGGTGATGGAATACATCGCCGGGAGAACGCTGGAAGAATACCTGGAGTCCTCTTCGTTGACCGTGCAGCGGGCTTGTGCTTGGGCCGCCGACTTGGCCCGCGCCATGGCGCTGGCGCACCGCACGGGAATCATCCACGGCGACATCAAACCGGGGAACATTTTCGTGACGCCGGAGGAGAAGGTAAAGCTCGGCGACTTTGGCATTGCGCGCCTTGCCACGCAGGCTTCGGTCACAGAGCGGGTAAAGGGCACGCCGGCTTACCTTGCGCCCGAGCAAATTCTCGGCGCGCAGCAGGACCAGCGTTCGGACCAATTCTCGTTCGGGATCGTGTTCTATCAACTCCTGACTGGTGCACGGCCCTTCGAAGGAGATTCCCTCGGCGCAGTGTGCTCGCAGATTCTCTACACAGAGCCGGTCTCGCCTTCGAAACGAAACCCCGCTGTGCCGCCAGAACTTGATCGCGTGATCGCGCGATGCCTGGCAAAAAATCCGCTGGAGCGTTTCGATTCTTTCCAACAATTGGTCACTTTCCTCTATCCCTATACACGCTCGCGGCCACGGCCGCCCGTTTTGCGGACAGGGAAGCGTTCGTGGTGGATGCAGCCATCGAAACTACGCGAGGTTTGGATGGTTGCGGCTGGCGCGTTGCTGCTGGCGGCTTCTTTTCAGGTTCCAGGCGCGCTGCATGCTCGGTTTGGGAATCCTCCCACACCGGCGCGTTTTTACTATCGTCCCGGCGCACCGTACGAGGCGCTTAACTATACGAAGCAAACCTCAAGCGTGGAACTGCTGTCTGACACTCCGGAAGAAACCCAGAAGCCATCGGAGAAACAGCAGACCTCACCGCGCCTCGTCCATTCAGAGAAGATTGCCTTAGCTACGCTGAATCGTCCCGACGATCCACAAGGCTCGGCGTCCAAACAACTCCCGAGCGTCCTCCACATGTCCCAAGCACCGGCTGGGAATAAGTGAATCGCCGGATGGCGTCGAATCCAGTAAGTTTCGGTTGGAAAGAAGATTGAGTAGAGCGCTACTCGTAGCGCAGCGCTTCGACGGGATCCAGTTTTGCGGCCTTGATGGCCGGCCACACGCCGAAAATCAGGCCGATACTCACACTCACGGCAACGCCTGTGACCGCGGCCCAGGCGGGAACACTGCTCGGCCAGTGCAGGCCCCACCGGATCAGGAGAATCAACAGATTGACCATAACGAGCGCAATGACCCCACCGGCACCGGTCAAAGTCATGGCTTCGAGAAGAAACTGCCAGGTGATGTCGCTCCGTTTCGCACCAATGGCCTTGCGCACGCCGATTTCGCGCGTACGCTCGGTAACGCTAACCAACATGATATTCATTACGCCCACACCGCCGATGAGAAGCCCGATCGATGCGATCACCGTTGTGACAACATAGGTCATTTGCATAATGGAGTGGAATTCCTGAACTTGCTGCTCGGCAGTTTCGATGGAAAAATTGTCCTTCCCCCCGTACGGGACGTTTCGGCGCCGCTCCAGGACTTCGCGCGCCTGATCCACCATCTGATCGACCATTCCCGTTTTCGCCTGGATGCGCATGTTGAGTTCGTCCGCGTACGGATAGACTTTGCGGAACGTGCTGAAGGGAATGAGCACGCGGCGGTCTTCATCTCCCATGCCAAATCCGCCCTTGGGCTTCTCCACAACACCGACCACCATAAACGGAGAGCCATCGATCATGACGTCTTTCCCGATGGGATGGCCTTCGGGAAACAAAACGGGCGCAACGTTTTCTCCCAACATCACAACTTTTTCGCGGTGCAGGTCGTCGCCTTCGCTGATAAATCGACCCTCGATAGTGGCTGCGTTGGCATAGACCTGGCCAAAATTCGGCTGCACGCCGCGGAAATCGATAGCCGTCACCTCTCCAGCCTTGGTGCGAACCGAATGCGCCTGGTCCCAACGTGCCATGATGAAGGCGGTAACATTCTTCACCGCGGGACAACTGTCTTGAATTGCTTTGGCGTCTTCAATGGTGAGCGGCTTGCGTTGCCGTTCTTCGAGTGGAGGTGGCCCGCCGTGGCGACCTTGGTCCCACTTGGAAACGAAAGCCGTGTCAGCGCCGAACTGCTTGATCTGTTCCTGAATCTTCTGATCGAAGCCAGACAGTATCCCGGCGACGAGCATAATCACGCTTACGCCAAGGACCACGCCGAAGACTGTAAGCGCGCTGCGCATCTTGTGTACGCGCAGAGTGTCCATGGCTTGCTTCAAGTTCTCGCCGTGTGCTTGCGCCATATCCGCCGCCTTATCCCTCAGCCCTCAATGCTTCTATCGGGTCGAGCTTCGCCGCCCGCGTCGCGGGATAAATCCCGAAGAAAAGTCCGACCGCCGTGGACACGCCCAAGGACAGAATCACCGCGCCGATGGGCGTGTTCATCGGGAAGGAAAACAAGGCCTGAACGGTGTAAACCACGAGGTAGGCCGACAAAATTCCTATCAATCCGCCTACGGCCGCGAGCACTGCGGACTCAGTCATGAATTGCAGAACGATGTGTTTCTTCCGCGCGCCCAGCGAGCGGCGCAACCCAATCTCGCGGGTGCGCTCGGTCACGCTGGCCAGCATGATGTTCATGATCACGATGCCGCCGACGACCAGAAACACGCTAACCAACGCCATGGCCACAAACGCGAGGTTGCCCGTCAGGTCATGCCACAGGGCCATGATGGAATCGGAGCCCAGGATTGCAAAATTGTCCTTGGCGTCGTAAGGAACCTTGCGCCAGGCGCGAAACAGCATGCGCGCCTCATCCTCGCAAGCCTGCATCATTTCCGCGCTCGGGGACTGCACGAAGATAGTTAGCCAATCGCTCTGGCGGTGCCATTCCTTCATGTAGGTGTTGAGCGGGATGATCATGTAATTGTCTTGCGATTGCCCGAAGGCGCTGCCAAAGGGCTCGGCGACGCCGATGACCTGATAGGTATGCGTTTCCGCGCGAATGGTCTTGCCAATGGGATCCACGTTGGGAAAAAACTTTTTCGCCAGGTCAGCACCGATAAAGACAACTTCCGAGCGGTGCTCGTCGTCCGCCTGAGTTATGAATCTTCCTTGCGCAACGTCGATGTTGCGGACGTCCGCGAAATTCGCGCTGGCGCCCATCACGTCAGTGTTTTCCATCTTGATGTCGCCGCTGCGCGTCTGCACGTTTCGGTCGTCAATCGCGGCCACGGCTTGAGCCGTTTGCATGGTGTTGCGCAAGCGCATGTAATCGTCAAAGGTAATCAGCGGACGCTTTTGCGCCTTCTGGAATTCGTCCATGCTGGTGATGATTCCAAAGCGGTCGACGATAAAGGTGTTGGCGCCCAGGTTCGCGACGCGCGTGGCCACGTACAGGTTCAGGCCAGCGATTGCACTCATGACCACGACAAGCGTGGTGACCGCCATAATGACGCCGAAAAGTGTCAGGAAGCTGCGTAGTTTGTGAGCCCGGAGCGAGTCGAGCGCCAAGCGCAGAGTTTCCCACAGAGTGATGGCCGCCCGGCGGACCCTGCCCTGCTTACTGGCAGCATCCGCTGTGGATGGCACGACCCGTGGGATCGCGACAAACCTGTCAATAGGGGTAACGCCCAAAACCGGCCTCCGACCTCACTCTGTACTACGTTTCTAGGCAGCCTTTCGTTCCAAATACACCACCACCTCCCTTTAGACGGCTGAACAGCCCCTTTGCTATGCCTAACCATCCTACGCAGGCTCACGGCAGCCAGGGGAGGCTACTTCGACTCACTTCTATTGTACCTTTCTTGGGATGCCTAAAGGCTCGCTGTAGTCTAAGAAACAAGCCGGATTTTGCTTACGTAGCAGGCACAGGTGCTGGTGAGACCGCATTTGTTTTCTGTAACTTACGATAGGTCTGGACGCGAGCAGGGACCTTGGGCAAGCGTCGATGGCAGTACTAGATTCGTAGCATGGTTAGCGGCTGTGGCTAAGGCAGGTGTACAACAATAGGGTGGGCCGACGAATCGAACAAAATATAGCCGGCAAGACGGAGCTTCCGGGCCTTTAAACAATGCATCTCCGAACAGTCATCTCTATTGCGGTGTTCCTTCTCGCTGTGCCTGCGGGGGCGGCGGCGCAATCGGCTTTCCCTGCGTCGGACCCGGCCATGGCCCCCGAACCTTCTTCGCGGCTCCTGGACCGCGTCATTGTCAACCAGAAGAGGGACGAAGAGGCGCTTGAGGTCTATGAACGCATGGAACGGCAGGAAACCCGGAAAAACCCCAACGACCCGGTTCCCGCCTCTGTCAAGGTCAGCCGCGTCATTCCCTCGGGCACGGGCATGGACAAGATTCCTGTGGACGCAGACGGCAGTCCTCTGGACCCAGCCGCCTATCGCGCGCGCTTGGAAGGCTTGGAACACGCTTTGGCCCTGATCGTCAACAACAGCCGCTCGCAACGCGAAGCGCTGGAAAAATACGCAAAGCGCCGCAGAGACCGCAACGAGCTTATCGACGCCACGCGCAACGCCTTTCTTTTCACGTTCGTCGGCCGCGAGCCTCGCGGCGATCGCATGCTAAACAAGTATGAAATGACGCACAATCCAGGATTCAAACCCACTTCGCGGCTCACTTCCATCTTCCCCAAAGTACATGGGTATGTTTGGATCGACGAAAAGTCCGGGGAGCTTGCGCGCATCGAGGGGGACGTCACGGAAGACATTTCCATCGCGCTGTTTCTTGGAAAAATCTATAAGGGCAGCCATTTCATGCAGGAACGTTACGAAGTGCGGCCTGGACTGTGGTTGCCGACCTTTTCGCAATACGATTTTGACGGCCGCAAATTTTTCTCGGGGTTTTCCATTCACGAACGGGCATTTTATTCGAACTACCGCTACATCGGGCCGCCGAAGGAAGCTCTTGAGGTGATTCGAAAAGAATTGGCGCGTAGCGATTCGATCAAAACGGATCCGACGGCAGCCGATCCGTGAGTCATGCTCCCGTCTGCAAATCAGCCTCTAGCGCCAGAAAAACCGCGATTCCTTCGTGAATCAATTCTTGTCCGCGGGCTTCTTGGTTTCGAAGCGGATTTCTTTGAGCATCTCCGCCTGGCGGTAAAGTTCCGTTTTGCCGGCAGGAAATTTGTTGATGCTCAGCATAAACGCCAGAACGTCGGCGTTCTGCTGGCGCGTCAAAGTGTTCGGCTTGGTCTGGGGCATCGTCTTGCGAATGCGCTCAAAGAGATCGCCCAGAGTCAAACCGTTCCAGTTCGCCTGAAAACCCCCGCCCGTCAACGCCGGAGCTGACTCGCCCCCGGTAAGCATATCGCCGTGACAGGAGGCGCATTGCTTGTGATAGACCTCCTCGCCACGCTTGGCTTGCTCTTCGGTGAACACGCCGTCCCACACGGACCGCGTTGCGGCGGTTTCTTGCGCCCGTAATACGCAAAACGAGGACACGATCAGCGCTGAACCCAACAGAAAAATCAGTTTCTTCATTCGCCCGCCGAAGGCAGCGTATAGGCAATGTATTCGCCAGAATACGGCCCGCCGCTCACGGCCACCACGATGTATTGTTTGCCGTGAATCATGTAGGTCATCGGCGAGCCGCTTTGTGGAGCGGGCATGTACACCGCGCCGACTTCTTTTCCGGTAGCTTTGTCGTACGCGCGCAACATGGCGCCGCGCGGATGATCCGCGGTTGTGGTCACTTGGCCTTCCCCGGCAATCACCAGCGATTTTGTCACCAGCGTTCCGATGTTGTAGGTTTCCTGGCCGGTCCGCGGAATGTTCATCCCTTTCAGAACTTCGGAGTTGCGCACCACGTCCGGTGTTTCGCCGTGCGCAATTTGCCAGACGATTTCGCCTTTATCGAGATTGATGGCGGTGATGGTTCCGTACGGCGGCTTGACCAGTGGCAGGCCGTCAACTTCCAGCCGCACGTACTGGCTGGCAGGCCGCTTCTTGGGGGGCTTGGGCGAATCCGCGCCGGCATTTTCGCCGGGCCCGCGCATGATTTGGACTTCTCTTCCTGCTACACCGGCAATGTACCGGAGGTCCGAGACTTCTTTGGGCGCTTCAACCAGCCCGATGGGCTCGATGCAGGAGTTGCACGCATAGAGATAGGCAATATGCGTTTCGGGATCGTAGGAACCTCCTGGCCAATTCGTTCCGCCGGAAGCTGTGCCCATAGTGAGCGTCCCGAGTGGGCCTTCAAGCTTGCTTACTGTGGGCGGAGTGAAAACCGGCCCGAGGTGATATTTCGAAGCGATTTCTTTCGCTTGTTCACGCAACGCCGGAGTGAAATCAATCAGGTCATCGATGGAGACGCCGTTGCGGCTGTAGGCCGGCGGCTTCGAAGGAATGGGCTGCGTCGGCGAATACCATTCACCTGGCACGTTCCCAACTTCCACCGGCTTCTCCGGAATCGGCCAAATGGGCTTGCCTGTGACGCGATCGAAAACGTAAAGGAAGCCTTGCTTCGACGGCTGCGCCACCGCTTTGACTGGCTTACCATCCACCGTGATGTCCGCGAGGATCGGCGCCGATGAAATATCCATGTCCCAAAGCGGATGGTGGACCAGCTGAAAGGACCATTTGCGCACGCCCGTCTTGAGGTCGACGCAGACGAGCGCTTCGCCGAACAAATTGTTTCCTGGGCGATGGCCACCATAAAAATCGCTGGTCGGCGATTCCACAGGGAGATAGACCAGCCCGAGTTGTTGGTCCACGCTAATCTGCGTCCAAACGCCAGTGTTGCCGGTGTATTCGGCTGAGCCCTTATCCCAAGTTTCGTAGCCAAATTCGCCTTTGTTCGGAATCGTGTGGAAAATCCAGAGGCGCTTGCCGGTGCGAACGTCGAAGCCACGTACGTAGCCCTTGTTGTTGCGCATGCTGCGCGGCGTCATGCCTTCACGAAAGGCCGCCCCGATAATGACGGTATCTTTCGCAACTACAGGGGCCGACTGAATGCCGATTTCTCCGGTATCGAGGTCGGGCACCCATTGGCCGTTGTTCCACGCCGAAATGGTTTGATCATCATTGAGCTTGAGATCCACGATCCCGTTTTCCCCGAAGGACGGAACGCGCTGGCCGGTCTTCGCGTCGAGGCAGATCAGCCGGAAGCCCGGCGTCACATAAAAAATGCGCTCGTCTTTACCGTCAGACCAATACGCCAGCCCGCGTCCGGAGAGCTGCCGCGGCGCCGCGCCGCCACGCTTACCTTCGTGCTCGCCGTGAATCCACAAAAGTTCGCCCGTCTCAGGATCCAGTGCGATCACCGCACGGCGCGAGCCTGCCGTTGCATAAAGAACGCCGTTCACCATCAGCGGCGTGCCTTCCAGTTTGTATTCCGGGCGATCACCGAAACTGTCTGTCTTGATGCGCCAGGCAATCTCGAGGTCGTTGAAATTGGAAGCATTGATTTGGTCGAGCGGCCGGTAGCGCGTCCCGGCCGTATCGGCAGCGTACGATGGCCACTCGGTGTCCCTTGGTTGGTACTGCGCTGAGGCAATGGCCGGAATCAAACTCACCAACACGGCCAAACACACGAACTCCATACTGCCCTTCTTTACGATTCTCGAAAACATCTTGGCTTTCTCCTGAACTCAGCGCCAATCTGCAGCGCCCACCCCGATTGCCGGGCTTCAGCCCGTCAAGCCACGGGCAAGTCTAAGCCCGCAGAATCCTACTGCAAAGGATTAGTTTTTTGCACTTTAGTTTTCACCAGGCGGGCTAAAGAGAGCGTTGCAGGTTGATCCCCCGTGCTCGTGCGGCCGCCATTGCGGGCATTCCAGCGCGGCGCTATGATGCGGCGCGCGAGTGAAGCATTGGCTTCGGGCTCACATTATGAATCATCCCGCCAATGTAGAAGTCTTGGAGTTGCATGGATGCGTAGGTTTTGGGTTTCCTTATTCCTGATTGTTACTGTGGTTTTCGTTAATGTCGCGCCTGCGGTAGCCGATAAGGGTCCAGTTATTCATTTCACCGTCGATGCCACGCACGCGCCACAAAAAATCCTTCATGTGCGGATGACGGTTCCAGCCGCGCCGGGACCGCTGACCCTGTACTATCCCAAATGGATTCAGGGTCTGCACGCGCCGATAGGGCCGATTACGAACCTGGCGGGCTTAAAGTTTACGGCGAATGGACAGAACCTGGCGTGGAAGCGGGAACTCCTTGACGTGTATACCTTTCATATTGTTGTGCCCGCCGGCGCAAAGCAGGTTGAAGCTTCATTCGATTATCTGGAGACCGGCGGCCCCGCCGGGGGAACAGCCACGGAGAAACTGCTGGACTTGAATTGGTATCAAGTCGTTCTTTATCCTGCAGGCAAGCCCGCCGCGCAACTTGACTTCCAAGCCGCCTTGAAACTTCCGTCCCGTTGGAAGTTCGGTACTGCCCTGCCAGTGGAAAGCCAGTCGGACTCTGAGATTGTTTTTCAAACTTCGCCGCTCGATCGATTGCTCGATTCGCCTCTCATCGCCGGAGAGTTCTACCGCTCCATCGATCTCACGCCCCCCGGCGAACCGATTCACCACGAAATTGATCTTGTGGCCGACAGCGAAGCGGCGCTCGCGATGAGCCCGGAGATTCAAAAGGGGCTCACGAACGTTGTCGCCGAATCTGGAAAACTCTTTGGGGCGCGCCACTATCGTTCCTATCACTTTCTTCTCACGCTGAGCGACCACACCGGCCATTTCGGCGTAGAGCACCACGAATCCAACGATAGCCGGCTCGGCGAACGTGCCTTGCTTTCGCCCAGCGCCGCCAACGACGTGGGCGGACTGCTGGCTCACGAATTTGCGCATTCCTGGAGCGGAAAGTTCCGACGCCCGAAAGAGTTGTGCCAGCCCGATTTTCAGACCCCGCTGCAAACCGACTTGCTCTGGGTCTATGAGGGCAACACTTCTTACCTTGGCGACTTGCTCGCTGCCCGTAGCGGAATGTGGACGGCCAATGATTATCACCAAATGCTCGCAAGCAACGCGGCAACGCTTGGTCCCGGCCAACCGGGCCGCACCTGGCGGCCGCTCCTGGACACAGCAGTAGCCGTCCCCGGCACGTTTGGTGGAGGGTTTGGCGGAGGTGGCTGGGCAAGCTGGCGCCGCGGTTCCGATTACTATGAAGAAGGGGAACTGCTTTGGCTGGAAGCGGCCACCGTCATTCGTGATCGGACCCGCGGCGAGAAAACACTCGAAGATTTTTTCCACATTTTTTACGGCGGTGCGAATAACGGTCCGGAACTAAAGCCCTACACCTTTGACGAACTCGTGCAAACACTAAATCAAGTGGTCAAATACGATTGGGAGGGCTTCTGGAATAGCCGGTTGACCTCCACTTCTGCGGAAGCGCCCATCGCCGGAATCGAAGCGAGTGGCTGGAGGCTGTCGTTTAGTGCCGAGCCCCCAGTTCCCGGCAGGGCCTCGCGCCGTATTTCCGAGACGACGTTCACGATCGGCCTGGAGTTCAGCCGCGACGGCACCATCCGCGACGCCATCTATGGCGGTCCGGCGTTTCAGGCCGGGTTGGGTCCAGGGATGAAAATCGCCGCCGTTAACGGCCGTGTCTTCACGCCGGAAGTTTTTGACGACACTCTCAAAGCCGCAAAAAACAATCCTCATCCGATCGAGTTGCTCGTCATTGTGGACGACTACTACAAGACTTTCTCAATTGATTTTCACGGCGACGAACGGAATCCGCACCTCGTTCGAATCGCCGATAAGCCGGATTTTCTCGAAGAGCTGCTCAAGCCCGAAGCCCGATAACGCACTTCGATGAACAAAGGAGGAGCGATGACTGAACACTTGCGCACATATGCTTGCGCCGTTCTGCTGACGGGTTTGCTTGCAGCGCCGAGGGGCATTTCTCAGGATCGGCCTATCGTTCTGAAAGCCTCGACCATTCTCGATGGCAAGGGGAAGGCCCTTCACAACACGATCATCGTCGTGGAAGGCGGAAAGATTTCTCGTGTCAGCGGAAATGTCCCGAAGGGGGCGGTTATCTACGATCTTACGCGGCTGACGGTGTTGCCCGGCTGGATTGACGCTCACGTCCATCCCACCTGGCATTTCGACGGCAATGGCCGCCTTGCCGGTGACAATGAGCCTAAAGAACTGACCGTCCTCGCTGGCGCTGCGAACAGTTGGAAGATGCTCGCTGCTGGTTTTACCACCGTGCAAAGCCTCGGCTCGCCTCTCGACAAGGACCTGCGCGACGCCATCGATCGGCTCGGCTTCCCTGGTCCCCGAATTCTCACTTCGCTCGACCCGATCTTTGGCCGCGGCGACGCTACTGGCACGCCGGATGAGCTTCGCGCCGTCGTTGATCAGCACGCCAAGAATGGCGCAGACGTCATCAAAATTTTTGCTTCCGGCAGCATCCGCGAAGGTGGCAAGCCCACACTCTCGCAAGACCAGCTCAACGCCATTTGCGACGAGGCCAAGAAAGTTGGGTTGCGCACCGTTGTGCACGCTTACGGTCCGTCAGTGCGCATGGCTTCGCAAGCCGGCTGCACGGAAATTGAGCACGGCCTTTACGCCACCGAAGGCGACCTGCGCTTTCTCGCCGAGCACGGAACTTATTTCGATCCGCAGGCTGGCCTGGTGATTCAGAATTATCTCGACAACAAATCACATTATCTCGGCATCGGCAATTACACTGAAACTGCTTTCGACACCATGCAAAAGGTCCTGCCGGAGTTTCAGCAGCTCTTCCGCCTAGCCATCACCACGCGCGGGCTCAAAGTCATTTTCGGCACGGACGCGGTCGCCGGCGCTCACGGCCGCAACGCCGAGGAATTTATCTACCGCGTGCAGACCTGCGGACAGGAACCCATGGATGCGCTGGTTTCCGCCAATTCGCTGGCCGCGGAGGCGCTTGGACTGCGGAATCGCACAGGCTCGATCGCTCCGGGCCTTGACGGCGACATCATTGCACTCGATGGCGATCCCCTGAAGGACATCAGCGCGGTGCGCCATGTCGTTTTCGTCATGAAAGGCGGAAAAATTTTCGTGAATGAAGCGACCACGAGCAAATAGCCTGGTCTCATAATGAGCGGCAAAATCCCTCATTTTTGTGTTTTCCTGCTCTTCCTTTGCTTCTGCTTGAGCACTCCCGTGGAAGCACAGTGGTGGAAGGTACAAAGCAGCGGCATTGACACCAATCTGCGTGGTTTGAGTGTTGCCACGGCTCCGGACAAGGAAGGCGTGCCCGTGCCGGTTGTTTGGGCTTCGGGTTCGAACGGCGTGATTCTGAAATC
>JAWOLO010000618.1:0-5966 GCA_033853375.1 Terriglobia bacterium
CTCAAATACCATCCAGCTACTACGATAGTAGTTTACTGACTTGCAACGCACCAGCAGAATCTGGAACAGTGAGCCAGCTTTGATGTTTCCCAATTGAATCGTTGTTTGCAGTACGACGAGGCCAAGCGTGCTCTGCTTACGCCAGCTGCTTGTCTGTTCAGAAGATGCCGATAGGACCGCGCCGATGCAGGCTACCGATGCCACGAATCAGTCCCTTCAAGCACCCCTCTTTGTGGTCGAACAAATCCGGCGAATGCGCGGCGGATCGCAATCGCATTTGATGCGCTGCCAGGGCGACAACTACTACATCGTCAAATTCCAAGGCAACCCTCAAGGCACAAGAATTCTCGTCAATGAACTGCTCGGGACGATGTTGGCCGCACGAATGGGACTCCCTACAACGCCAGCGGCTATTTGCTTTGTCAGTGGAGACCTCATTCGTTTGACTCCTGAATTGTGCTTTCAAATTGCAGGGGGCCGCATTCCTTGCCAACCAGGGCTGCACTTTGGCTCGCGTTATGCGGGTGACCCGCGCAACGTGAAGATTCTGGATGGTCTCATCCTTCCTGACTATGAGTTAGCTAGAGTCAAGAACGTCCCTGATTTCCTTGGAATGTTCGTGTTCGACAAATGGACGTGCAACACGGACGGCAGGCAGACGCTCTTCATTCCAGCCCAAAGTGGATACGGGGCCGTCATGGTGGATCAGGGCATGTGCTTCAACGGCAGCGAATGGAATTTTCCTGACGCTCCTCTACGCGGCCTCTACAACAGACACGCCGTATATGACCAGGTGCGTGGATTAGACGATTTCGAACCGTGGGTTGCAAAACTCGAAGCAATCAACGAGAGCGTGTTGATAAGCCTAGCCAAGACAATCCCCCCCGAATGGTATGACGGCGATCGGTGCGCTCTTCAACGCTTGCTGGAACAACTTGAGCGCAGGCGAGACCGCATCCGGGAGTTGATTTGGGAGGCTTGGAAAGCCCGGCCTTACGCATTTCCAAATTGGGATTGCACCACTTTCAGCGAAGGGTGCAGTCATGTCTCGGTGCCTTAGTCTTGCTTTGAGGGGCGTTGGCGGGGCTTGCGTTCCGACTACGCGGGATGTTTCCGTACGTTCGATCCACCTGCATGAAAGGCTCAGGAGGATAGAGGTTTCGATTGACCAGCGCCGAAATCTGCCGCACATAGTTCACGCGGTTGGCGATGGCTTCGAGGTGCTTGTAGCTACTGATTCCTCCCGAAATGCAAGACGCTTTGCGTACGACCTAGCCGGGTGGTAGAGAAGGAGGAGCCGTGGAATTTCTCTACGAAGCTATTGTCATGTACTACCTCACCAGGGGCAACCGCTTCTGCTGTCCGCAGTTCTCGATCAAGGCAGACAGTGGCAAGGGTGAATGGCGCAGCCTGGATTTCGCTGTGCTGGACTTCGACACGCCACAAGTGATTATCGCGGAAGTGACCACGGCATGGGACACGGGGCCGTTTGTCGCCAAGGCCAAAGAACTCTACGACGAGGGCAGGGAGCGAATCCGAAGGGAATTGGCGGACAGAGCGAAGACCACGATCCCTGACATTGCCAAGTGGCCGATAAACATCCATCTGTTTGTCCGCCAAGACCGTAAAGTCGATCTGCAGAAGGGTATTGAAGGCCGCAGGTTTGAAGTCTTTACCTTGGAGCAAGCGTTACCCCGTTGGAAGTGGCCACCCGCGAAATAAAAAAGGCGCGGTTCCCCAGAAGAAAACGACGCCACCCTGCGTATGGCGGCCACCGGGTCCAAGCGCCACGTTGAAAAAAGTTTAGTCGGGCTGGGAATTGTCCTTAATGAAAATCATGTGACTCGGTTTCGGCAGAGGTGATTGAGATGGGCAAGACACGGGAAGCTTTGACTGAAATTGTGTGGTCTTGATTCTGAAGGATGCCATCGACGCGGAGGAATTTCTCGCGGTTAATCACCTTTCGGTATTTTTCATAGAGATCGGGATTGACAATCACATTCGAAATTCCAGTTTCATCTTCCAGACTCAAAAAGACAAAACCCTTGGCTGTACCCGGGCGCTGTCGCGCGATCACGCATCCGGCCACCCGCGTGTATTGTCCGTCCGCCAGGCGAGCCAAATCGCAGGCTCGTTTTACTTGCAGCTTGGACAGCGCCTGCCGGCAATAGGACATCGGATGCGGGCCAGTGCTCATGCCCGACCCGTGAAAATCCGCGACAAGGCGCTCTTCATCCGTCATCTGGCGCAGCGGCGACAACCCCATTTGCTCTGGAATCGGATCCAGCAGCGGGCCAGCTGGCCTGGCAGCCCGTTCGACTTGCCAGAGGGCCGTCCTCCGATGCGTTCCGTTGCCCAAAGAATTGAGCGCGCCAATTTCACTGAGAGTCACCAACTCTGCTTTCTGCAGTTCCGGGACACGACGGACCAGATCTTCGATTCCTTGGAATGGACCTTTTCGCCTCTCTGAGACCACCTCGTCCGCTGCCGTCTGCCGCAGGCCGCGAACGTAACGGAACCCGATGCGCAAGCTGGGAACATCCTTGCCCTGCCTGATCGTATGCTCGATGGTGCAGTTCCACTCAGAATGTACGGCGTTGATCGGTTTCACTCGCAGGCCATGCAACTGAGCATCGTGCACAAGTACTGCCGGGCTGTAAAAGCCCATCGGCTGATTGTTGAGTAGCGCCGCCATGAACGCCGCCAAATAATGGAATTTCAAATATGCACTGGCATAAGCAATCAGCGCGAAGCTCGCCGCGTGCGATTCCGGGAACCCGTAGCGCGCGAAGGAAGTAATCTGGGTAATGATCTCTTCTTGCGTTTCCGGACGGAAGCCGTTTTGCGTCATCCCACTCCGAAGCTTCGCTTCAATTTTCTTCATACGCTCTTCCGACCGCTTGAACCCCATAGCTCTCCGCAGTTCCTCCGCTTCGCCGGCTGTGAAATTCGCTGCGATCATCGCTATGCGAAGGAGTTGCTCCTGAAACAGCGGAACTCCTAGCGTCCGTTTGAGCACGGGTTCCAGGGAAGGGTGGGCATAAGTGATGGATTCCTTTCCCTGCCGGCGTCGCATGTAGGGATGCATCATTTTTCCAACAATCGGGCCGGGCCGAATGATGGCCACTTGCACGACGAGATCGTAGAATTTAGCCGGAGCATTGCGGGGCAGGGAAGACATCTGAGCCCGACTCTCTACCTGAAACATTCCAACCGTGTCCGCGCGCCGCAACGTTTCGTAGACCGGAGGATCGTCGGGCGGAAGCTGCGCCAAATCAATCGGTCTTCCGTAGTGTTTGGGAATGAGTTCCAGGCAATCTTCTAGCACGGCCATCATGCCGAGTCCCAATAAGTCCACTTTGACGATGCCCATATTGGCGCAATCGTCCTTGTCCCATTGCACGACGACACGGCCCGGCATGGTTGCCGGTTCGAGCGGGACCACCGAATCGAGCTGCCCCTGGCACACCACCATACCGCCCGAATGCTGTCCCAAATGACGCGGCAAATCCTGAATGCGCTCGCACAACTCCCAATATTTCCGAACCCGGGGATGATGGAGGTCGAAACCGACTTGATGAAAATGATTTTCGAGGGTATCGGACGGCCCCCGCCATTCTCCGCTGTTCACCACGCTCGAAAGCTGGTCGAGAGTGTCCTGATCGAATCCAAGTGCTTTGCCGACCTCTCGTGCGGCCGAGCGGTCGCGATAGGTGATGACGTTCGCCGTCATCGCAGCACCCATCTGGCCGTACCGCTGATACACGTATTGAATTGCCTTCTCTCTCTGGTCTCCGCTCGGCAGGTCAAGGTCGATGTCCGGCCACTCGCCACGCTCCTCAGAGAGGAACCGTTCAAAAAGCAGCTCCATGCCAACAGGATCGACTGCGGTAATTCCAAGCGAATAGCAAACTGCGCTGTTCGCAGCCGAACCTCGCCCCTGCACAAGAATTTTTTGTTCGCGACAGAATCGAATGATGTCCCACACGATCAGGAAATACCCGGCGAGGTGCAGTTTCTCGATCAAGGCCAATTCGTGCTGTGTCTGTTTCTTGGCGCGTTCGAATAGTTCCTCTTTTCGCTTCGCGCCATAGCGGTTTTGAAATCCCTCTTCGGTGCGCTTCCGAAGAAACGAATCCATCGTCTCTCCCTCGGGAACCGGATACCGGGGAAATTCGTAGCCGAGGTCAGCCAGCGTGTATCCAAGTCTTGCTGACAGTTCGCCGGTGTTGTGAATAGCTTCCGGTAAATCCGAAAAAAGGCCCACCATCTCCTCTGGGGGACGCAGGTATCGCTCGTCGTTTCGTTCGAGAAGCCGGCCAGCCGTTTCAAGCTTCGTGTGGTTTCGAATACAGGTGAAAACGTCCAGAATTTCGCGCTCGGCGGCAGTCGCGTGGCGAACGCCGTTCGTTGCTAGAAGGGGCAGACCCAGCGTTTCGGCCAGTCGCACCGCCGCCTGATTGCGGCGCTCTTCCGCAAGATCGCAGTGGCGCTGCAATTCGACATAGACGTTCTTTTTTCCAAAGAGAGCTGTCAGCGTTTCAATATTTCGTCTCGCTCCGTCGTAACCCTGATTGGAGAGCGAAGCTGCCAACACGCCCTCGTCGCCCCCCGTCAAGCACACTAACCCTTCCGTGTGTTCCCCGATCTCGACGAGCGTTGCGGTTCCCGTTCCTTTTTCTTTTTCCCGCAACTTGTAGCGCGTGATGAGACGGCAGAGGTTGTGATAGCCCTTACGGCTTTTCACCAACAGAGGCAGTCGCACGGGCCTTGTCCAAACGGAATTTGGCATCCAGCGAGGCAAGCCAGCCCGGTTTCCAAAACCCTCAACCGAAATTTCCGCCCCAACATGCGCGCGAATCCCCACGGATTTCGCAGCCATGTGGAACCGCGGAGCACCGTACACTCCGTCACGATCGACTAACGCAATCGCGGGCAAATCGAGTTCGTTCGCACGGGAAATCAGGTCTTCCGGGCGTGAAGCGCCTTCCAGAAAACTAAACGCAGACGCACAATGGAGCTCTACGTACTTCAATCGTACACACCTTCCACGAACCAGCGCTTCGTCCGCAAGTCTTTGTAAACGCGATACAGTACGGTTCCTTCCTGATTTGTGCCGCCGCGTTCCAGTTGCACTTTCGGGCGCAGCGCCCGTATTTCCATGTCCCACTCCTCGCGAGCCCACGCCGTCTCAGACCACCAATCGCCTTTCCTTTTCCAGGGGCCGCCAAACGCGAGAATTTGCCGGCGAACACCTTCACAACCAAGAAACGCGGGTTTTCCTTCTCGAAACTCAACCGTGGCCGCTAGCGCAGGCCGGTAAATTCGCATCACCGCCGTCGGTTGACTCTCCCGGGCTGATTGTTTCTCCTGCATTTCCGGCAGCGCAAACCACGTCTGCTGAAACCCATTGGGACTGTGCGTGTCGAGGAGCACAGGCGCACCGACACGGTTTTCTCCGACAGTGCGTTGAATCCGCGCAAGCGTGATCTCCAGACGTTCCGGGTCGGGAGAGAGAGGTAAAAACAATTCAAACTGCTGTGACCGAGCCTTTACTGGAAAGGCCAGCACCGTCACCGCGGTGACAGGCGAGCCCGGAGGGTGCGCCTCAAGATCGAGTTGCAAGAGTTTTAGGAGCAGCTTGCTGTCCCGCGCCGGCAGCGGAAGACGAATCGTGCGAACGTGCAAGAGCGGCTCCTTGTGGCCGGAGTTGTTGCGTTCAAGGGCGAGAGTGATTTTGATTTCTCCGATAGCAAGAATGCGCATTCGCAGCCGCGTGCACAGCTGTTCGAGAAGCCGGTTCAGCACAAAGAGCAACGGCTCCAGCAAAACCAGGGGCGATTCCAGGTCCATGTGCTCTTCGAAGTTCACCGGAAAATCTTTGGCAATCAGGGGATATGCATCCGTGCCCTGGGCCAGCCGCCACCAGCGGAGGCCCTCCTGTCCGAGCCGCTCGACAATCGCAA
>JAWOLO010000619.1:0-4476 GCA_033853375.1 Terriglobia bacterium
TGTCGTTCCATACGTCTTCGCAGATCGTGATGCCAAGCTGTTCGCCGTCCAAACCGAACACATACTGGCGATCTGCTGGTTGGAAATAGCGTGTTTCGTCGAACACGTCATACGTCGGCAGCAGCATTTTGCTTTGCTCGAACACCACGCGCCCCGCGCAAATCAGCGCGGCCTTGTTGGCAATGGATTTCCCCGTTCCGTTCTTAACGCGCCCTGCATAGCCAACAATCGACGGCAGAGGGATCTTAGCCGCGAGTTCCTTCAATTGTCGGTGATTCCGCTCGATAAAGGCCGGGCGCTCAAGCAGGTCCAGCGGGAAGTACCCGCACAGGCAGAGCTCGGAAAACACCACCAGGCCAGCGCCACGCTCGTGCGCTTGCGCCGACAGACTCAGGATGCGAGCCGAATTCCCTGCAAAATCGCCGACTGTAGGATTGAATTGAGCGAGAGCTATCTTCATGCTCGAACTAAAGCATACGAACTGTCACCCCAGATTGCAAACGAGACCACAATGTCGTCGAGCGGCTTCACTGTTCCAGCTTCGAGAGTACTTCCTCAGCTGTCGCAGCGTAGGCGCCGGATGATCCGCCAAAGACTTCTATTTCGATTCTTCCGTCTCCAAAGAACTCAACCTCCCAGCGCTTTCCTGGCATGGCAATAAGGACCATGATGGAATCTTGGCGGTTGTGCTCCAACCTATAGGAGATCTTTCTTTCCTCCAGGTTAACAAGGAAGTTCAAAAGATTATTCATAAGATTCACATTGCTTTCCGCGCCGCAAGGCTCGCGATTCCCTGCTCTGCGCGCAACTCGCGGTAAAAAACCGTCTGCAATTCCGGAAAGGCCTTCCTAAGTTCACCCTGATCTAAAAGGTGCGCCGGCTCGCGCGGCCCGCCGGGAAAGTCCAGCTGCGCCTTTGTATACGTCTCCATGAGCAGCATTCCTCCAGGACGCAGCGTCCGGCAAATCTGTGGAAACAGCGACCGTTGCAGATATCGCACGCACAAAATAAGTGCGTAGCTGTTTACTGGCAACTTCACACTCGCGAGATCCGCCTGCAGCAAGTCAATTCCTCCGGGCGCGGGCTGTTTCACTTCATCGATTCTGCGAATTCGGTGCACGGCAATTTTCAAAGCTATCGCTCGCTCTTCTAGAATGTCGAGCGCTGCCGCCGACCAGTCCACCGCTGTGACATGGCGGCCGCGTTCTGCCAGAAAGAATGTGTTTCGTCCCCTGCCGCAAGCTAGGTCCAGTGCGGGTCCCGAAGGGAGCAACGGCCACAGCTCCGTCAGAATCCCCGCCGGGGGCTCAGCGGGCTCTATCGCCGCGAGGCTATGCTTCGCATCCCATTCGGCTTGACTGGAAGGCATAAAAAAGCTCCTGAACATTGTCGTTCAGGAGCCTCAACTTCACAAAATCACTTCTGCGTTTTCCCCAACCAGATCCAAACTTAAACGCTGAATGAGCTCCCGCAGCCGCACGTGCTCTTCACGTTGGGGTTGTTGAACTTGAATCCTGCGCCTTCGAGCGTCTCGATGTAATCAATCTCTACACCGTCAAGGTACATCGAGCTCATTTGATCCACGGCCACCTTCAAGCCATCAAAGTCGAAGATCTGGTCTGCTTCCGTGGTGTTGTTTTCGAACGCCATGTGATACTGGAAACCCGAGCAGCCCCCGCCCACCACCGCCACGCGCAAGGCAGCCGGCACAGGGCTCTGCATGTTCATGATTTCCTTTACTTTGGAACTCGCAACAGGCGTCAAACTCAGCATAATTCTTTGGCCTCCGCGTCCCGACCGGTCAGGACGCTAATCTATTATAGCAAAACGTTGCAACTGCCGCACCGTTCGTGTTGCTGTTGAATACACTTACTTTCGAGCGCCTTTTCGACATCCCAAAACGCTTCGCTTACAATGAGATGCAACCATGAAGCATCGAGTTACGCTCATTCCCGGTGAGGGCATCGGCCCGGAAGTGGCCACCGCGACGCGCCGCGTCCTGGAAGCGGCGGGCGTGCAGATTGAATGGGAGGAAATCGCCGGGCGAGCCGGCGGCCCAACCGACCACAGCCAGCGCGTCAACCAAGCCGCCATTGAATCTGTGCGCCGGAACCGCGTGGCCCTGAAAGGTCCCATGGCCACGGCTATTGCCGGAGGCCCTCCGAGCGTCAACGTGGCGCTCCGCAAGTCCCTTGATCTTTACGCCAATCTGCGGCCTGTGAAAAACGTCCCCGGTGTAAAATCCCACTTTGAAAATGTGGACCTCATTATCGTCCGCGAAAACACCGAGGATTTGTACTCCGGCCTCGAGCACGAAGTAGTTCCCGGTGTTGTGGAAAGCCTGAAAATCATCACCGAAAAGGCTTCTACGCGCATTGCCCGTTTCGCTTTTGATTATGCGCGCCGCCACGGCCGAAAGAAGATTCACGCCATTCACAAAGCCAACATCATGAAGCTGTCCGATGGCTTGTTTTTGCGCTCCGTCCGTACCGTGGCTGCGCAGTTTCCGGAAATTGAGTACAAAGAATTAATCGTCGATAACGCCTGCATGCAGATTGTCATGGATCCACTGCAATTTGACATGCTTCTGCTGCCCAATCTTTATGGCGACGTGATGAGCGACCTCGCCGCTGGACTGGTGGGCGGCCTGGGCGTGGTTCCCAGCGCCAATATTGGCGATGACTGCGCCATGTTTGAAGCCGTTCACGGCACTGCTCCGGACATTGCCGGCAAAGGCTTGGCAAATCCCACCGCCCTGCTCATGAGCGCGCTTCTAATGCTCGACCATCTTGGAGAACGCGCTATAGCGGAGAGGATCGAAGCCGCTCTCCTAAAGACCTATCGCGAAGGTATATACACAACAAGGGACGTCGGCGGAAAGGCGAGCACGGAGCAATTTACCAACGCCGTTATGGACTCTTTGGGCGCAGCCGCGTCCAGATGACAGTGCAGACGAATTCTTAGAAAGTACTAGACGTTCCAAATCTTTATTTTCCTTGCCTTGGACCGACCTTTCGTGGCAGCATTTTGGCGAACCTGGGGATGGTCCTTCCAAGGCCTTTCTATGCAGAGAACCCGATACCCGGAGCGTCGGCGCACGGTTCGACTGCCGCTGCAGATTCCTGTAAAGGTGCGCTGCCGCCTCCCCGAAGGCGAAACCATTGATCTGCAGGCCGCCACCTACGTCGTGAGTGCCCACGGGGCCCTTCTGCTTATGGATACGCCCCTTATCCCTGGGCAGAACGTCCGTCTTTTCAATGAGATGACGGCCGAATCCGTCGATTGCCACGTCACCTCCCTGCGCGAGAAGCGCGAACGTCGTTTCGTCGGGATTACCTTTACCACGCCAAACACGGATTTCTGGCACATCGTTTTCCCTAAGTCCGGAACGCGCCAAGCCGTCCGTTCCCCGCAGACCGGCGCGCTTGTTCCCCCCGGCTTCCGCCAGGATGACCACAACCAGTTCTGAGCGATTTTCGTTCCCGCATAATTGTGCGTGCTTCCGAGAAACTGAAAGGCTGAGCTTCTGTCTGGCTGGCGTATCATTCGCAACCTAGGGCAGCTCAAAGCCAGCAAGTCAGTTATCAGCGTGGCGGATCGGCGGGATCTTCGGACGGCGGCGACCATACCAGTTGGTTTGATCTGCGAATTGGATTATGTCGAAGTGTTTATAAAGGAACTCGTGATCCACCGTCTGCTCGTAATGCCCTTCGTCGTTGACGAGCCAAATGCAGTCCAGACCGTCCGCTCTACTGTAATACCCCACGCGAAATATGCGGCCGTTATGCTTGCGAAAGGAAACGCTATTCCCTTTATACGCGGCGCGCACGACGGAAAGAGGGGGAATTGGTACGGGCCGTGTCTCATCTCGGCGCATAGATTTGATAGACCATGAAATAGATGACCACGCCTGTTACGGACACGTAGAACCACAACGGCAGCGTCCAGCGCGCAATTAGCCGATGCTTGTCGAATCTTCCTAACCATGCACGGCGCAGCGTGACAATGATCAGGGGCACGATCACCGCCGCCAGGAACGTATGCGAAGTCAGCAATGTGAAATAGACCGGCCGGATCCAACCTTGTCCCTGAAACAAGACCGCCTTCCCCACGCGCACGTGATAGGTCACATAGGAGATCAAGAAAAGCACCGATGCCCCAACGGCCGACAGCATCAAAGCTTTATGCACATTCTTTTTACCTGCACGGATGGCCGCATAACCGCACGCCAGTAAGACCCCGCTCAGCCCATTCAGGCATGCGTTAACCGCCGCGTTGGAAATGACAAACACGAACGTGTCCTTGCCTTTTCTTTCTTCTCTTTACTTAGAACTTAGAACTAATGACTAATAACTGAAATCAGCGTGGCAATTTATCGTAGGCCATCAGCCCCAGCAGCAAGGGGATATGAAGTACCGTCGCATGCATGAGCCACTTCGCGCGCACATTGGTTTTGTTGCTCGCCGCCCACAGGCA
>JAWOLO010000620.1:0-2616 GCA_033853375.1 Terriglobia bacterium
AGAAAAAGTCAGTTTTGAAGCGCGCGGCGCAAGCTCGTCAACGGGCCGAAGTGAACCGCATCAACCGCACGCGCGTGCGCACGATGATGCGACGCCTTCGTACCGCACTCACCGCGGGCGACCCCACCGCCGCGGGCAATCTGCTGCATCCAACCATGTCTGCCATTGATCAGGCCATTACCAAGGGCGTGTTGCATGAGAACACCGGCAACCGCTACAAATCGCGCCTGACGCTTGCCTACAACGCTGTGAAAGCCAAAGCCGCCGCGAAGTAAGAGCTGTTCTTCTGGCCAAAAGGTTTTCCATGAGACAGGCGTCCCACCAGCCGCTTTTTTCCTTCTGTTGATCGAGCAGGGGTGGAATCCCATGAACTACTACGCTCTGATCTACGAAACCGTCGACGACTACGTCGCTCGACGCGCCGAATTCCGCGAGATGCATTTGCGCATGGCTCGAGAGGTCCGCGAGCGCGGTGATTTGGTGCTAGCCGGCGCGTTCGACGATCCCGTGGACCGTGCCTTGCTCATCTTTCGCGTCGACAACAAGAGCAAGGTCGAAGAATTCGCCCGCAAGGATCCTTACGTCGTGAACGGGCTCGTCAAAAGGTGGGAAGTGCGGCCGTGGAAGGTAGTCGTCGGCCAAGAACAGCGTGCTGCTTCAGAAGTTCCCGTTGGCGCAATTCTCCGCCACTGGTCTGCGCGCGCTACGGAAGCGCAGTTGCCCAAATATCTCGAGCATTTTTCCAAGAACGTCTTGCCGGAGCTTCGCTGCGTCAACGGCTTTCTCGGCGCAACGGTTTCAGTCCGTCACTCCGCGCAGGAAGCCGAGATTTTTGTCGAAACCACCTGGCGCTCGCTCGATGCCGTCCGCGCTTTCGCTGGAGCCGACCTCGAAGCTGCTGTGGTCGCCCCCGAAGGTGCCGCTCTGCTCACTAACTTCGACCGCCGCGTTCGCCACGCTGAAATCAAGTTAACTGACCACGTTTAGGATTGCCGATCTGAAAGACCTGAGGCAAATGCATTCGTTGCGCAAAGTCGCTAACTGCGTGCTGCCAAGGCTTCGCTAGTCAATTCCGTCACCAAGAATTCCATCACCGCGCGGGCGTCTTCCCTTCCGCCTTTCAGGCGGTCATCGGCGCGCTGCAATGCGCCCAGTCCAGCGAGCAAACGCGCTTTGGGAATTCTCCGCGCGCTCTGCAGCGCCAATTCCGCTTGCTCCGGCCGCATCCCGAGCGCTCGCGCGGCTTGCCAACCGTTCGAAACACCTTTCACTTCGCTGGCTTCGATCAGTTTGCGATACATCCACGTAATCGCGCCCAGCATCTGCAGCGGCTCTTCGCCCTCACGCAGCAGGCGATCCAAAAATTCCAGGGCTTTCTTTCGTTGCCGGGTCGCCAACATATCCGCCAGTTCCCAAACCGTGGTCGTTTTCTGTGAAACCACCAGCGCGCTCACGTCTTCTGGTCGAATCTGTTTTCTTCCCCCCGCATACGTCGCCAGCTTGTCAATCTCCGTTTTCAGGCGCATCAGATCCGCAGCCACAAATTCCGCCAAATCCTCGGCGGCGCCGCGTTCGAATTCGACGCCTTGCTCTTTGGCCATTGCGCGCGCCAGTGCCACCGCGGCGGCTTGGCGCTCGGTCAGATTTTCGCCGAGGGCGCACTCCACCACCAGCGACTTCTCCGTCAGCAGCTTTCCCCATTTCATGCGCTGGTCCAATTGCGTGGCTTCGATCACTAGCACGGTGAAAGGCGCCGGATCCTCCAAATACGATGCAAGCAGGTCAACGGCCTCGTCTCGATTTTTCTCTCCAAGACTCTCTATGGCCTCGGCATCTTCGATAAAGACTAACTGTTGCGGCGAAAGCATGGCCATCGTTTGCGCTTGTTCGAGTGCTACTTGCGTCTCTCCGCGGTCCGCCGAGTATCGCGACACAGCCCAAGGCCGCGCCGCTTCCGGGACGTATTTCTCGATCAAAAGCGTCCGGCAACTGTCGCGCAGATAAGGCTCTTCCCCAAGCAGCAAAATCGCTGGGATGGCCTTCCCTTTCTCCAACCGCGCTAGCAACTCGTTCGCTGAAATTCGGGCCATTCAGTTTTTTCCCTCGCGGACTGTATTCGAGACTCTAACGTACCCGATATAATTCGATGGCTTGAATTATCGATATGATACCAACGCATATCCCTATCAATCGGTGGTACCACTTCAGCGGATATGGTTTATTTCCATCCGTATTGATCGTTTTAGTGAATAGTCCTGCGAAAATGAAAGCTATCCCTGTAACAAAAAAAACGACCATCTTCACTTCATTTCTCGTAATCAAGTTTTCCCCCAACCGATCTCACTAATAGTTCTCGGTTACGGCCGCTACCAACCGCGCGGCGAAATCCTGCGCCAAGCGGTCCAGCGCGGGGTCCTGTTCCTCGAAAAAACTCTTCACGTCGGTCGAAATCTCATACTGGTTGCGAAACAAAAAATTATCCGTGTGATAGAGCACTTTCCCGGTGTCGCGCTCCTCAAAGCTCACCTCGCACTTCACTGTCACAAGCATCGTTGTGGCGCGCCCCGTGGTGGTGTCGAATAGCAGCGGAACCGCTTCCAGGCTGAGTACTTTCCC
>JAWOLO010000621.1:0-14593 GCA_033853375.1 Terriglobia bacterium
GAATGGTGGAGGCGGGGGGAGTCGAACCCCCGTCCGAAAAGCGCTACGGCCCGAAGCCTACATGCTTAGCTCAATTCGCTTAGGTTCGCCAGCCGCGGTCAGAATGAGCAAGAAACGCAGTCGGCTAGTCCGATGAATCTCGCCCGAGCCTTACGGACCGAAAGACTCGGGCCAGCTCACTGTGCGACGCCTCTTGCCGGGCCCATGAGCAAAGCCCGGGGAGACGTGCGCCTAATTAATTAGGCAGCAAGTGCCAAGTTGTTGTTGGCAGTTCTGGTTTTCCACCAAGTTACGGGCAGGTGGGTCCCGGCATGCCTCCGGGTCGCGACTGCTTCCGTCGAAACCGTGTCGCCCCCTAGTGTTGAATTATATCACTCGCCCAAGAATACGTTGTCTCTCATCGAAGTTCATCCCGCGGACTCGATATCTAACGTGAGGGCCTTGCCCTCTGTTGATGAGCAACAATTAAGCACACTGTTTTGGCTACTCGGTTGACTCAAATCCAAGTAGCCTCGACAATGCCAAGGTGGGGGACCGCAGACAAAACATCATCGAAGAACGATATGGCACAAGACCTCAATGCCGTTGAACAGGCCATTGCGCGCGCGCTTCGAGATAACCTCGAGCGCATCAAGCACACGTCGGACGAGCTTCACCATGCCGTCAACGACGTCGTTTCTGCCTGTGCCAGCAATAAACCGACGAATGCGCTCCCGCCACTTCTTCGTGCACAGACTTCCGCTGCCGCTCTCACCGCCGCGCTGGAAGTCCTATCGAGATTTGTCGCCTTGTCGCTTCAAACAGGACCTCGCTCGCCCCTCGAAGCGCAAATAACAGATTTGGTTGGCCGGGCTGCTCCAGAGCCGCCTGCTGTTCGCCAGCGTCCCGCGCCTTCGTCGCCAACGCCAATGGCCTCGAAGGCAGCTCCGGCCCCGAGAATGCAGCCGCCTCCGCCCCCATCTTTTGAAGAAGAGACGGAAGCAGAGACATTAGAATTGGTTGAACCTGCTCCGGCGGGGGCCGAAGAGTTTGGCGAAGAATTTGACGTCAACCGTCTCTCCCAGGAAGAACAGGAATTGCACCGCCGCGCCAATCGCGTGGCTAAAGTTTCGATGCAAGACATCAAGATGCTTCGGCCAGAGCAAGTCCGGCTGGGCCGCGAAAATAGAGATATCTGCGTCCGATTGAAAGATGACATTGAAAAGGCTCATCGAGAATACGACCGCCGGTTCAAGCCCATCATGGACCACCCGGTCGATTATTTTTATCGCTGGTTGGTGGAAATCCTCGCCGATGGCGACCCTCACGCCTTGGGTGAGTATCCTTACTCAACGCCGGCCCGCCAACATTAGGCGCCAAAGCGTCTATTCGCTTGGTGGCCGGTCAGGGGATGCCGTATCATTGTTCCTTTCCATGAATAAATCGTTGACCGCCTTGTTGCTCGCGTTCGTCTTGTCGCTGGGTAGCGCCCTCGAGCTTCTTGCCCACTCTCCCCAGCACAAGCACCGATCGAAAAAGCCCCCCGCGCCGCCGTGCCGCACCGGCTGTAGGCCGGAAATCGAACCGCCACAAGTTGCGGTGGACACTCCGGAGGATGACGCGGCGGAGAAAGAACTGACTGGGCTTGCGCGCACGCTTCGCAACCGTGAGTCCGGTGGCTATGAGAAGCTTTCGGCCTTTGCTTCAAAAAACACTACCAACGTTTGGGGCGCGCGGGCTGCTCTTGCTCTCGGTTATGAGGATTTTTCAAAAAACCGCATGGCGCAAGCTCTGGGCTGGTTGTTGAAGGCGCAGGGAGATTCTCTCCTTCGCGAATATGCCTTGTACTGGACGGCGCAAACGCAACGCAACCTGGGCCGCAACGCTGAAGCTTACAAAACTCTTCAGACCATTCAGCACGACTACCCGAACACCGCTTTGCGCGAGCAAGTGTTGCAGTCATTCGCTCAGACCGCGGTCCAGATGGGTCATGCGCAGGAGGCGATTGACGCGCTCAACGCCTATGCTGGCACTTCCTCTAAGACCGATCTCCTGATTGAACGCGCCCGCGCGTATCAGGCAGCTCATCAACTGCCTCGCGCCGCCAAGGATTACCAGATCATCTTCTACAAGTTTCCTCTTGCCGATGAGGCCAAGCCCGCTGGCGCCGCGCTCACGCCGATCATGCGCGCGCTTCGGAAAGAATATCCGTATCCCGGAGTCGAAATGGAGGAGCAGCGCGCCCAGGCGTTTTACGAAGCCCATAAATGGCGCGAAGCGCGCGCGGAATATGAAAAGCTCCTCACCATGCTGAAGGATCCCGCGAATCCCACGCGGCAGCGCGCTCAGCTTCGTGTGGCCGAATGCCGTGTACAGATGAAAGGTTCTCCCTCGCTGATCGCTTCCGTGAAGACGCCGGATTTGAACGTTGATGCCGAACGGCTTTATGCGCTGTCTCAGGCGTACCGCACCGCGAAAAAAGAAACCGAGATGTTCAATGCGCTGAACACTCTTGCGCAAACTTATCCCATCAGCAAATGGAACGAAGACGGTTTGATGGCGGCCGGGAATTACCATTGGGTGGAACTGGAGCGGGAGAAAGCCGCAGAGGCTTACCAGCATGTGCTGGATTCTTTTCCTAGTGGCAGGCACGCTTACAACTGCGAATGGCGCATCGCGTGGGTTGCCTATTTGGATCATCGGCCGGATGCTGACGATCGCCTGACGAATTTTCTCTTGAAGTATCCAACGTCCGCCAACGCGGTTGATGCGCTTTACTGGCTTGGGCGGAGCGCGGAGCGCGAGGGGAATGTCGCGCACGCCCGCAGCTTTTATAACAAAGCCGTCGAGCGTTTCCCGGAAACCTACTTTGGTATTGCTGCCGCGGCCCGCCTCGCCAAGTTAGGTCCCGGCGAAGAAAATCCTGCGGAGTTTCTTGAGAAAATTCCACCCGCGCCCCCGCTTCGCCCCTTCGACGAGCCGATTCCCGTCGCTGCGGAAGAGCGCTGGGAGCGCGCGCAAGCGCTTCGCGCCATTGCGTTCGATTCTTCCGCCGAACAGGAACTCAAGAACGCCTACCTCGCCAGTCCGTCTCCGCGTTTTCTTTTGGAAGCGGCGCAGGCAGCTTTCGATCAAGGTCATTTTGGCGCCGGCATGTCTTACGCGCGCGCTGCTGTCCCGAATGTGGATGCGCGAAAATTTAGCGAAGTTCCGATTGAGGTATGGAAAGCGCTTTTCCCGCTGCCCTATGAAGCCGCACTTCGGCGTGAGGCTGCCAAAAACGATTTCGATCCCATGTTCGCCGCTGGCCTGATCCGCCAGGAATCCACTTTTCAATCCGACGCGGTCTCGCATAAGAACGCCATTGGCTTGATGCAAGTGCTCCCTAAAACTGGCAGGCTTCTTGCCAGGCAGATCAAAGTCCGCTACGTAAAGAACAAGCTCTTTGATCCCGACTACAACATCGAGCTCGGCATGGTGTATATCGCGAACCTCGTCCAGCAATTTGGTTCGCCCGAAGCCGCCGCCGCTGCTTACAACGCTGGGGAAGACCGAATTACTGCCTGGAAAGCCGAACGCAACTACGAAGAGATTCCCGAACTCGTCGAATCCATCCCTTTCACTGAAACTCGCGAATACGTGCAAATCGTCTTGCGAAACGCCCAACTCTACCGGATGATTTATGGGCAGCCCAGCGAGGCCACGCAAGCGTCGACCGGCCACGCCCGCTGACGCTGCACGAACTTAGCGCTCGGAAAAAGCCGCCTCAATTGTTGCTCCGAGTGAAGCGCGCATTTGGCGCTCCGGTCGGTTCTGCGGAGCGACGAATCTGCTTTTCCGGTTTTTGGATGGTCCGTGATTTAAGAAGTCTGCAACAGAGAAGGTGCAATGACGGCTCCTGATTCCACCATGGCTCACATCTCGCGCCGCATGCTGTCGGCCAAAGCCGAGCAGTTCACCGAATCCGTGATCCGCGAAATGACGCGCCTCGCCATGAAGCATCACGCGGTGAATCTGTCTCAAGGCTTTCCAGATTTTGCCGCTCCGGAAGAAATCAAAGAAGCGGCGCGCCAAGCGATTGCAGATGACATCAATCAGTACGCCATCACTTGGGGCGCGAAGCCCCTGCGCGACGCTGTCGTCGAAAAATTCGCCCGCACCCAGGGCGTCCGCTACGATCCCGAGCGTGAAATCACCGTCTGCTGCGGTTCCACCGAGGCCATGATGTCAGCCATGATGGCCATCATCAATCCCGGCGATGAAATCGTCGTCTTCGAACCGTTCTATGAGAATTACGGGCCGGACGCGATTCTCAGCGGCGCCAGTCCTCGCTTCGTCAAACTGCACCCTCCCGATTGGTCTTTTGACGAAAAAGAACTCTCCGCCGCTTTCGGTCCGCACACCAAAGCTATCATTCTCAACACCCCGAATAATCCCACCGGCAAAGTATTCACGCGCGCTGAACTGGAATTTATCCGTGACCTCTGCATTCGCTGGAACGCGTATTGCATCACCGACGAAATCTACGAGCACATTCTCTACGACGGCGCGAAGCACATTTCCATGGCCGCCATCGACGGTATGCGCGATCACACCATCGTCGTCAACGGCCTCTCGAAAACTTACAGCGTCACCGGCTGGCGCGTAGGTTGGGTTCTCGCGCCTCCAGGCCCGACGCAGCCCATTCGAAAGGTCCACGATTTTCTGACCGTCGGCGCCGCCGCTCCGCTTCAACAAGCCGGCTCCATCGCGTTGCATTTTCCACAAAGTTATTACGACAAACTAGCCGCAACCTACGCTGCAAAGCGCGAACGCATCCTGAAAATTCTCGCCGCCGCCGGATTCCATGTCTTCAAACCGCTCGGCGCCTATTACGTCATGACCGACATTTCGCGTTTTCCCGATCCGGATCCGGCGCAATTCCCTGCCGACACCAGAGACGTCCGCTTCGCCAAATACCTCGTCGAAAAAATCGGCGTCGCCGTTGTCCCTGGCTCCAGCTTTTACAACGACCCTCGCGGCGGCGCCTCGCAAGTTCGCTTCACCTTCTGCAAAAAAGAAGAAACCCTCGCCGCCGCGGAAGCTCGCCTCTCCAAACTCCACGGTTAAAGGCATACCAGAATAGTCAAAAAACCATCATTCCTTTACGAAGCTAGACGGGGCGTGTAGGATGTAAGCAGTACGCGCGGGCTTAAGAGGAAGTTCATGAAGTACACGGTGGTCTTACAGCGCGAAAGTGACGGCGGATATGTCGTTTCCGTTCCCACCCTTTTAGGTTGTGTTTCTCAGGGCGACACTCGTGAAGAAGCGCTAAGGAACATCGAAGAGGCAATCGAACTGTACATTGAGGATGTGAAAGCCCCTGGCGAAGCAATCCCGTCCGAAGACGGCAGAGAATACGTAGAAGTCACTACCGTTTCTAATAACCAAGCTGCCGACTGACCTTTCTGGTCGCGATCTGGTCAAGGCACTTCAGAGAATATAGGGTTCGTTGTTCAACGGCAGGGCGGAAGTCATATAGTTCTTAGGCGAGATTCACCTTTCGCAGCGTGACCGTACCTAATCACAAGATTCTTCGCGTTGGTACCCTACGAACCACCCTGAATGAAGCTCTGGCGACTGTCGAACAGTTGATCGACCTATTGCAGTGCAATGTATCGGCCATGCTATACTTTGGAACCTGTCCCCGGCGGCTTTTTGCCCCGTGGACCGGCGTTTTTGGATTCGGGGCCAGCTCCCGGTTTTGGGAAAGCAGGTGCCTTAACGCTCTTGAGGGGGACTTATCGCTGATCGCAACTTCCGGCCAAGCGACCGCACGCGCGTCAATGAGCGCATCCGGGCGCGTGAAATCCGGGTGATTGACGAAGACGGTGCGCAGCTCGGCGTCATGCAGCCTTTCGAGGCCATGAAACTGGCGCGGGAACGGGGGCTCGATCTGGTGGAGATTTCGCCCACCGCCGACCCGCCGGTTTGTAAAATTACTGACTACGGGAAATATCAGTACCAACAAAACAAAAAGGCGCACGAACAGCGCAAGAGCAGCCGCGGTTCGCAACTAAAAGAAGTGAAGTTCCGGCCCAACACCGCGGAGCACGATTATCAGGTTCGCAAGAATCAGATTATCCGCTTTCTCAGTGATGGCCACAAAGTGCGCGCCATGATTTTTCATCGTGGCCGCGAAATGGCGCACCAGGAAGTGGGCCGTGCGAAAATGGACCGCCTGCTTCTTGACATTGGGGACCAGGGACAGATTGAGACGATGCCGCGCATGGAAGGTAATGTTCTCGTCGCCCTTCTGGCGCCCAGGAAGGGCGCGGCGGCTTCCCGTTCTGCGGGACAGGCGGCTTCCGGTGCACAGCAGTCGCAGTAGCTGCGGATTTCACTCTGCAATACTGACTTAGTAAGGGCGACCTTCTGAGGTCGTCCGCTCTCGACTAAAGAGGGGATTTTTGCAATGCCAAGAAATGCTTCAAAACCCAAAATGAAGTTGAAGACGCATCGCGGCGCGCGCAAGCGCTTCAAGGTCACGGCGACTGGCAAGATCTTGCGCGGGCACAGTGCCAAACGCCACTTTACCGGCCTGAAAGCTTCGGGGCGCATGCGCAAGCTCAAGAAGCTGACAACGGTCAGCCCGGCCAACGTGGCCAGCATCAAGCAGATGCTGCCCTACGGCTAGGGAACAAAAGATTTGTCGAGGCGGGTTACGCCGTTTCCATTTTTTTCGATTTTCGTTTTTCGAATCTCCAATTTCGAATCTCGAATTTCGAAGTCGTGCCAGGCAGCGCTTCACGGGTGCCTGCCGGCCGATTAGCTCCGGCTTTGCCGGAGCAGCGTAGCGAAGGCCTTTAGGCCGTCACCGCGGTAACGCGGCGCTACTTGCATCACACCGGAAACAAACCCGTTGCGTGACGCGCTTTGCTGCGCGTATACGCAACTTGTTTCGTTTCCTCAAAATCTGTACCCGAGCCGTGATCGTGGCGCACCGGTTTTTGTAGAGGCGGGGCTTCTGCCCCCGTACGGCGAATCGCTGCGCAATGAAAGGCTCAGCTAAACCGAAGGAGCAAACCCATGGCACGCGTAAAACGCGGCACCAAGCGCCGGGCTCGGCGCAAGAAGTACCTCAAGAGGACGAAGGGCTTTTTCCTCACTAAGAGCAAGCTCTATCAGTCCGCGCAGGAGGCGGCTAATCGTGCTGATCGCTATGCCTACCGCGATCGCCGCAACAAGAAGCGCCAGTATCGCCGCCTGTGGATTCAGCGCATTGGCGCCGCCGCACGTCTCAACGGCTTGACCTACGGCCAATTGATTCACGGCCTCAAAGCCGCGGGCGTGGCGCTCGACCGCAAAGTCCTCGCGGACATTGCCGTCAAGGACGCCGCCGGCTTTGCGCAGATCGCAGAAAAAGCCAAAGCCGCCGCAGGCGCCGCCGCGAAAAAGTCTTAGCGATAGAGCCGCCCTCTTTAGAGGACCGGTTTGCCAGCGGCAACAATTGCCGTAATTGCCGTGATAGCGTCATTTCGAGCGAAGCGAGAAATCTCTCTTTGCATTCGCTGCATCGCCAAGATATTTTCACTGACGTACTCGAATATGCGTTGCAGAGGCTTCCTCCGCCAGGGATGACCCTAGCTCGATTGCCTGTAACCGGAGACTTGGAGAAATGGACACCAACAGTAATGTTGACAGGACGCTGGCTGAGCTTGGCATCAAGAATCCTACTGAAGTTCGATTGCAATTCGGTGCGCGGCGCAACGAGTTCGATCTGGATCTTCAGGGATGCTTAGATTTCTCGGCTCTCGAACACCTTCGAGTCAAATGGATAGGCCGGAAATCCGGTGTTTTGGTAAAGATAACTGAGAATTGGTTGAAGTCTGCCCCAAAAGAGCTCAAGCCAATTGTCGGCCAAGCCTTGAACGAGCTTAAGACTCATGTCGAGTCAATGTTTGAAGAGCGTCGTCGGGCGTTGGAGGCGGATTTCAACACTCGCGCGGCGCTGACAGAACGCGTGGACCTCTCTCTTCCCGGTGTCATCCATCCCATCGGCTCGCATCATCTCATTCGGCAAGTCTTCCAGGAAATCGAGGACATTTTCTTCTCTATCGGCTTCTCCGTCGTTGAGGGTCCTGAAATCGAGACGCCTTATTACAATTTCGAGGCGTTGAACATTCCGGAATTTCATCCGGTGCGCGACGACATGGACACGTTCTACATCGAACTGCCGAAAGGTGCAGCCACTCCGCTCCTTCTGCGCACGCACACTTCCCCCATGCAAATTCGAACCATGGAGAAGCAGAAGCCCCCCGTGCGCGTCATCGTTCCCGGTAAGGTCTATCGCCGAGACAATCCCGACGCGACGCACTCTTTCATGTTCCATCAAGTCGAAGGGCTGGCGGTGGACACGGACATTACGTTCTGTGATTTTACCGGCACTATCGAATATTTCGTGAAGCAGTTTTTCGGTCCCAGCGTGAAGACGCGTTTCCGGCCTAGTTATTTTCCGTTCACCGAGCCATCCGTCGAGTTTGACGCCTCTTGCATTTTCTGCGGCGGCACCGGATCGGCTGCGGGTGGAGGCGTCTGCTCAAAGTGCAAAGGCGCAGGCTGGATCGAACTCTTTGGAGCGGGCATGGTCGATCCTGCCGTCTACGGTTTCGTGAATTATGACGCCAAGAAAGTGAGCGGCTTCGCCTTTGGTATTGGCATCGACCGTCTGGCTATGCTGAAGTACGGCATTGACGACATACAGATTTTCTTTCAAAACGACGTGCGCTTCCTGCGGCAATTCCCATGAACGAGATGGTACAAAAGTCACAGCAGGATCGAGACGGAATGACTCTTCCACGAGTCACCCGCCACCAATCACGAGTCACCAGATGAAAGTTGTCTACAACTGGCTGAAAGAGTTCGTCGACGTCACCGCGCCGCCGCAGGAGCTTGCCTCGCGCCTCGCGCTTTCCGGCACGAACATCGGCAGCGTTGAAGATGGCCCGCACGGTGCTGTCATCGACGCCGAAGTTGGCTCCAACCGCCCGGACTGCCTCGGCCACTACGGTATCGCCCGCGAAGTCGCCGCCATCTACAAGCTGCCGCTAAAACCAGTTTCGCCAAAACCGGCAGAGAGCAAAAATAAAGCCAGTGACGCAATAAAAGTGGAAATTCAAGCGCCGGAGCTTTGCGGCCGCTTCACCGCGCGCGTGATTCGCAACGTTAAGATTCAGCCTTCGCCGAAATGGCTGAAAGATCGCCTCGAAGCTTGTGGCGTCGCCAGTATCAGCAACGTCGTGGACATTTCGAACTACGTGATGCTCGAACTCGGCCATGCGCTGCACACCTTTGATTACGACAAGGTGCGCGACCACAAAATCGTCGTTCGTGCAGCGAAGCTCAAGGAAAAGATGCGCACCCTCGATGGAATCGAGCGCGAGTTCGATCCCGGCATCTGCATGATTTCCGACGGTGACGGCTCGCGCGCCATCGGCATCGGCGGCATCATGGGCGGGGCCGAAACAGAAATCTCCTTCTCCACAAAAAATGTCTTGATTGAATGCGCCTGGTTCGATCCCGTAGCTGTTCGCCGCGCCGCTCGCTTCTTGAAATTGCACACCGAAGCGTCCACGCGCTTTGGCCGCGGCGCCGATCCGGAAATGGCCGAACTCGCTTCCCGCCGCTGCGCCGAACTCATTCTCCAACTTGCAGGTGGCGAGCTACTCGCTGGCCTTGTTGATGCGTATCCGGGCAAACGCACGCCGAAGAAAATTCAAATCACTCGTAAGGAACTCCTTCGCGTCATGGGCGCGGACGTTCCCGACAAGCAAATTGAGGCCATCCTCGCCGCGCTGGGCTTCGCTCCCGTTCGCGTTGACCACAACCGCGGTGCAGAAGGCTCGCTCCTCGCCGCGTGGGAATGCACGCAACCTTCCTGGCGTGCCGAAGTCGAGCGCGAAATCGACTTGATCGAGGAAATCGCTCGCATTTATGGCCTAGACAAATTCACTCCCCGCTTACCCGCCGCGCGGCAGGGGGCAGCGCGCCTCCCGTATCATGAGGCCGAAACGCGCTTGCGCGAGCGCCTCATCGTCATGGGCTACCGCGAGATCGTCACGATTCCACACGTCGCCGAAGAGCGCGATGCGCTTTTCCGGCCCGCAGAAGCCTTTCCTGCGCGGCTTGCGAATCCGCTTTCGGAAGAAGCCAGTGTGCTCAAGTCCACGGGTATCGCGACCATGGCCGCAACCCTTGAATGGAACCTCAACCACGGTCAGCGTAACGCGCGCCTGTTCGAAATAGGTCGCAATTATCGGCTGCAAGGAGATAAATCCGTCGAGACCCGCGTCCTCACCCTCGGTGCGACCGGCGAAGCCCGCGAAAAGGGACTCTACGATTCCCCCCGCGGATTTTCTTTCGCTGATTTGAAAGGGAGTCTCGATGCGATCGGGCAACTCGCGGATGGCCGGGACCCTTGCGGATTCGAGTGGCGCGATGGCGGACCCGAATGGCTAAACGCCGCAAAGCGCGGGAAAATTCAGCTAGGCAAGGCCGAGCTCGGTGTAGCCGGTCAACTTGCGCGTCGCGTCGCCGATCGGCTGAAATTACGCCAAGATGTTTTTCTTGCCGAACTGGAGCTCGATCCGCTTTACGCGGCAATGCAAGCCGCCAAAACCGCGCGGCGTTACGAGCCCCTTCCGCGTTTTCCTGCGGTGGAACGCGATTTTTCATTATTCCTCGCGGACGGTATCACCTTCGCGCAGATTTCCGAATCGATCGCGTCACTCAACATTCCGGAGATTAATTCCATCGAGGCAGTGGATCTTTTTCGAGGCAAAAATGTTCCCGCAGGAAAGTACTCGCTCAGTGTTCGAGTCACCTTCCAAAGCCGCGAAGCTACCCTGACTGACTTGCAAATCAATCAGTTCGCCGCCAAGATCGTCTCCATCCTCAAGCAACGGCACGGCGCCCAGCTCCGTGCCAGCTAAGAGGAGTATTCAGTCATAGGTTGTTGTCACAATTTACCCGAGCCCTGCTTAATTATTGGGAGGTTATGTGGCGTGCGGCAACCCTTGCTGCCGCTTTTCTTCGTTGCTCTCGAGACTCTGAATTTTGCGAACTCAATAAGTACAAGAAAGTACTAAGAAAGTTTTCAAGAATAAGTCGCGAGCAAAATGAGACGACCGAATTCCTCTCTTCCTCCTACTTAAGACTTAAAACTGATGACTGAAAACTGCTTCGCTCTGCGCTACAATTCCTCGCCATGAGCACGCCGGTGAAAGTTCAAATCTTCGGGCAGGTTTACTCCATCCGCGGAGAACTGGAAGAAAGGTACGTGCAGAAGCTCGCCAAGTTCGTGGACGAGAAGATGCACGCCATCGCGGAGGCCACGGGAATTGTGGATACGCAGAAACTCGCCGTCCTCGCGGCGCTAGCCATCGCTGACGAGCTCCACAGCTTGAAGACGGAAGTCACGGAAGAAGAAGAATTGCTGCGCGAGCAGGCCGAACGCTGCCTCACTCTGGTCGAGCGCGCGCTGAAACAAACCGCCTAAAATCCTCCTCATTTGGGTCATCTGCTTCGTATGGATGTCCGTCTAAGTATAATGTTCATTCAACCTCGGGAGACCACTTCATGCGCTACCGCCGCTTCGGCCGCACCGGATGGAATGTCAGCGAAATTGGTTACGGAATGTGGGGCATGGCCGGCTGGACTGGTTCCGACGACAAGGAATCGCTCGACTCGCTTCAGCGCGCCGTCGATCTCGGCTGCAACCTTTTCGACACAGCCTGGGCGTACGGGAACGGCCACAGCGAAGAGTTGCTTGGAAAAATTCTTCGCAAGAACAAGAATAACCCCTCAGCCGGCGGTCCTGACAAGATGCTCTACGTTGCTACCAAGGTTCCGCCGAAAAACCGCCGCTGGCCTGCCCATCCCGACTATTCTCTCGACGACAGCTACCCGCCCGACTACATCTTCGAGTACGTCGACAAAAGCCTCAAAAACATTGGCGTCGATACGCTTGACCTAATTCAGCTTCACACCTGGGAAGACATTTGGCTCGATGATGAGCGGATTTTGTCCGCCATCGAAAAACTGCGCAGCAGCGGTAAAGTGCGCGCCGTCGGCCTCAGCCTCAACCGCTGGGAGCCTGCGAATGGCATTCGCGCCGTTCGTACCGGCCGCATGGACACCGTGCAAGTCATTTACAACATTTTCGACCAAAATCCGGAAGACGAGCTTTTCCCCGCGTGCCGCGAGAAAGACGTCGGCATCATCGCACGGGTACCCTTTGACGAAGGATCCCTCACGGGCACGCTCACGCTCAACAGCACATGGCCCAAGAGCGACTGGCGCAGCACCTATTTCGTTCCGGAAAATCTCAAAGCCAGCGTAGAGCGTGCCGACGCTCTCAAGCCGCTTTTGCATGACGGCATGACCATGCCTGAAATGGCTCTGCGCTTCATCCTCAACAGTCCTGACGTGCACACGACCATTCCCGGTATGCGCAAACGTAAACACGTCGAATCCAATTTCGCCGCTGGCGACAAGGGCCCTCTGCCTGTGGACCTTCACGCAAAACTCCGCCCTCACCGGTGGGTCCGCACTCCCACTAAGTGGAGCCAGTGAACAATGGCGATGCATGTGAATCAATCATCAAATCTCAGCAGGCGAAAAGGGGCCAACGCGATGAACGTGAAAATGAACAAGAAACGATTGTGGTTGCTGCTGTTGCCTGGCATCGCGGCAGCGATTTTTGCACTGCAGGCAAGAGGGAATGCCGCCGACGAAATCAAGCGGCTTGCGGCGCTGATGGAATGGAAGCCCGGAACCATCGTGGCAGATATTGGAGCGGGAGATGGAAGATATTCCTTTGCGGCAATGGAGCGTGTCGGCGCCGCGGGCAAAGTGTACGCGACGGAAATTGACGCGAAGAAACTGGAGGAACTGCGGTCAGAGGTAGCGAGGCGCAAGCTGCAAAATGTGGTCGTGGTGGAGAGCAAGGAAGCGGACACGAATTTGCCAACGGCTTGCTGCGCCGCTATTTTCCTGCGGCGCGTGTATCATCACTTGACGAAGCCGGCGGAATTCGATGCGAATATTGTGCGGTCGCTTAAACCGGGAGGGCGGCTGGCGATTATTGATTTTCCGCCTCGCTCTGGGCTGGATCCAGTGGAAGGTGTGCCCGCGAACCGTGGCGGACATGGCATTCCGCAAAAGATTGTGATCGAGGAGCTGACCGCGGCCGGTCTGCAAATGGAAAAAGTAGTGAACGACTGGCCGGAGGACGACTACTGCGTTCTGTTCGTAAAAAAGTGATGAGCCAATCTCGCGGCGTCTGCGCACAACGGAGCTTTGCGCTCACCGCAGAGAACATCCGCAAGTGGCGCGTCAACGCGGCACGCCGGCTTTTCGGATATAGATGCCTCCATTGAAATTGGTGAACTGCAGTTCAGGGCCGCCGCCGTTGATGGTTCCATGGACGGCTTTGTCGATCTTGACCAGGTACTTCCCGCCATTCTTCCGGCCGTCTTCGACGATTTGTTGGACGGGCGCAGCCTGCATTTGAACGTCGAAATCAGTGAAAATCTCCCCGCGATCGGACTTCAAGCTGAGATTGGCTTTCAAATCCGCGGGAAAAGTGACGTCGATGTCGCCATTCAAGGAACTAAAGGCCATCGGCTTCTGATTCACGCGAGTGAAAGCAGCGACAAGGCGGCCGTTCAGCGCATGCGCAACGGCGCTGCCCGAGACGTTGTTTAGGGTGACTGAGCCGTTCACGTCATTGATGTCCAATTCGCCATCCACGCCAGTCACGACGATGTTGCCGTCGTTTACGGCGCTTAGCTTGAGAGACGTGTGAACAGGAACAGAAATGGTCAAATCGATCGGGCGCATGTAGGAATCGGTGTTGATACGCACCTCGTTGTTTTCCTCTTCCACGGAAAGGCCGGTAGACGAAACAGTGATGCGCTTCATATTGGATTCGGAGCGCGCCGATTCGCGGTCACGATTGCGGGCGCGAGCCTCAACCACGACTTCCTTGCCGTCATAGGCCTTGACGGTGATTCCGCCATTGACCAGGCTGGCTTTTATCAGAGCGGGTCGCGAAGGATCGCTGAGAGGAACGGAAGCGCGATCTTCGCCCGGAGTTTGCGTTTGCCCCCGAACGGGTGCAGCGCCGAGCGCAGCACACAAGAGAGAAACTGCCACAACGTGGAATGGGAACCGCTGGGTTTGGTTATTCATGGTTTTCAAGAATGCGAATATCTCCATTTAGATTTTCAACTTTGATCTCAGGCCCGCCAGCGCCGATGCGCACGCCGGTATAGCGATCTGCATGAAAAACGACCTTGGCGCCGCGATGCTCTTCCTGCATGGCGCGCACCGGCAAAGCCGTCACCGGGAAATCGCTGTAAATGGCGCCGTTGAAGGTCTTGAAGCGGAAATCAGCGGCCAAGCCAGACGCGAAACGGAGCTCCACAGCGCCGTTGATGGTCTGGAATTCGGAAGCCTCGTGGGGGTTCTGACGGAAGGAAACTTTGACGGGACCATTGACGGTACGAGCAGTCCCAGAGCCCGCAATGTTGTCCATTTCGAGGTCGCCATTGACGTTGCGCACGAGAAAATT
>JAWOLO010000622.1:0-19132 GCA_033853375.1 Terriglobia bacterium
GCCAGGTTCACACGCTCGATGTCGCCGCCGATGCTGCCCTCGGTAAATGTCAGGGCCATCCAGGGCTCGAACCTGTGGATCACGCGCGGTTGAACCTCGGGATGCTTCGCGAGGTAGAAGTTCAGGCCGTCGGCCCAGGCGTTCATCAGTTTTTTCAGCCAGTCGGGGCTTGCGGCGTAATCTTTTTTGATCGTTTCGGGATCGATGAAAAGTTTCATCCGCAGGTCCTGATAAATTTTGGATTCACCCTCGGCTTCCGCGAGGCGCCCCATGGCGTTGATATAATTCGTCTCGACGCGGTTGAAGTCGTCCTCGGCCTGCGCGTAAATCATGCCAAAGATGGCATCGGCATCGGTTTTTCCGTAAACGTGGGCGATGCCCCAGTTATCGCGGATGATGGTGACGTCACTTGCTTCTTGTTCCCCACGCGCTGCTTCCGTGGTGTTGCGAGTCTTTGCCGTATCTGTCGCGCTCGCGGCTTGTTTCGCCTGAGAAATCTTCGGTCTCGCCGCAAACGATGACCCGGCGAACACCAGCGACACGGCAAAAATGAAAACAAGGGCAAACTTCTTCATGAAATGTCCCTTCCCGAAAAAGACGGATTCCTCGATGTGATCAAAGTTCCGACGTTCCAAACACAAGCGGAAAGCCTAACACACACGCGGATTGCTGGCGTGGCCGGCGCGGTTCGCCGATTGCGCAAACTGCCGCTGGTTCGTTTAGCTCGCTTCGAGGCAATCTGCTACGATTCCGGCATGAGGAAAATAGCCTTGTTGCTTTTCATTCTTCTCGCGTCGAGCTTTGAATTTGTGAGCGCTGCGCCGGCCCAGACGACCACCGGAGCTCTCGAGTTTGCCGCACACATTACACCCACCGCCGCGCGGCCCGAACCGGTGCGCCAGTTTACTTTCTACATTCTCACCAAGAGTTATAGGGACATCGTGAAGGAAGCGGAGGAAAAAGACCCGGCACCGGCACGCGATGCATTCATCGACGGCCTTACCGTATCTCCCGAACTGCGCGCATGGCTCAAAAGTCACGACACGCTCGACCTTTCCTCACCAGACATCGACAGGTTGCTTTCCCCGGACGACATCATCAAAACGCCGGAGTTTCTACGTGCATATCAGCGTGCCAACACTGGCAGCGTCACCATGGGAATGCCCAAGCCGAAGTTTACCGACGATATGCAAACGAAGCAGCCTCAGAAGTACGAAAAGCTGAAACAGGATTATCTGACCGCGCTGATGAAGTTTGTGCGTACGCATCCGGAATCCGTTTCCGGTATCGAACTGGAATTGGACGACGTCAATCCACAACGGAAATGGGCTGCTCTTGTCAACGAACGCCGCAAGCGCGTACAGCGCGCCGCGCCAGACCTTGCGCAACTCCAGTTCCTCGCCGGGAAAGCGGATACCGACTTGGAAGGCCATGCCTCTATATCCGGCCTGGCGCCCGGCGAATACTGGATTTCTACGTTGAACCTCGAGGCGGATGCCGGCGACATGCGCGTGCACTGGGATGTTCCCGTGAAGATCGAATCTGGAGAAACCACTCGCATAGAACTTTCCAATTTGAATACGACCGAAGCAAGAAGCACCAACCCCTGACCCGGAAATGCTGCCGCCATGGGCACGCCGCTCCAGTGGATCGTCTTCAATGCCTTCATCCTCTTTGCGATTGTGCTGGACCTGCGCGTTTTTCACCGGCATCCCCACAAAGTTGGGCTGCGCGAAGCGACCATTACAAGTTTTTGCTGGATCGCGATTTCCGTGCTCTTTGGGTTGGGAGTGTTTTATTTCCACGGGAAACAGCCCGCTCTCGAATTCTTCACCGGCTACCTGATCGAGAAAGCCTTAAGCGTGGACAATTTGTTTCTCTTTCTGGTGATCTTCCGCGCGTTTGCGGTGAAAGATCGATTACAACACCGCTTGCTCGAATGGGGCGTGGTGGGCGCGCTGCTGATGCGCGGCATCATGATCGGAGTGGGAGCGGAACTCATCGAACATTTCTCCTGGGTTCTGTATGTGCTGGGCGCATTCCTGGTCTACGCGGGGATGCGGTTGTTTTTCAAGAAAGACGAAGCGCATCCGGAGAAAGGCAGGATTGTCAGCTTCGCTAACCGGCATTTGCGCGTGCTGCGGGAATACCAGGACGACAAATTTTTCGTGCGCAATGCGGGAAAGCTTTTTGCGACGCCGTTGTTTGTTGTGCTCCTCGTTGTGGAGATCACCGACGTGACACTCGCGATTGACTCGATTCCGGCGGTGTTTGGAATTACGCGCGATCCATTTGTCGTGTACACGTCGAACGTGCTGGCAATTCTCGGCTTGCGGGCGCTCTATTTTTTGCTGGCAGGAATCATCGACCGGCTAAGGTTTTTGGACGAGGGGCTGGCGGTGGTGCTGGTCTTCATCGGCGGAAAAATGATTGGCGAGCCGTGGGTGCGAATTCCGGTGGACACGTCGCTCGCTGTGGTGGGCGGAGTGCTGCTGATTGCGCTACTGGCTTCGGTGCTGATGCCGGCAAAGAGAAAACGCAAGGAAGTGTCAGGGCAGACGCCCGAGTGACTAGGGCGCAGCAGTGCCTGCCTGCGGCAGGCAGGCTGCGCCCGTACAAGAGAAGCTTGCGAAGGCTGATCGGGGTCCAATGGAATCACTGATGGTGATTGGTCTTCAGTCGTTTTCGAGCATGAGTTCGTCGACGTAGCACCACATCCAATTTTCTCCTGGCTCATGCGAACGAACGATGGGGTGCTTTGTGGCGCGAAAATGTTTGGTAGCGTGCTTGTTCTTCGACGAGTCGCAGCAGCCGACGTGGCCACAGGTCAAGCACAAGCGCAAATGCACCCAAGTGTCGCCCATTTTGAGGCATTCTTCGCAACCTTTAGTCTTCGGCTTGACGCGCTTAATTTGATCAAGGTGGGTACAAGTGTCAGCCATGCGGGTCTCCTTTGATTCGCACCGGGCGAATTACATTGTGGCTTGAATCGGAATGCGTACCTGGAAGCGCGTGTCGCCGGGCGAGGAAATGACGTTCACTTGACCGCGCGCGTTCTTGACGATGCGATTGACGATGTCAAGCCCAAGGCCTGTGCCTTCGCCGACGCCTTTTGTGGTGAAAAAGGGATCGAAGATGCGGGACTTAACTTCCGCGGGAATGCCGGGACCGTTGTCGGCAATTTCCACCAGGACGAAATCATTTTCGCGGGCGGTGCGAATGGTAAGCGTGCCCGTGCCTTTCATGGCGTCGGCGGCATTGTCGATGAGATTGGTCCACACTTGATTTAGCTCGCTCCCATTGGCCATGACCTTGGGAAGATTGGGAGCGTATTCTCGGGCGACGGTGATGCCGCGCTTCAGTTTGTGATGCATGATCGTGAGCGTGGTTTCCAGGCTGTGCTCGATGTCCACTTCCTGCACGGGAGCCTGGTCCATGAATGAGTATTCTTTGATGGCTTTGATGAGATCGGAGATGCGGGCGGAGCTGTGGTCGAGTTCTTCGGCAATGCGATCCATTTCAAGAAGAGTGGCGAAGCGCGTGAGTTCCGGACCGAGGGAGTCGCCCGCAGCTTCAGCGAAACCTTCGAGATGAGCGTCGGTGAGATTGGCTTCGGCGAGAGAAGGTGCGAGCTTCCACGCGTCGGCGACGTTGCGCGATTCAAGCCAGGATTGGATGGCGTCCTGGCGATCGGCCCTAGCCAACTCATCCTTGAATTGAGCGGGCTTCAGAGAAGTGCGGATTTGCTCTTCGCGCTGGGCGAGAAGAGCGCAGTCCTTTGGACCAATGGTGGTGCTGCGAGCCGCGCCGCGAAGGCGGACAAGACAATCGCGAAGAGCAGCCGCGGAACGGCGAGTCGCGGCGGAAGGATTGTTGAGCTCATGCGCGAGGCCGGCGGACAGTTTGCCGAGCGCGGCAAGTTTCTCGTGCTGCTGTTCCTGCCGGGTGACGTTGCGAACGCGGTCGGCCAGCAGGCCGACGAGGCGCCGGACGAGTTCCGGGAGCCGATGGAACATCTCGTCGAAATGCGTGACGTGGAAAGCCAGGTAATGAGAAGGAACGACGGCGCGGCCCGTGACGCTGACAACTTTAAGACGGGAGAAAGGAAGCATGCCGCTGACTTCGCCGCTACTCATGGTGAATACGGGGCCGTCGGCGGGACCATGTTCCGCTCTGGCGCGAATCTCGCCCTCGAGCATGACGATCATGAACTCCGGCTTGTCGCCTTCGCACATCATGATGTCGCCCGGGGAAATGCGAAGCTCCTGGCACTTGGAAACAAACCAGAGCAAATCTTCCTGGGGGAGATCCGAGAAAACAGCGACCTTGCGCAATTGCTCAACGAGTTGTTCTGGAGGAGTGGTTATCAGTTCGGTCATGCGCGATAAGCTCTTTTGGCGTGCGTCATTGAACTTTGGCCAAGTATTGATGTATGAATTGTACGACGACGGCGCCCTCGCCGACGCCGGAAGCAACACGTTTGACCGAGCCGTGACGCACGTCGCCAACAACAAAAATTCCCGGGACGCTGGTTTCGAGCAAGCTGGGATCGCGGCTAAGCGTCCACGAGGCAGGCCGCTTGCCATCGCGGATCAGGTCGGGACCAGAGAGAATGAAACCGCGGTCGTCGCGCTCAACCACCTTGCCGAGCCATTCCGTGCGAGGCAGCGCACCGATGAAGATGAAAAGACTGGAGGCCGGCAGCTCTTTGGTTTCGCCTGATGGAGAGCAAAGAACCGTGATGCCGGTAAGACGCGCATCCCCATGAACGCCCACGACGCTGGTTTGAGTCCAGACCTCGATGTTTGAGGTCTTTTCAATCTGCTCGATGAGGTAGTGCGACATGGTGCTGGCCAAGGAATTGCCGCGGACCAGCATGACCACTTTTTCCGCGAACTTCGAGAAGTGCATGGCCGCCTGGCCGGCGGAGTTGGCTCCGCCGATGACATACACGGTTTCGCCTTTACACGAAATGGCTTCCGATGTTCCGCCGCCATAATAAACGCCGGCCCCTTGAAGGCGGTCGATCCCGGCCACATCAAGAGTGCGCCATTGAACGCCCATCGCGAGAAGAAGGACATGACAGGAGATTTCGGAGCCGTCGGCGAGTTTCAAATAGCGATAAGGACCCTCGACCCGAATGCCGGTGGCTTCCTGTGGCGCGAGAATCTCCACACCAAAGCGTTTCGCTTGTGCTACAGCGCGGCGAGCCAGGTCGCTGCCAGTGAGTCCCGAGGGAAAGCCGAGATAATTTTCGATGCGCGAGCTGAGGCCGGCTTGGCCGCCGGGGGCTTCGCGTTCGATGATGACGGTGCGCAAACCTTCGCTGGCCCCGTAGACGGCGGCGGCAAGTCCGGCGGGACCGCCGCCGACAATCGCGAGGTCGTAGAAATTGGTTTGCGCGCGGGTGCGGAGGCCGATTTTGTCAGCGACAGCGGGTAGCGGCGGCTCGGCGAGACGCGCGCCATCGGGGAACAAGATGAGCGGAAGAGTTTGCACCTCCGGGCCAAGAGAATTCACCAGGCCGCGCACTTCGGGGTCGCTTTCTGACAACTCCACATCGATCCATTGATAGGGCACTTGATTGCGCGCAAGGAAATCGCGCAGTTCGTAGGAACGATTCGACCAGCGCGTGCCCAAGACGCGAATGCCCTCGTAGGGAGGGCGAAAAGTGGAGGTCCAGTCGTGGAGGAGATCGTCTAGGGCGGGATAGAGCTTTTCTTCGGGAGGATCCCAGGGCTTCATGAAGTAGTAGTGAACGCGGGCCTCGTTGATGGCATCAATGGCAGCGCTAGTATCCGCGTAGGCGGTCAGCAGCGCGCGTTTGGCGAGCGGATGAAGTTCCATGGCCTCTGAGAGGAAGCCGACGCCATCCATCTGCGGCATGCGCTGGTCGGCAAGCAAGAGGGCGACGGGATTGTTGCGGGCTTTCAGTTCGCGGAGCGTGGTTATGGCGGCACTACCGGAGTTCGCCCGCATGACGCGGTAACGATCTGCGTAGCGGCTGCGCAAGTCGCGCTCGATGGCACGCAGGACTTCCGGGTCGTCGTCGACCGTGAGCAAAACTGGTTTGGGCATACCCCTCAGATGAAAAAGAAGCCGAATTCGTTGCGTCCCTGAAGAGCTACTCGCGGAGGACGACCAACTGGCCACGCTACAATTCCCGACGCCTCCTTGTCCAGTGCTTGGACGCGGAAATTGTCGGTCGAGCGGCGCTTGGCCGAAAATGCACCTAAGGACCTGCTTCTCACGTTACAATTTTAAGATTAGCCATGCGAGACGAACTTTCATCAGCAATCGCGGGACTCTCGTCCGCACAGGCATCTGCCAGGCAAGCCGCAGCGGAAGAAGTTTACCGGCTGGGACGAGCGATCGCGGGGATCGCCGTTTCGGCATGGTGGGCTGACGAAGAACTTTCCGCGTTGCTCCACGGCCCGAAACCCACGATCACGGTCGGGCTCGCGGCGCAACGTGAGACATTCAACCGGATTCGCATTGCTAATGGCACGCCCAGGCTCGCCGAAGTGCCGCCGGACCAAGATGCCGAGGAATTCGAACTTCATTTTCCTTCTGAGATTCTTCTCGACATTCTCACCACGCGCGAGCCGGGCGGCGACGGAGCCATTGCCAAATACTTGGCCAAGTTCGGAGAGGGCGTGCAACAAGTGGAGTTTTTGTGCACGAACGTGGATCGCGCCACGGAAATTCTCAAGGAAAAATTTAAGATGTCGCCTGTCTATCCGGCGACGCGGCCGGGGGCGGATGGCACGCGCGTCAACTTTTTTCTAGTGGCGTCACCCGACGGAGGTAAGGTGTTGATCGAGCTTTATCAAGTCCAATCGAAAGCTCAGTCTTGAATTAACCGCTGCGTTATTCTCCAAGCGCAGCCCTCCCAAGTGCGCAACTCATTCGCACCCGTCAACTATCGCCATAAACGGGGATGGCGGCGCCGTCAATGACCTTGGCGTCGTCGCTGCACAAGAACAAAATGACGCGCGCGATATCTCGAGGTTTTGGCCACTTGGCAAAATCCGCTTTCGGCATGGCTTTGCGGTTGGCTTCCGTGTCGATGATGCTGGGAAGAATGGTGTTCACACGAACGCCGGTGCCCTTTACGTCTGCGGCAAGAGAATCGAGCATGGCCACGGCCGCGGCTTTGGAAGCGGCGTAGGCGGAAGCGCCCGCGGCATGGTCGAAAGCGGCTTTGGCTGCCACGTTCACGATTGTCCCGCGCCCCTGCTTCAACATTGCGGGAACCGCGGCACGCGACAGCGCGTAACCCGAGCGGAGATTTAAGTTCAACATCTGCTCGAAAACCTTTGTCTCCATCTCCCAAAACTTCAGGCCGCCCGCATATCCTCCAACGGTATTCACCATGGCGTCCAAGCGGTTGTGTTTGAGGAGAATCTTCTCGATGAGTTGGCTGACAGCCGTTTCGTCGGTGACATCGACCACGTGCCCTTCGAGTCGCGAGGAATTTGCGGCCGCAGCACTCTTCAGCGCCTCCCATTCCAGCTGATTGCGATAAGTCACAACAACGGTGGCTCCTTCGGAGAGAAACGCGGAGGTTACGGCGCGTCCCAGGCCGCCTGTGCCGCCGGCGACGAGAACTACGTTGCGTTCGAATCGTGCGCTCATCGTTTCATTCTCCGCTTTGCTCGAGAAGCTTTGCGACGAGGCCAGTCCAGCCAGTTTGATGGCTGGCGCCCAGGCCCGTGCCGTTGTCACCATGGAAGTATTCGTAGAACAAGATCAAGTCGCGCCAATAGGGATCGCTCTGGAAGATTTCGGTTCCTCCGGCGACGGGGCGGTGGCCGGTGCGGTCACGCAAGAAAATGCGGACCAGACGGCGTGAAATTTCCGCAGCAACCTGCCAGAGGTCGGCCTCACGGTTGGAGTGTGTGGGGAATTCGACTTTGAAGTCTTCTCCATAATAGTGGTGAAACTTTTGCAGGGATTCGACAAGCAGATAGTTCACCGGAAACCAGACTGGGCCACGCCAATTGGAATTGCCTCCAAACAAGCCCGTGGCAGATTCCGCAGGCTCGTACGCGACACGGCTTATATGTCCATTGACTTGGGCTTCGTAAGGGTGATCCTGATGGAAACGGGACAAAGCACGGACGCCATAGGGGGAGAGAAATTCATCTTCATCGAGCATCCGGGCGAGAACCCGCTTTAATTGCTTGCGGTTGACGAGAGAAAGCAGGCGGCGAACACCGCGCGCCGATCGCTGCGTCATTTCGATGTGCTCCGGCACATCGGCGTGGTTGTCAATGAACCATTGCATGCGGCGCTTGAAACCCGGCAAGCGCTCGACGATTTCCGGCTCGAGCGTTTCTACAGCAAAAAGCGGAATGAGGCCCACCATAGAGCGAATCTTGAGGTAGTGCTGGTTTCCGCCGGGCAGGCGCAGGACATCGTAATAGAAGCCGTCCCCGCTGTCCCACAAAGCCGTTCCGTCAATGCCGATGTCGTTCATGGCGTGCGCGATGTACACGAAGTGCTCGAAAAATTTGCTGGCCACGTCTTCGTAAGCGACGTCCTCCTTGGCGAGTTCCAGGGCGATGGCAAGCATATTGAGGCAATACATGCCCATCCAACTGGTGCCGTCGGACTGTTCAAGATGTCCGCCGGTCGGGAGAGGAGAGGAACGATCGAAGACCCCGATATTGTCGAGTCCGAGGAAGCCGCCCTCGAAAATATTGGCACCATCGGGATCTTTGCGATTGACCCACCAGGTGAAATTCAAAAGCAGCTTGTGAAAAACTTTTTCGAGAAACGCGCGGTCCGCAACGCCGCGCACGCGGCGCTCGATTTTGTAAACGCGCCAGGCTGCCCACGCATGCACCGGAGGGTTTACGTCGCTAAACGCCCATTCGTACGCCGGCAATTGCCCATTGGGGTGCATGTACCATTCGCGAAGCAGAAGAATGAGCTGTTCCTTTGCGTAATCGGGATCCACCAGTGCAATTGGGATACAGTGGAAAGCGAGGTCCCAGGCGGCGTACCAGGGATACTCCCATTTGTCGGGCATGGAAAGGACGTCGTCATTGTAAAGGTGCGTCCAGTCCTTATTGCGGCCCTTCCAACGCTCCGCGGGAGGCTTGGGACCGGCAGAATCTCCTTCGAGCCAGGTGCGAACGTCGTAGTGATAAAACTGTTTGGACCAAAACATGCCGGCAAATGCCTGCCGCATGACCGCTTTCGCGTCGGCAGAAAGAGTTTTCGGAATGCGCGATTCGTAGAACTCGTCTGCTTCTTTTTGACGCGTCGCGAAGAGCGCGTCAAATCCCGCAGAAAAATCATCAGTAGCGGGAACGCCCTCGGCGCGCTCGGCATGAGCGGGCGAAGTGATGATCCCGGTCCGGGGCGAATCCGTGTTCAAGCCGGCAAGCGGCTCGATGTCGGTGAGGCGAAGTTTCAACGTGATGGACGCACCTGGCTCCAGGTGCAGCGGATAATGAGCGGCCACTTTGGTGCCCGTGAGGCCCGGATTGACAGAGGTTTTGCAGCCGTGAATGAGATAATCGTGAAACGAATCTTTAACATAAGGGCAGCGATTTGTGCCATTGAAGAGACGCGCGAAATTCGTCTCGTTTTCCGTGAAGAGCAGATCGGGGTTGCCCGCGCTGAGAAGCCAGCGCTTACCATACTGCCAGTGCTGGAGTTCGACACAAGCGATGCCGGGAAAGCTGGCGGCTGCTCGCGCGATCGGGCGACGCAAATCCTTTCCCCAGGACCAGGTATTGCGAAACCAGAATTGAGGAAGAATGTGTAGCTCGGCGGTTTCCGGTCCGCGATTGAAGGCGGTAATTCGAATGAGAATGTCCTCAACGTCGGCCTTGGCATACTCGACGAAAACATCGAAATAGCGGTTTCCGGAAAAAATGCCTGTGTCGAGCAATTCGAATTCCGGCTGGGCTCGGTCGAGGCGGCGGTTTTCTTCGAGGAGCCGTTGGTAAGGAAATTCCACCTGCGGATATTTGTACAGCATGCGCATGTAAGTGTGCGTCGGCGTGGAGTCCAGGTAGAAGTAATACTCCTTTACGTCCTCCCCATGATTGCCTTGATTTCCCGTTAAGCCGAACAGTCGTTCCTTAAGAATGGGGTCGCGGCCGTTCCAGAGCGCAAGCCCGAAGCACATCATCTGGTGACGGTCACTGATGCCGCCAATGCCGTCTTCGCCCCAACGGTACGCGCGCGAGCGTGCGTGGTCGTGCGGGAAATATTCCCAAGACGTGCCGTTCGCACTGTAATCTTCGCGGACCGTGCCCCATTGGCGTTCAGAAAGGTAAGGTCCCCAGCGCTTCCAATGCTTCTTGCGCATGCGCTCTTCTTCGAGACGGCGATCTTCCGTGGTTGGGGTTCGTGGCATGGGTGCAATCACCTTTGATGGTTAAGACCATGTTATGGTCGCATTTATTCGCGGAAACGTGGATGTTTTGGAACGTGCGTTCCGACGAATTGCTCCAGAGAAACCGCCGGCCAGTGGCAGGCGTTGTACTCAAATGAATCCCTAGCGCATCCATGAGTGTGCGCACGCGTGAGGAGGTAGCCGCCATGTTTCAGTTCAACGGTGAGCTGGGCAGAAGAAGTTTTCAGAAGTGTCTGCATGTGGCTGTGCTGCCGCTTGTCCTTCTAGGACCGGCGGTGGGCACTGTTAGGGCGCAGGATCGTTCGCTGGACAATCTGCGCAATCTGAACCAGTCCGTGGACGCGCTTATTAAGAAAGTATCGCCCAGCGTCGTACAGATACTCGTAACGGGCTACGGGCCTCTGGAAGAGGGAAACCGAGGAAATACCACCACCATTATCGGCCCACAGCGGGCGATCGGCTCCGGCTTTGTGATCGACGAGAGCGGTTACATTGTGACGAACGCGCATGTGGTAAACGGTGCGCAGCGCGTCGAAGTGGTTTTGCCCAATCCCAGCACGGAAAGTTCACTCCAAGCGGCGCTTTCGACGCGGACCCGAATCGTTCTCGCACGGATTATCGGAGTCTCCAAGGAACTCGATCTCGCCGTGATCAAGGTGGACGCGGGCAAGCTGCCCGCGCTCCCTTTGGCGGACTATCGCAAACTGGGTCAGGGGGAGTTGGTGTTTGCTTTTGGAAGTCCGGAAGGGCTGCGAAACTCGGTGACTATGGGCGTGGTCTCGGCTGTCGCGCGCCAAACCGATCCCGATTCGCCGATGGTGTATATCCAGACTGACGCGTCGATCAACCCGGGAAACTCGGGCGGGCCGCTTGTCAATGTGAACGGCGAAGTGGTCGGCGTGAACACCTTCATCCTGTCGCAATCGGGCGGCAATGAAGGACTCGGGTTTGCTATTCCGAGCGGCGTGGTGAATGTGGCTTACCGGCAACTGCGCAAGTTCGGTCACTTGCACCGCGCCCAGATTGGAGTCGGGTTGCAAACTATCACGCCAACGCTGGCTGCGGCGTTGAACTTGCCGAGGAAGTACGGAGTACTTATCTCTGACGTCCTGCCGGACAGCCCGGCGATGGCTTCCGGGTTGCAGATCGGTGATGTACTGGTTGATGTGGACGGAAGACCTGCGGAGAATCTGCCCTTCGTCGCATTTCACTTCCTTGCTCTCGAATACGGCCAAAAAGTACATCTGGATGTTCTGCGCGGGAAAGAGCAGTTGGCGTTTGACGTGCCTGTGGCGCAGCCGCCACGGGACACGGATCAGGTTGCGGCGCTGGCTGACCCGGAAAAGAACCTGGTTCCAACGCTGGGGATTCTTGGCGTTGAGATCGACCAGAGAATTGCAGCCATGGTGCCAGATTTACGTGATCCCTTTGGAATTGTCGTGGCGGCACGCTCCACGGGAGCTCGAGTAGAAGTACCCCTGCTCACGGGCGACGTGATTCGAACTTTGAACGGGCAGCCCATGACCACGCTGGATCGCCTTCGCAGTGCGTTGAAAGCGCTGCCGCCTGGAGCGCCGGTGGCCATGCAAATTCAGCGCGACCAGAGGCTGCTCTTTATCGCTTTTACTCTGGATTAAAGCCAGCGCGCGGAACGGAATCCGCAAGAGAACGCACTGCGATGGGATTCCCGAAAACGCGAGGTTTTTCTTAAGAATAAAGAAGATTTGTGTCGGCGGACAAGCCGGACAATTCCTTGATGTAGTTCGTGGGCCCTTGCACGACGAAACGGCGATGGTAGAGCAGAAGCGCGCGCAAGCCGGCGAGTTCTTCGCCACCGCCTGCCCTTCCCGGGCCCCCATGCAGACAGCTCGGTACCACATTGCCATGGCCCGTATGCTGGCTTCCTACCGTGGAATCCACAGCCACGATTCGGCCGTGCAGATCACCGATGCCCAGAACAACTTCCTGCAAGAAGGCAGAGTCGTTCGAGAAGACAGAAGCGACCAAAGAACCACTTCCACGCCGAACCATAGAAATAAGATCTTTCGTGCTGTCGTAGGCAACCAACGTCATTACGGGGCCGAATACTTCCACGTCGTGAACGTATTTCGAAGCGAGGCCGTCGTTGCTCGATAAAAGCGTGGGCTGAACAAACGCGGATTTTTGTGGATCGGCGTCCACCGGCTGAAAGTGGTCATTACCGCCAAATACCACCGAGCACTCGGACTGCAATTTTTTAAGCCCTTCGAGACACGCCGCTTGCTGCGCCTTGTTCACCACCGGCCCGACTTTCACTTCCGAATTGCGGGGGTTTCCTACCTTCATCGTACTCAAGCGGGACGAAGCCGCTTCCGCGAAGGCCTTCAAAACTTGACGCGGGACGAAAATGCGCCGGATGGTCGTGCATTTCTGCCCGGCCTTTATGGATACTTCTTTCAGAACTTCCTTAACGAGAAGGTCAAAGAGGTCGGCTCCAGGAGCGCAATCCGGTCCCAGGACGGCGGAGTTGATGCTGTCGGCTTCGATGTTCACGCGCACGGAGCGTCGCAGCACGTCGGCGTGGGAGCGCACTCGGGCGGCCGTGTCTGCCGAACCCGTGAATGAGATGGTGTCTTCTTCTTGCACGTGGTCCAGCAGTTCGCGCGCGGAGCCACAAACAAGAGAAACGGCTCCTGGCGGCAGAATGCTGGACTTCACCACGTCTTCCACCATTCGATGAGCCAGCCACGCTGTCGGGGAAGCGGGCTTCACGAGCACGGGAACTCCCGAAAGAAGCGCTGGCGCGGCCTTCTCACAGAAGCCCCAGGCGGGGAAATTAAAAGCATTGATGAAGACCGCCACGCCTTTGGCAGGCGTAAGAAAATGTTGGGCGCCGAAGACTCCCGTTTTTGACAAAGACAAGGACGCGCCTTCCTTCAGCATTTTCCCTTCCGCGAGCGCGCGGCCAATCTTCGCGTAGTACTTCATGGTGTAGAGCGCGCCGTCGACGTCGAATGACGCATCGGCCTGCGTGGCGCCCAGGTTCAGAAGGGAAAGGCGAAAGTATTCCTCGCGGTTCGCTGTAAGCACTTCGCCGATCTTGGCCAGCATTTCGGCGCGCTGCCCGTAAGTAAGCTGCCGAAGAGCAGGCCCACCCTGAGTCCTGGCAAATTCGAGCGCAGCCTTCAGGTCCACGCCCTCAGAAGAAATGCGAGCCAACTCGTCTCCGGTCACGGGGTCAACCAGCGGTGTGCCGCGGCCTGCCCCCTCCACCCATTTGTCAGCGAGATAGTTGGAGAGTTTCATAGAGAGACCTTCCTGCTAGGCAAATAGTTTCCAGCATAATAATGCATGTTTGGGCGAACAAATTCCAGCTTAATTTTCTTAGCTCAAACCTTAACGAATTGAGTTAACATGCTGATAATTCGAGCCTTTACGTAAATCTAGCACGTGTGACTTTTCGCAGGAGAACCGTGCGGAAAAACTCCTCATTTCGGCATTGACGCGTGTCCCCAGAACTGTATTATAATGCAGGAGACCATTCATCCTGCTTATGGCGTCTCCTACCACTACGCAATCTAGGTCTTCCACTTTACATCCGGCCGGATTACCTGAAAACGGCGATTTTCTCATGTGCCTTGGCCGACGCGTCCGTGAATTGCGGAACCGCCGTGGCCTGACGCGAAAACAACTCTCGCATGAAGCTGATGTTTCGGAACGGCACCTCGCCCAATTGGAAGCAGGCGAAGGAAATATCTCGGTCGTACTGCTGCAGCGGATCGCCGAGGCCTTGAATGTGCCCATCGCAAGTTTGTTTTCGCCGCAAACGGACGAGCCAACCGAGAAAAGATTAATCCAAAGATTTCTGGAGCGTCTGCCGCAGCACCGCCTGGAAGACGTCGTATTTCGGCTGATGCGCGATTTCGGCCACGAAGAAAAGATGCGCCGTATGCGCATCGCCTTGATTGGCATGCGCGGGGCTGGCAAATCCACCCTGGGGTCGAAGCTCGCAGCGGAAACGAGCAACCGCTTCGTGGAACTGGACAGCGAAATCGAAAAGGATACGGGAATGCCCTTAGGCGAGATTTTCTCTCTCTACGGGCAATCTGGTTTTCGCGCGATTGAGAAGCGCAGCCTGGAAAAAGTGCTGAAAGAAAACGACCGCGCCGTGATTTCCGCAGGAGGCGGCGTCGTCTCGGAGAAAGAGACCTTCGATTATCTCCTCTCCCACTGCTACACAGTGTGGATCAAGGCGCAACCGGAAGAACACATGTCGCGCGTGATAGCGCAGGGCGATTTTCGTCCCATGGCGGCGAATGATCAGGCAATGGAAGATTTGCGCCGCATCTTGGAGGCCCGCGAGCCGCTCTACCGAAAAGCAGACATGGTTCTGGACACTTCGGGAACTTCTGTGGAAGAGAGCTTTGTGAAATTGAAGGCGACGCTGCAAGCGAATTTGCAATAGCAATAGGAGGATGGCGTGGACGTAGCGGTCACTCAAGAGGTCAAGACGAAACCGGCAGCTGTGGATTATCAGACCGGGCCTTCGCGATACAAGCATTGGCGACTTTCTTTCGACGGTCCTGTCGCCACACTGACCATGGACGTGGCGGAAGACGGCGGAATTCGTCCGGGCTACAAACTGAAACTGAACTCTTACGACTTGGGCGTAGATATAGAACTCCACGATGCTTTACAGCGCATCCGGTTTGAGCATCCCGAGATTCGCTCGGTGGTATTCGCCAGCGCGAAGAACCGCATTTTCTGCTCTGGTGCCAACATCTACATGCTGGGACTTTCTTCGCACGCCTGGAAAGTCAACTTCTGCAAATTCACGAATGAAACGCGGATTGGCATTGAAGATTCGAGCCGGAATTCAGGACTGAAGTTTCTCGCCGCGTGCAATGGAACGACGGCAGGCGGCGGGTACGAACTGGCGCTGGCTTGCGACGAGATTATTCTCATCGATGACCGCTCGTCCGCGGTTAGCCTACCGGAACTTCCGCTCTTAGGAGTCCTTCCAGGAACCGGCGGGCTGACGCGGCTTACGGACAAACGAAAAGTTCGCAAAGACCTTGCCGACATGTTCTGCACCAACCAGGATGGCGTGCGCGGGCAGCGAGCGAAGGATTGGCGGTTGGTAGATGAGATCATCAAGCCGCAGCAGTTTGCAGAACATGTGAAACAACGCGCGCTGAAGTTAGCGGAATTGTCCGACCGTCCTGCGGGAGCAAAAGGCGTGTCGCTCACCCCACTGAAGAAAGTTTCTGACGATGCTGGCTTGCACTACGAATGGGTGGACGTGCAAGTCAATCGGGCGGGGCGTACCGCAACCATTACGGTGTGTGCGCCCGAATCGCTCGCCGAGCAAAGTGTCGAAAAGGCCGTTGCCGCGGGCGCGAACTGGTGGCCGTTGCAAATGGCTCGCGAACTCGATGACGCCATCCTTAGTCTCCGTACGAACGAGCTTGAACTGGGGCTGTGGGTCGTGAAAACGGCCGGGAATCCTGACGCAGTGCTCGCGATGGACAAATTTATCTTGAGCCACCAGGACAACTGGTTTGTGCGCGAAGTGCTGGGGATAATGCGCCGCACCTTCGCGCGGCTTGAGGTAACCTCGCGCTCCATTTACGCCATCGCCGAGCCAGGATCGTGTTTCGCGGGCACGTTGCTTGAACTTGCTTTGGCGGCTGACCGCATTTACATGCGGGACACAGAAGAAGGCGAGCGCGCGACGATGACATTGTCGGAAATGAACTTCGGACCCCTGCCAATCGTGAATCACCTATCACGGTTAGCGGCGCGCTTTTATGAAGACAAAGCTCAAATTGACTCCCTTCGCGGCCAGATTGGAAAAAGGCTTTCGCCGCGGGAGGCACTCGAAGCCGGCCTCGTTACCGCGGCTCCCGATGATCTTGACTGGGAAGACGAACTTCGCCAGGCCATGGAATCGCGTGCGGCGCAATCCCCGGACGCGCTGACAGGCCTCGAGGCGAATTTGCGATTCGGCCCTAAGGAAACGGCAGAGACGCGCATTTTCGGGCGTTTGTCTGCCTGGCAAAACTGGATATTCGTCCGGCCGAACGCAGTTGGCCCGAGCGGCGCGCTAAAAGTCTACGGCACCGGCGCGCCAGTGAAATTCGACTGGGGAAAAGTTTAGTTGAGAGATTTCGGAAAGGACCTGAGGGGAAGTCATGATCAATTACACGGAGAAAATTCCAAACAACGTGGATTTGGGGAGAGATCGCGTCTTGCAGCGCGCGCTGGAACATTGGCAGCCGGCGTTTCTGGGCTGGTGGTACGACATGGGACCGACCGAGAGCCGCAACTATGACGTCTACTTGCGCACGGCGATCAGCGTGGAGCCGGACGGCTGGGCGCAATTCGATTACGTCAAGATGCCGGAATATCGCTGGGGAATTTTCCTGCAGCCGCGTGATGAAAACCGGCAGGTGAATTTCGGCACGCACAAAGGGCAACCCGCGTGGCAAGAAGTCCCGGGGGAATATCGCTCGACGCTGCGGCGCATCATCGTGACACAAGGCGACACCGAACCCGCTTCGGTGGAACAGCAGAAGATGCTTGGACTCTCCTGCCCGTCTTTGTACGACCTACGCAACATTTTCCAGGTGAACGTCGAAGAAGGGCGCCATCTGTGGGCCATGGTCTACCTGCTGCACCGCTACTTTGGGCGCGACGGGCGCGAAGAAGCGGAGGCTTTGCTCGCGCGGCGTTCCGGCGACACCGACAATCCGCGCATCCTCGGCGCGTTCAACGAACCGACGCCCGACTGGCTGGCGTTCTACATGTTCACGTTTTTTACCGACCGCGATGGAAAATTCCAGCTTTGCGCGTTGGCGGAATCGGGCTTCGATCCGCTCGCGCGCACGTGCCGCTTCATGCTTACGGAAGAGGCCCATCACATGTTTGTCGGCGAGACGGGCGTGAGCCGCATTATCCAGCGAACCTGCGAAGTCATGAAAGAGAATAACGTGGAAGATCCCTCTGACGTGCGCGCGCTCGGTGTGATCGACTTGCCGACCATCCAGAAATACCTGAACTTCCACTATAGCGTGACGCTGGACCTTTACGGTTCCGACGTTTCCTCCAACGCGGCCAATTATTTCACTAGCGGCTTGAAGGGACGCTTCCGCGAAACCAAGCTCACCGACGATCATGTGCTTATTGATACCTCTTATCCGGTGTCCGAAGTTGCCGGCGACAAGATCGTCACGAAGAACGTTCCGGCATTAACGGCTCTGAACGAGCGCTTGCGCGACGACTACATCGACGAAATTACCGACGGCGTCGCCCGGTGGCAAAGAGTGATTGATCAAGCTGGAATTCCTTTCCGCTTGACTTTGCCGCATAAAGGCTTTCATCGGGCGATCGGCAACTTCGCCGGACACTTCATCAGCCCGGAAGGCGAAGTTCTGACGGAAGAGGCATGGAAGAACTGCGAGTCCGAATGGCTACCCAGCGAGAAAGACTATAAGTTCGTGCAATCGCTGATGACCGGCCGCGTGGCCGAACCGGGAAAATTTGCAAACTGGATTGCGCCGCCTCTGCGGGGCATCAACAACAAAGCTCTGGATTTCGAATACGTCCGTTTCAACTGATGGGCAGCAAAGCTCGCGATATCTGCGGCTAAGGGCGGATTTTGTGCAGCCGATTATCGACATCCATATTCACATCATGCCGTATCACATGATGAAGCCATTTGCACTGGAGTTAATCAAAAAAGGCCGCCGGGACTACTTGGATGTCGAACGCTATTGTGCGGAACCAAAAGCGTTTCTGGCATTTCTGGACACTTTGGGAATAGAGCGCGCCGGAGTTATCAATTACGTGGCGCCCAAAATTATCGGGTTCACTCCCGAAGTGAATGACTGGAGCGCGAAATACTGCAGCGAAGCTCCAGATCGCCTCATTGCATTTGGTGGCGTTTTACCCGGAACCGTCCCCGATCCCGGTTCGGAGGTGGATCGCCTTGCCAAGCTTGGCATTCGCGCCATTAAGATGCATCCTTCGCATCAAGTGCTTTCGCCGAACGCCTACATGGACGGCAACCGTGGTTTAGCCGCTGTCTATGAGCGGGCGCAGGCCAATGGTTTGCCAATCATGATCCACACGGGAACTTCCATTTTCCCCGGAGCGCGAAATCTCCACGCGCAGCCGATGCTTTGCGACGACGTCTGCATCGACTATCCGAATCTTGTAGTCATCCTGGCACACGGCGGCAGGCCCCTCTGGATGAACGAAGCATTTTTCCTCGTGCGCAGGCACAAAAACATGTACATGGATATTTCCGGGATCCCTCCGCAGAAATTGATCGAATACTTTCCGCGAATCGAGGATGTTGCCGACAAAGTCTTATGGGGCACCGACTGGCCGGGGCCCGGCGTTCCAGAAATCAAAGGGAACATTGAAAAATTCCAAGCTCTGCCGATTGAGGAAACGGCGAAGAGGAAGATTCTTTATGACAATGCGGCGTTGCTGTTCCCGAAGTGAGGCGCGTCTCTCCGGAATCTGCTAGCCGGCCGTGAACGCCCGGAACTAGAAGCTATCTCATAAATGAGGGCACCGGGGGTCGGAGCTTCAGCTCCGACACTAAGCTCAAGCAAAAACTGGCTTTAGCCCCTTGAGAGAATGGTTTTGTCCCCTTCATTCCTATTTATGAGATAACTTCTATTCTAATGGAGACTAGTGTGACTCTGCTCAACTAGGCTCAACCAACTCGATAAGCGGGCGGTTTTCTTGCCGCGCAGGCCTTTA
>JAWOLO010000623.1:0-2980 GCA_033853375.1 Terriglobia bacterium
GCGGCCAAGGCCGCCGAGGAAAGCAACGACCCTGGCACGGTCGACTTGTTCTCCAAGATCGTCCAGATCCACGAAAAGCATGAATGGTTCTTGCGCGAGATCCTGAAAAAGAAAGACGGCTTGGTGAGCTGAACACTCATCCCCGATGAATTGGTTTCGGTGGACAGGGTTTAGGCGCCGCGTAATCGCCTTCAGACATCACCATGGTAGAGCTTGACGAAAAAACGTGACTTAGCTCACAGATACCGATCTCTGAATCGGTAACAATGTCCGTCGAATCAAGATAAGCAAGTCAGGAACCCGCGATGCAAACGCGAATCCCATACAAGTGTTAACCCGCGAAATTAAGCTTATGCCGCGAGAACTTAGTATCGGAAATGGTTCCATGCAGGTGATGTTCGACGCCGCGTACAGACTCAGAGATATTTATTACCCCTATGTGGGCAAGGAAAATCATGCGGGCCACGCGTTCCGATTTGGCGTTTTTGTCGACAACAGGTTGAGCTGGACGGACTCGTCAGATTGGCAACGCAGTCTTCGTTATTCGCATGGGACGCTCGTCAGCGCAATTGACTTGACCAATCACAATCTGAAAGTTCGTTTGGAATGCCGCGATGCCGTGGACTTCCACGAGAACATCTATCTGCGGGAGGTTACCGTCCACAACCTCGCAGGCCGGCAACGCGATGTGATCCTCTTTTTCCACCATGATTTCCACTTATATGGTTCGGCCATTGCCGATACCGCTCTCTACGATCCACGGCTCAAAGCAGTTGTTCACTACAAGGGACGTCGGTATTTCTTGACCAATGTGCAAGTAGATAACGAGTTGGGGGTCACGGAGTGGGCCATTGGGATCAAAGAAATGAATGGAGCAGAGGGTACTTGGCGGGACGCCGAAGACGGTCATCTCGGCAAGAATCCGATTGCCCAGGGATCGGTGGATTCGACGATCGCTGCCACGATATTGGTACCCCCTGGTGCAAGGAAAAAGTGCTACTACTGGATTAGTGCCGCGGAAAGATTCCGGGACGTGAAAGCCCTAAACGATATAGTCCTTAAGAAGAGCCCAGCCCAGCTTCTCCTTCGAACAGAGAATTATTGGCGCCTTTGGGCCAATAGAGATCGGCCAGATCTCGCCGAACTACCTGCAGAAATCTCCCAGCTCTACACGCGCAGTCTCCTGATTTTACGCACGCTGACAGACAATCATGGCGGGATTATCGCTGCGAACGATTCCGATCTCTTGCAGTTCGGACGCGATACCTATAGCTATGTATGGCCTCGAGATGGGGCACGCGCAGCATATGCTTTCGCTCGCGCCGGCTACGTGGACACACCTCGGGCGTTCTTCAAATTTTGCGCCGAGATACTAACCGAAGAGGGTTATTTACTCCACAAATATAATCCCGACGGAAGTTTCGGAAGTTCTTGGCACCCCTGGTACGCGCGGGGACAGACGCAATTGCCGATTCAAGAGGACGGAATGGGTTTGGTACTGTGGGCTCTGTGGCAGTCCTTCATCGATCACCAAGACCTTGAGTGCGTGAAAGAGTTCTATTACCCGCTCATCGTTAGGATGGCAGATTTTCTGGCTGCCTATCGAATGGACAGCGGACTCCCTCAGCCTTCTTACGACCTCTGGGAAGAACGATACGGGGTCCACACCTTCACAACGGGCGCAGTTTATGGCGGATTGGTTGCAGCAGCAAACTTTGCCGAAAGTTTTGGGGAGCACGCTCTGGCTGCAAAGTACAAGAAGGCAGCAGATGCCGTGCAAAAGGCGGCTCAAGAAATCCTCTACAGCAGAGAGGCAAGGCACTTTGCGCGCTCGCTTGATCCAGAGACCGGACAATTAGACATGACCCTTGATGCGAGTCTGTTTGGTGTATTTGCCTTTGGCCTTCTGCCGCCAGAACATCCGATGGTAGTTTCAACGATGAATGCTGTAGAAGAAAGGTTAACCGTCCGAACTGCTGTCGGAGGCCTTGCCCGGTATGAAAGAGATTGCTTCTTCCGCCGAACCGAAGACTTCAAGCGCGTGCCGGGCAATCCATGGATCGTTTGTACACTATGGCTGGCGCAATACAAGATAGCTGTTGCTCAGACTTTCAAGCAACTGCAGATTGCAGCAGACATCCTGCGCTGGGTGGTTGCACATGCGCACTCCACGGGCGTGCTGCCCGAGCAACTAGATCCTTTGGGGGAAAGCGCCATTTCTGTATGTCCACTGGCGTGGAGTCACGCGGAGTTTATAATCACCGTGGCGGATTACGCCGCTAAACTTAGCTCATTGAGAAAAAGGGATCAAGAAACGAACCGCTCATTTTCGAAAGTCCTGGCAGCTCATTCGGAAAACCGGCAAAGTCCATCCTAGGCAATTTCAACAACGACCCCAGTTTCGCAGCTACTCTGCCTGCGAAGCCCAATGATGAGGTTAGGCTGGTTTAGATACCTGTCCGCTGCACACGTGTTCTGGGAACCGACGGTGCGTGTCATCGCAAGCAGTGGCGCTTTGACTTTGCTGCCCGGCCGATTATCGATCTCCTGATGAAGAAGCGATTTTGCAGTCCCGTGAACTTTTGACTATGACCTCTTCGTTAGTCAGGCCAAAGAAACACGTCCATGGACGCAAACAAACGCGAAGCGCACGGCAAGGCTCGCGCGCATGGTGTTGGCTTCGAAAGTGGCTTAGTGCCTCTTAGCGCCCCTTGGAAATTGTGGTAAGTAGTTGAAAAAGAAAAAATGAGCGGTCGGATCATCCGTTTACAAAACGTTCCGGGGACATGGTTTACACCTCTTGTGTTGGCCTAGTCCAGCACGGAGGTGTCCATGCCATGGAAGGAACGGTCTATCGTGGAAGAACGCATGCGCTTCGTTTTGCGGCTCCAGGACGGGGAGAGCATGGCCTCGTTGTGCCGCGAATTCGGGATCTCCCGCGTTACCGGCTATAAAATCTATGAACGCTACAAAGAGTGCG
>JAWOLO010000624.1:0-10493 GCA_033853375.1 Terriglobia bacterium
CCAGGGCAACGGCGATTTCCTCAAGCGAAGCATTTCCTGCGCGTTCCCCAATGCCGTTTATGGTGCATTCAATCTGTCGTACGCCGGCGCGAACGGCCGCCAGCGAATTCGAGACCGCGAGCCCCAAATCGTCGTGGCAATGAGCGCTTAGGGTCACGTTCGGTGAATCATCCAGGTATTCGCGCACTCGGCGGAACATCTCGCCATACTCTTCCGGCACCGCGTATCCCACCGTGTCCGGCAAATTCAAAATTGTTGCGCCCGCATCCACCGCGGTCTTGCAGACCTGGCAGAGGTAGTCAATGTCCGTGCGGCCAGCATCTTCGGCGGAAAACTCCACTTCGCCCACGGAATTTCGTCCGTAGCGAATCATCGAACCGATCGCTTCCAGCGCCTGCTCGCGCGTCATGTTCAGTTTTACTTGCAGGTGCAAATCCGAGGTCGCCAGAAACACGTGCAGCCGCGAAGCCGCGGCTGGCTTCAGCGCTTCCACCGCCGCGTCAATATCATGCTTCTTGGCGCGCGCCAGCGCGGCGATCGGCACATCGCGCACTTCCCGCGCCACCGCCTGTACCGCTTCCAGGTCGCCCTTCGACGAAATCGGGAAGCCTGCTTCGATAATGTCCACTTTCAGCGCAGCCAACTGCTTCGCCATACGGATCTTTTCTTCCGTATTCATCGAAAAGCCGGGCGATTGTTCGCCGTCACGCAGGGTCGTATCGAATATGCGGACTACGTCCATGGGCTACCCCTCTGTCTCTAGTAACGCAAAAGCCCTACCCTCTGGTCAAATTTATCTTTGTTCTGCTTTTGATAATCCTCCCTTATAATACCGGGAAGGCAGCGCCATGGACCTAAGCGAACTCCAAGTCTTTCTCACGGTCGCCCGCGAAGGCAGTTTTTCCCGCGCCGCGGAGCGTCTCTTCCGGACGCAACCCGCGGTCAGCCTCGCCATCCGAAAGCTCGAAGAAGATCTCGGCCAGCGCCTTTTCGTCCGGGGCGCGCGGCCTGTTCGCCTGACCGACGCAGGCACTCTTCTCAAAGACTACGCCGAGCGCCTGATTAATCTGCGCGACGAAGTGAAGAAAGGCCTGAGCGAACTCGAAGGCCTACAACGCGGAGAACTCTCTCTTGGCGTCAACGAAAGCTCCATCCACGCCCTGATGCCTGCCATTGCCAAATTTCGTGAGCAACATCCCGGCGTGCAAATTCGCGTGCATCGTATGTTTTCGCGCGATATTCCCCACGAAGTCCTGAACTATCGCCTCGACCTCGGCGCCGTCTCTTACATCCCACGAGATCCGCAGCTACAAGCTACCGAAATTCTCAAAGACGAACTCACACTTGTCGTTCCGCCAAAACACCCTCTTGCAAAAAAGAAGGAAGTGGACGTCGCCGACCTCGGCAATGAATCGTTCGTGGCGCACATTGTCGAATCGCCGTTCCGCCGCCGCGTGATCGAGCTTTTCGCGCGCAATCGTACGGTGTTGAACATGCCGACGGAAATGCCCACCATCGAAAGCATCAAGCGCTTCGTGCAAATGGGCATGGGCGTGGCCATCGTTCCGCGCATGTGCGTTCAATGGGAGATCGAGCGGGGCTGGATGAAAGAAGTGAAAATTCGCCAGCTCAATATCCCCCGCCATGTCTACCTCGTTTCACGCCGTGGCGCGCGCCTTCCCCATGCCGCCGCGGAACTCGTGCGCATTCTTCGCGGCGAATGAGTCATGGCCTGTAGTGGCGGGTCTTCAGACGTTCTTTTGTTTTGATGTTTCGTGCCTCTAAGCATCTCATGTGCGGGGGCAGCATTGCTGCGCCTGTTTTTCGCACACCGCTAACCTCACAGGCATCCTTCGGATGCAGGGGCGCACTTCAGCGCCCAATGTACTTCTCGCAAGCGAGTGGTTGTGTCATCTCGCGCATCGTTCCCAGAGAGCGTCCACTCATTTCTAATTTTCCCCGACTGTCGCATAATGTTGCACGCTGTCATTCCGAAGCCGCGTTTTCTGCGGCTGAGGAATCCAGGCTTGATCGAAACATAATCCGGACCGACGAGAACACGGGGCAGCGGTACTACAATTTTGCATTATCAATAAATAAGCGCCTATGCATTCGCAATTGACCAGCGGACTCGCCATTCTTGCCATCGGTTTTCTTCTCGGGATGCGCCACGCCACGGATCCCGATCATGTCATCGCTGTTTCGACCATCGTCAGCCGTGAGCGTTCCTTCTTGAAGGCCGGTTTGATCGGCATCTTCTGGGGCTGCGGCCATACCCTGACGATTGCCATTGTCGGCAGCGCCATCATTCTTTTCGGCGTGGCCATCCCGCCTCGTGCGGGCTTGACCATGGAATTTTCCGTGGGCCTGATGCTCATTTTGCTCGGCGTTCTCAATCTCACGGGAACCATGAAATGGCTCAGCGAAAAGTTCTCTCCCAGCCATCCGCGCGTCGCGGGAACGCACGCCCATATCCACGAGCATGATCATCGCCTGCATTTCCACTGGCACTCTCATTCTGGGAGCGAACAGCATCACAGCGACAGTCTGAGCACGCCGGCGTGGCTGCGTGGACCGTTTGCGCGCCTCGGTCTCTTTCACGCCTTGCGTCCCGTTCTCGTCGGTATTGTGCATGGCTTGGCCGGCTCCGCCGCTGTCGCGTTGTTGGTGCTAAGCACCATCCGTCAGCCGAAGTGGGGGCTTGTCTATTTGCTGATTTTCGGGATCGGCACGATCGTAGGCATGATGTTGATCACCGCTGCTCTGGCTCTGCCTTTCTCTTTTGCCGGTCATCGCTTTGCCTGGCTCAACCGCGGACTCGTCTTTGGCTCAGGTCTTATTAGTCTGTGTTTCGGGATTTTCGTCTGTTACGACGTCGGCTTCGTCAACGGCCTCTTCACTAACCACCCTCGCTGGATCCCCACCTAGCTTCCTCATCAGGGCTTTATTTCGTAGCGCCGGCATCTTGCCGGCCTTCTTTGCTCTTTGCTCGTTTTAGCTTCGATCACCCTGCCCTGTCGGACTTTCCCGGCAAACACATAACGGTTGCCAGCATCGTCGCGCAATGTACTTCGTTGCCGTTCTTTCTCGCGTGTACGTCCGCCGCGCAGACTTTCAGCGTTCTTCCCGATCGGAGCACCCTCGCCCGCGCGGTCAGCTCCTCTCCCTCGGCGGGCGCCAGCAAATTCAACTTGTACTCCACGGTCAGCACAGAACTGTCCGCCGGCATCAGCGTGTACGCCGCATACCCGCAAGCGCTGTCCGCAATCGCTCCTGACACCCCTGCATGAAAGTAATTGTGCTGTTGCGTCAGTTCCGGCCGGAAAGGCACGCGAATTGTCACTTGCCCCGCCTTCAATTCCACAAGCTCCGCGCCAAGATGCTTCATCAGCCCCTGGCGGCGAAAACTCTCCCGCACGCGGCTCTCGAAATCTCCGTCGACGGCCAAAAATCGCGCCTCTTCTTTCATAGTGATGGAGTATACCAGCCGCGCTTCCACAGCCTTACAGTTGCTCCGGAACAGTGGAGGGTCCACAATGGCTTCTCGCCGACCCTTGATTCCTCCTAGCCGTCCTAAACCCTAAAATTCCCATTTTGGGAATACTGCCAAATGACCGTATCTGACTAATAAAGTTTCCATTGACAATGCACCGGCCCCAGACTTACTTTGCGCTTGGGACTGCTTCCTTCTCAACTCAACATGAGCCGCTCGCTTCACGGCCGCGAAAGACGCATGGCCTTACACTCGGGAACCTATGTCCCTCTGCCCCTTCGTCCCTGGTTGAAGTTTCTGCTCCTCCCGGGCGTCATGTCCGCATTTCTCTCTATGACCCCCTTCTTTCTTTTGGCCTCGGCAGCGTCTGCGCAAAGCTCTTCTCGGCAATACGTTTATCTTTCTCTCCCGGGCACCCCGCCCAGTTCGCCTTCTTCTCTCATTTCCGGTTTCAGTCAGACCAGCCAGACCGGCGTCCTCAACGCGATTGCCGGCTCACCTTTCACCGACCGGCTCGAAGGCGGCCTCGTGGCGATTGACGGCCTGGGTAGATTTCTCTTCGTTTTGAATCCGCAAAGCAATGACATCTCGATGTTTCAGATTGATCAAACCTCAGGCGCGCTCACCGAAGTAACGGGTTCTCGCTTCACAGTACCTCCGACGGTCAACCCCAACCTGGCTCCCTCTCAACCAATTTCCATTGCCACCGAAGCTTCCGGCAGCTTCCTCTTTGTCGGGTATCTTTCGGGCGACTTTCCGGGCGACAGCGCCGTCGTTTCTCTTTCCATCAACACGTCTGGCTCCAGCCCCGCCCTGCTTACGGTGCAGAGCATAGACATCAGCAATGGCGGCGCTCCGATACAGTTGTTGACCGATCCAAAAGGTCTCCACCTTTATGTTGGCCTGGGCACGAACACCATGACGACGGGCGGCGCGGAAGTGTTTTCCATCGATTCCACGGGCGCATTGGTTTTCCAAGGCGCAGCGGATGCTTTGTCCGATTCCGGAGACGCCTATGCTATCGATCCGCTCGATCGTTTTTTCTTCGCAGGCGGCCACGGAGCGGCTGGCGGTTTTCTGGAGAGTTGCACCATCTCGCCCGTGGATGGCACGGCAAACACGTGTTTGCCGCTGCTGTTCCTCGACAGCGGCGATGTGCCGACCAGCATGGTCGCCGAAAACTCCGGAAAGTTTCTCTACGTGGGGCTAAATGAGAGCGCCGGCAACGTCGTTATCGCCTATTCCATAGATCAGACAACGGGCACGCTTACGCAGCTGCTTGGCCCGCTGAATGGAATTCAATTCGCAAGTGGCAGCGCCGTTGCCGATCCGATGGGTCCGTACGTCTATGCAGCACAGTTCACAACTCCAACGGTCATTCACGCCTATCAGGTCGACGCGCAAACCGGAAATCTCGTCGAGATTTTCGGCTCTCCTTTCAGCGCCGGCGGCACCGCCAGTTGCTGTGGTGGCCTCGCCATTTCCGGCAACAGCACTCAGGCGATTTCTGGTCCTGCCGTTTCCATCTTTCCGTCCACCGCCATTTTCAGTGCCGTTGTCGGCACTACCAGCCCCACCCAGGTCTTCTCCATCGTCAATACCGGCAATCAATTGCTCGCCATCAATTCCATTTCCATTACTGGCGCGAACGCTTCCGATTTTTCGCAAACTAACACTTGTCAAGCTACGCTCGCCCCCAATACGAGCTGTTCCGTCAGCATCACCTTCACTCCTGCAACCATGGGCGCGCTCACCGCTAATCTACAAATTTCAGACAACGCTCCGGGCTCTCCCCAAACTCTGGTTCTGAACGGCACTGGCATCGCTCCCGCGCCCGCCGTCACTTTTTCTCCAAGCTCGCTTTCATTTCCAAACACCACGCAGGGCGCCTCCAGTGCGTCCCAAACCTTGACTGTCATCAGTTCCGGCAATGCCACCCTCCACATTTCCGCGGTTTCTCTTGCCGGGCCTAACCCTTCGGATTTCAGCTTCACCAACAATTGCGCCGCGCCTCTCGCGCCCAGCTCCAACTGCACAATTTCAGTTGTTTTTAGTCCCACTGCTTCTGGTCAGCGCACCGCTGACCTGCTGATTACAGATGATGCGCCCGGCTCGCCGCAATCCATCACCCTCAGCGGCACGGGCATCACTCTCGCGCCTGCCCTCACTCTCTCTCCGTCTGCTCCATCCTTTCCGGTTACCACACAGGGAATCTCCAGCGCGGCTCAAACGTTGACCGTCACCAATTCCGGCAACGCTGCCCTCACGATTTCTTCCATGTCCTTAGGTGGTGCTGACCCCTTGGATTTTAGTTCCACCAGCAATTGCACGGCGCCCGTGGCTGTGGGCTCCAGCTGTACCATTTCGCTTGTTTTCAATCCTCTTGCGTCGGGGCAGCGCGCGGCGAGCCTGCTCATTTCCGATAACGTTCCCGGATCCCCGCAAACCGTCTCCCTCAACGCTACTGCCAATCCGGCATTTACCGTTAGCGCCGCTTCCGGTAGTTCAACTACCGCTGCTATTTCTGCCGGTCAGACCGCGCAATTCCAGCTTCAACTCACACCGGGAGCAGGATTCACCGGCACAGTTTCCGTTAGTTGCAGCGGAACGCCCGTCGGCGCAGCTTGCCAGGTGCCCGCCAGCGTCTCGCTTGCCAACGGAGCCGCCACAAACTTCACGGTCGCCGTTACCACCAGCGGCTCGGCACTCCTTCCGCCAGCGACTCCTCTACGCTTCCTCCCCCTCACATACGTGTCCCTAACGATCCTCTCGTTGGCCCTGCTTGTTTTGTTTTCCGCTAGTGTCCTGAGTCCGAAGTTGGTTCAGTGGCTTTTCGGGCGTCGGAGCTTTAGCTCCGACAATAAGTCCCGCTTTTCTGATGGGGCTTTAGCCCCTGAGGCCCGACGCTTCTGTGCCGGATTTGCAACACTTCGCAGTGTTCTTTCTGTCGCCGTCTTCTGCCTGATGTTCGCGCTTTCAGGTTGCGGAGGCGGCAGTACCACGGTGGCGCCTCCGCCGCCCGTCGTCACTCCTTCCGGCAGTTTCCCGCTCACGATCACCCTCTCTGCAAACTCTTCTTCCGGCCAGCCGCTCCAGTTGCCGCCAATTCAACTCACCCTCACCGTGAAGTAGCCGACGCCCGCCTGAGACTCGATCCAAAGTTTCGAGCGACTCCCTCCGCCTTTTCCATTTTCGGTCAGGGGCTAACGCTCATTTTGCGCACCCCCATAAAACGACTTCCCGTTTCCCCCGTCTAAGCGGTGGGGCGTGAGTCTGTTCCAGGTTACGGTCAACCTGAAGGGAGAATCTCTAATGAGGCTGTTTTCGTTTGCCCTCGTCGCAGTCACTTTTCTTGCGTTCCATGGAACCACTCTTTGTGCCAAGCCCCAATCGCAGACTCAAGCTTCGGGGCCGATGCGTTCCCGAGCAGAGGAGACCCTGGAGTGGTGGAATCAAATCGGCAATAAGCTGATTGCCATGGCCAAGGATTTTCCCGAAGACAAGTACGATTTCAAAGTGCAGAAAGATCAGCGCACTTTTGCGCAGAATCTACTTCATGTTGCCGCCATCGATTACTTTCTAATTAGCAAGATTTCCGGAACAAAGGTCGGGCCCGATTTTGGAAAGGATTTTGAAAACCCGTCCCGAGACGTTTACAAGACCAAAGCCGACGTGGTGAAGCTACTCGAAGACGCGGTTGCAGCCGGGGCGAGGGTGATTCAAGAGCAAGGTGATGCGGGGCTGGACAAGACACAACCCTTTGGGTGGGAAACCGGGAGGCATGTGGTCCACAATTCCTACATCTGGCTCAGCGGCATCGAGCACAGCTCCGAGCACTTCGGCCAGCTTGTGGTCTACTATCGCGCCAACAACTTGGTCCCGCCCGAATCCCGGCGGTGAGGCCCTTCAACTTTTCTTAGTGCACTTTCTGGTTCGTCTGCTTCGCATGCCGATGACCCAGTCCGTAGAATAGAAACAACGGATTGGCGTCCTTCGCAGGAGTACGCCTCTGTTCTGCGAAAAAACGAATCTGTGCCCGTCCGGCCCCTTCCATCGTCGGTCTTGACCCGCTAAGATTCTCCCCATGACACACAAACTCGATCGCCGCACTTTTATCGTCGCAAGCGGGCTCACCGCCCTTGCTTCAACCCGCGTTCTTGGCGCCAACGATACCCTTCGCATTGGAGCCATCGGCACCGGCGGCCGCATGGGCGACCTGCTTAACGCCGCCGACAAAGTCGGAGGCTGCCAACTCGCCGCCGCGTGCGACGTCTATGGCCCGCGCCGCGACGCCGTGAAAGAACGATCTAAGGGCACCGCCACCATCCACACCGACTACCGTGAGCTTCTCGAACAGAAGCTCGACGCCGTCATCATCGCCTCTCCCGATCATTGGCATGTGCGCATGGCCGCTGACGCCATCGCGGCGGGCAAAGACGTCTATCTCGAAAAGCCGGTCACCCACACCATCGAAGAAGGCATGACGCTCACGCGCGCGGTCCGCTCCGGCAAACAAATCCTGCAATGCGGCATGCAGCAGCGCAGTTGGAGCCACTTCCGCGATGCCGTGGATCTCATTCAGGGCGGCAGCCTCGGCCGCGTTCCGCAGGTCCGCACCTACTGGTGGCAGAACTATCTGGCCTGGCGCGAACTTAAAGCCGTCGATGTCCAGGCGCTCGACTGGAAGCAGTGGCTTGGTAACGCCCCCGATCAGCCATTCAGCGAAGAAAAGTTTTACCGCTGGCGCTGGTTTTGGAATTTCGGCGGCGGCGCGATGACCGATCTCTTCACCCATTGGATCGACGTTGCGCATTGGGCCATGAAGTCCGATCAGCCGACCAACGCGCTCATACTCGGCGATAAATCCATCTTCCAGCAATGGGACTGCCCTGACACGGTGCAAGCCGCCTTCCGCTACCCCGGATTCGATGTCGTCTACGAAGGCATGATGGCCTCTTCGATCGACGACGGCGGCCTCGAGTTCCGTGGCACCGACGCCACTCTAAAAATCAACCGCAGCGGCTTCGGCGTTTATCACGAGGGCGTCTCGGGCAGGGAAAATCCCGTTATGAGGGCCGACAGTTTTCGAGACGGCACTATCGACCACATGCAAAACTTTTTTGATTGCGTCCGCTCGCGCAAAGAGCCCAATGCTCCGGTCGAAACCGGCGTCTCCGCCGCCCGCGCCGGCCAAATCGCCAACTTGGCCCTCCACCGCGGCGGCCAAATCACCTGGCCTCCCAAGTCCGCTTGAGCAACTTGCCTACGCCCGTTCGCGTTGCTATTGCCCGGGGTCTTGGTCTATGCTGCGCTTCCGTGAAAGCGAGAGCCGAAATTCTCCGTTTTGCTGGTGCCTTTTCTTCTTCTCTCTTTTTGTGCCTTGTTGCGCATGCGCAGCAGACCGATCCAGCGAAACCCGTTGTGGTGCAGCCGGGTGCGCCCGGTAAACCAAGCAAAACACTGCCGCCGTCAACGAAAGGCACTCTGCCGCCGCTTTCGAATGCCGATGTGGAATTCATGCAAGGCATGATTGTGCACCATTCCCAGGCCATCGAAATGACCGCGCTGATTGCATCACACACGGAGAACAACGGTTTGCATTTGCTCGGCGCGCGCATCAGCCGCTCGCAGTCTGACGAAATCAAATTTATGCAGCGGTGGCTGGCGGCTCGCGGAGATCCAATTTCCATGCCACGCTCTTCAGGAATGGAGGCGATGCACGGCATGAATATGTCAGGCATGTCGCACGGGGCGATGCATCTAATGCCTGGTATGCTCACACCGGAACAAATGGAGGCGCTGCGGAAAGCAAGCGGCGACGAGTTCGACCGCTTATTTCTGACCGGCATGATTCAGCACCACGGCGGCGCGCTGACCATGGTCAAAGACTTGTTCGATACCGCGGGCGCGGGGCAGGACGCCGAACTCTTCAATTTCGCAACGGATGTAGACACTGGGCAACGGGCCGAGATCAGAATCATGCAAGATATGTTGGATAAGAAGGCGCCAGAAGAAACGAAAGAGGAGAAACGATGAACCGAGTGGCCTATCTAGCTTTTGGAGTGCGGCGGCTTGCCGCCGCTTTTCTTGCGTCCAGGGCTCTTTGTATCGCAGTGGCCGCGCTATTTTTGTGCTTTGGCGTGAGCCGCGTGCATGCCCAGGCGCAAACACAAACGCAGGCAACGCCTCCGGCTGCGCAGCAATCCACGGACAAAGATAAATCGACGAAGACGGACGTGGACAAACAGAAGGATGACGACGAGGAGGACGCGAATCCCTTTGCTCCCGAGCCTGCTCCCCCGCTGCCACCGGGGATGACCGGTTCAGATCCAAACGATCCGCGCGCCAAGCTGACACCCGGGCTGTATGACGCGGGCGAAGCCGCAATGGGCCTCAAGCATCTCCTGCTGCTCAAGAAGCCCGATGCCTTTCAACTCGGCGCCTCGGATCCCGACGATCCCAAAGTGCAGAAGGCCATCGGCCAGCTCGGCATTGGCAACATTGCGTCAAAAATCCCGAAAGAGATGCATTTGGCGATCGCGCAGTTGGGTTTCGCGAACTCCGACCTCGCGTTTCAGGGCAACCACCTCTTTCAGGGAAATTTCTATGGCATGAATATCTACGACATCTCCAATCCCGCAAACGCCAAGTTGCTGACTTCGATGGTCTGTCCGGGCGGGCAGGGCGACGTCTCCGTCTACAAAAATCTGATGTTCATGTCCGTAGAAATGCCAAATGGTCGGCTCGATTGCGGCGTTCAAGGATTTCCACCGGAGCCTCCGCCACCCGCAGGGCAGGAGACAGACAAAGACAAGCCGAAGGAAAAAAAGGAACATATTCCTGCCGCGCAAAAGGAGCGTTTCCGCGGCGTGCGCATCTTTGACATTTCTGACATCCGGAATCCGAAGCAAGTTGCGGCCGTGCAAACCTGCCGCGGTTCGCACACGCATACCCTGGTGCTCGATCCAAACGACAAAGACAACGTTTACATCTACGTCTC
>JAWOLO010000625.1:0-12720 GCA_033853375.1 Terriglobia bacterium
GCGTCTTGCCACCAGATGCCCCAAACGATCATAAGATGCGGGCGGCGGTCGGGCCGCGAAGTGGCAATCCAATAATTATGGGATTTTTCGAGGCGTTCGAGGGCCCAGGACCAGGGCTTGAGGCTCGAGGTGTCTTCCGACGGTTTAGCGAGGGCGTCAGGCCAATAAGGCCGACTAGCTCTTGGTTCGAGCATGGCGAGTCCTTTCGCAAGCGAGAAATCGAGCCGAATTGTAACAGGCGGGGAGCGGCGCAGTCAGAAGTAATCGGTGGGGAGCCGTGCTCGCTAGAAGAGTCAGGAAACAAAAGTGCAGCCGATGCGCGTGCCGCCCTGCGGCGTTTGCTGCTTCCATACAGGTTTGAGGTTGACGCGAACAGGGGGAAGAATCGGGACGTGCAGGACCGCGAATATATTCTCCGGGACCTCTTCCGGTGAGTCGAGTTCAATCGCTACGCCGCCAAAGCCCAAATCAAGAACCCGGGCGCGCTTCCCTCCTTGCTCGCCGAGAACGGCATAGGCATTTGTTCCGGCCATCGAGACGCGCTCGGCTTTGCGCTGTACTGCGAACATGCGGGGCGGTGCCGGAATGACCTCGGCGGGGGCTGTGGCAGGGCTTATCGAAGCCCGGGCTTCACGATTATTTTCGGGTTTTTCCGGCCCCCGTTTGGTCTCGATGGAGATTGGAGAAGGCGGAGCAGGGCGTTGCTCAGAAATAGGAGAGGGTGAAGCTGGTTCCGTTGTGAGTGGAGTCTCAATGCGGCTCGCGCCATTGACGGTTTTTCTGTGGTTCTCGTGCTTCTGGCGGTAGAGGCGCTCGTCTGCTATACGGATGAGTTGATCGGCCTGCTCCGAATCTTCGGGGAAAATGGCAATTCCATGATCCATGCTGACGGCAACTTCAAGCTGTAGGGGGCGGAGCATCTCGGAGAAAACAGCTTCAACGCGGCGACTGAGCGCAAGGGCTTGCTGCGAGTCCGTCTGCGGTAAGAGTAGAGCGAACTCGTCGCCCCCGATCCGGAAGGCGGAGTCTGAAGTGCGCAGCGCTTTTTTCAGAGTGGCGGCAGTAGCACGCAAGACTTCATCGCCACGAGGATGGCCATGTTTGTCGTTTACTTCCTTGAAGCGGTGGAGATCCAGGATTACCAAACTGAGCGGCTGCGTGTAACGGCGGGCGCGATTCAGTTCTTTCTCGAAAGATTCTCCGAAAAGTCTGCGGTTGTAGAGTCCGGTCAGGGGATCGGTGACGGCATTTAATTCGAGTTTCTTGAGATCTTCATACTCGATGATGATCGGTACGCGGAGGTAGCCTGAGGTGGCCAGCACATCCATGAGCGCGGCTTTTAGAGCAATTTGCCGACCCGCCTGATCCGCTAAGCTGCGGCGCCGCGCGAGCATCTCGTCCCACACTTGCACACACTGAGACTCTTGCAACTCCACGTGACAAATTGCGCGGAGGAAGCGTTGCAGGAATTGGCCGCGCGCGGACGGGTCGAGGCTTTCGAGCGTTTCCGCAAGCAACTCGAGATACGTGTCCTCGACCGGCAAACGCGGGGGCGCAAGGGCGCCGGGGCTGGGCATATCCGGAATAAACCTAACCTCTGCCTATCCCCGCGGGGTTTGGGGCAAGCGTCTAAATTGTCCTACAGCCAACGGGAGCAACCAAGAGGCCATTCGTACTGGACCCCTACTGCCCCTCGGGTACAGCTGACGACCGAACTCACGGGCGCATGTTAGTACAAAATAAGGCGAAAAACGAGGCGAAAGTAGAGCGAATTGCATCACGTTGAGAAAAGTATGTAACGAAACTATCCAGAGATTCAAAGTCCCGGTTCATCATTCCAAGGGGTGAGCAAACTCCAAACCGAAGAGGCTGGTATCGCCCACCATGTTTTTACGAAGAACTCTTGCGACGATCGGCGGGGTCTCACTTGGTACAAGGCTGGGCGTAGCTGGAGAAGGGGCCGGGATAGTGAGCTGCACCATTTGATTCGTTCGAAGAAGATGCTGACAAGCTATACATGCTCCGAAGGCGCTGATATTAACGGTCTTAGTGAGCTCGATAAATTCCGAGCCAGAAGCGTCCATACCTCGAACAAAGACAGGGATCTGTAGCTGGATGCGAGGGGACCGTCTTTTCGAGGATACTTCCAAGGTTTTGTTTTCCTTGAGCATACTGTTGGGCACAGACTCCCCCCGGTTGGTACCAAGGACATAGTACGGGATAGTAGCATCTTGAATGCCAGATGAGCCTATCTAGAGCGCCCATAACCCTTTACATAAGAATGCATTGAAGGAGGCCATGCCCGGTGGCTTGTTACCGGATGCCGAATCCGGATTTGAAAATCCACTCGATTTCCGCAAATGTGCAAATGGAACGCTTTTACCATTGACGGGACGGGGGCCTCTCTGTAAGGATGTGCACTCTGGCAAGGGAAAATATTTACCACCCACTCACAAAGGATTGCATTAGCTCGGAGTCATGACCGGAAGGATAGCTATGTCTCCTGTGGCAGAAGACCGCAGTCGCCAGTCCCTTCCTCTAGGGTCGGTGATCCGTCTACTGGACACTCTAGAAAAGCCTCTAATTGTGGCTGACCGCAGCGGGAGCTTGCTCTTGGCCAACGCCCGTGCGCGCCACTGCCTGGAAACACAAGGATTCAAAGAAGCCGATGAACTCAACCTTTTCAGCGATCTTTTGAAACTCGATTCCGCAAACATCTTCGGGCAAGTGGAAAAAGGTGAGCACGCAGTCAACGCGCAAATCGGGCCGGCCGAAAGAAGAACTGCGGCGCGGATTCAGTGGATTCCCGAATCTGATTGGCTGGTTGTGGAAATGGAGAGTAAGTCGGAAACGTATGCCGGCGCCGACCCGGCGACGCAGCTTACAGTTCAAGAACTGCTCCAGGAACGCGAAATCACATACAGAAATCTTCTCGCCGCTTATTTGAAATTGCAGGAAGTGAACCGTCAGAAAACGGTTTTCCTCGCATCCGCCGCCCACGAGTTGAAGACGCCGCTGGCGGTAATCAAGGGTTATTACGATTTGCTGCTCGCTGGTTCGCTGGGCCGGTTGACGGACAAGCAGAAAGACATCCTGGAGGAATCCAAAGAGAGTTGCGAACGATTGGTGCGGCTGGTTTCCATGTTCCTGAATTATTCGGCACTGGAAAGCGGCAAACTGGTTTTGCAACTTCGTGAAAACGACTTGCGCGATTGTTTGGATGAACTTTCCAAGCGATGGTCGGAAGCATTTCAGCGCAAGGGAGTGCGGTTGGAGGCGAACATCGATCCTTCCATAGCGACGTTCCGGTTCGACTATCAGAAGGTTCAGCAAGTCGCCGCGAATCTGCTCGACAATGCCCTGAAACATACGCCGAGCGGCGGCACGGTGACGCTGCGAGCGGCTCCCCATTTTTGGGAACGCCGCGTGGCCACGATGACACCGGTTGAAGAGCGCAGGAGATTTCGCTTGCCGCGACCGAACAGCGTGGAGGTGAGCGTCAAGGATTCAGGCGCGGGAATCCCGGCGGAACACCATCAAGAAATTTTTGAAGATTTTGTAAGAGTGGACAGGAATACGTCGGGAATGGGGCTAGGACTGGCGATCGCAAAACGCCTCATTCAAGCGCACCGCGGCAAGATCTGGGTAGAGAGTGACCCCGGCGGTGGAAGTAGATTCACCTTTATTCTGCCGATGGATCAGGGGTAACGGCAAAAATTTTGGGGAAGAAAGGGAAGAGCTAATGGCTGCGAAAGAAAGAATCCTGGTAGTGGATGACGAGCCGAGTATCCGAAAGTATCTGCAAACGCTTTTGGAAGTAGACGGTTTTGAGGTGGAGACGGTCAGCTCGGGCAAAGAAGCGCTGAACAAAGTGAAGAAGGGCGAGCGCCCGGACTTCATCATTCTAGACGTGCTGATGCCAGAGATGAACGGCATTGACACGCTTAAAGAATTAATGGAAATCGACCGCAGCCTGAATGTGATCATGCTGTCGTGTTCAAACGAAGTAGGGACGGTGGTGGAGGCCATCCGCATCGGGGCCCACGATTACCTGACCAAACCCTTCGAAAAGACCGAGTTGGATGCTGCGATGCTGAAGTCGCGCCAGAAAAAGCAGTTAGCTACGGAAAACCAGGCGCTGCGGGATTATTGCGACCAGGTAACGGAAGATTTGAGCTTTTTGGCGGCCAGCCCGCAGATGGTACGAATCCGGCAGCAGATTCTGCAAATCGCGCCGGTCGACGTGCCCGTATTTATCTGCGGGGAAAGCGGAGTCGGCAAAGAAGTTGTGGCGCGGATGATTCACCTGCGTTCGAAGCGAAGAAACCAGCCGTTTGTGAAAGTGAACTGCGCGGCGCTGCCGGGAGAACTGCTGGAGTCCGAGCTCTTCGGTTTCGAACAAGGAGCCTTTACTGGAGCGGTGCGGAGCAAGCCTGGCAAGTTTGAACTGGCCAACAAAGGTACGATTTTTCTAGACGAAATTGCCGAGATGAGCACGCATTTGCAAGCAAAACTGCTGCATGTCTTGCAAGATCATCAGTATTCGCGTCTAGGCGGACGGCACATGGTGGAAACCGATGTGCGTGTGCTGGCCGCGACGAACGTGGATGTGCATGAAGCCATGAAGTCGGGGCGTTTCCGCGAGGATTTGTATTACCGGCTGAATGTACTGTCCATCAACGTGCCGCCGTTGCGCGAGCGCACGACGGAAATTCCATTGCTGTTTCAACATTTTCTGCAGAAATACAGCGAGAAATACGGCAAGCCCGGGCAGCCGCCTTCAAAACATTTGCTGGATGCGGCTGTGAGCTATCCATGGCCGGGAAATCTGCGCGAGCTGGAGAATTTCGTAAAACGCTACGTCATTCTCGAGGACGACGAGGGCAGCTTGCGCGAATTGGTGGAGATGTCTTCCACGCGGCAGCGCACTTCGCCTCGCGAAGAACCGGCTCCGCCAAAGGACCAAGGCCTCAAAGCGTTGGTGCGCGGCTTAAAGGATGAGGCTGAGATGGAGGCCATCGCCGACGCATTGGAGAAAACACGCTGGTGCCGCAAGGATGCAGCGAAGATGCTGGGAATCAGCTACAAGGCGCTGCTTTACAAGATGCGGCAGTTCAATCTGGATACGCCGCGGACGCGCAAATCGGCATCGGCTCCGGCAGAAGAAAATTCACCGGTGGGCACGAGAAACGGCGCTTAGCCTGGAAAAATAATCGCGGCTCAGGCAAACACAAGAACAGCGTTATACTGCGCAAGGCGTTTGGACCTGGGTTCTCTCGTTGAGATAAGCTGAAAATTAGCCAAGGTGCCAGGCAGGCATCACGCGAAATTTGGGGACTGCTGAACTAATCCAAAAGAAGGGAACGCGGCCTGGGAATACCGGTCCGCGGAGTGGATACAGAATGGGGGGCGTCACTGAGCGTCGCACGAGCCGACGCTATGATCTTTCTTTGCCGGTTCTGATCCGCGCATCAAGGGATAAGGAGTTGGAATCCCAAAAGGGGAAGACTCGCGACATTTCTCCGCGGGGCCTCTATTTCGTAGTAGATGAAGATCCTCAAACAGGCTCCCAACTGGACCTAATCCTGACCTTACCGACGGAGATAACGAGCGGCACCGAGGTACTGGTGCACGCTTTGGGGAAGGTTCTCCGGGTCGAACCACGAATTGAAGATGGCAATACGCGTGTGGGCGTAGCGGCGGTGATCGAGAGATACGATATCGTTCGCGGAGAAGCTGCGCGAGTGTGACGTAGGGTTTCTTAGCCAAAGAGTCCAATACGTTCCCCGCTGCCACACGTCGGCGACCGTCATTGGAATTCTGCTTCCAGAAACGGCAGATGCGACCCAGACTGACGAGCAAGGGAGGACACAGGTAGGACTTGCCGCATAAAAGAAAAGAATCAGGAATTTGCGAGGTCGGACGTGGCAACCAACGCAAGGGTTGCTTTGGTCTGACTGGATGCCGCTGTACCAAGTGCCTGCGCTTTGCGTGCCCCGGCTGCTCCAGCACACAATGGGGACGAGATTATAGACGTGTTTGCGTAGTTTGCCAGAAATCCGAAATGCAAGTAAAGATCAGTAAAGCCAGGAACCGCCGCTCAATCGGGGCCAGTTCATAGTTGCTCGCTTCGACAGTGGGTTTGCGGTTATTTCAAAAAGTCGGGAAAAACTCTTTGTTGCCTCGCTTATCCTCAAGATAACCGCCCGATCTATTGTCGTTCCTACTTTCTGGAAATGGCCGTTCCAGAGCCCTTTTTTCGTTTGGAACTCATCTTGCTTCTAAGACCAAATAGGCCTAGTATCCGGCCAGATTCGTTTGGGGAGGGTCCCATGAGGGTTGGCGACTTGATCGGGTCCCGCAAGGAAATCTATACCGTTTCTGAAGAGACGAGCGTGCACCAGGTGGCGCAATATCTTCGGGCCAAGGAGGTGCGTACAGTTGGTGTGCTGGACGCGAACGGCAAGCTCAGCGGGGTCATTTCACAGAGCGACATTTCCGACAAGGTGGCTGCGGAAAACAAATGCCCGGCGTGGATGAAAGCCTCGGATATCATGACGCGGGAACTTGTGACCGTTACGGCCGATAGATCTCTCGATGAGTGCTTGCTATTGATGGAGCAAAACGGCATCTTCCACCTGATCGTGCTGAATGAGAGTGGAGAGTTTCGGGGGATGCTGTCGGTAAAGGATATCCTGCGCGTGGTGGCCTCCGATGAAAAGGCCAGGGCCGACCTGCTGGAGGCATTTATTTTCCCGCCCAGATAAGGCCTGGCGCGGCTTGCGATTCTGCAAACAAAAGAGAAAACTGTGTTCGAGCATGGGAGAAATTTTTACTATTTGTGATATACGAAATCAGTGCTTTTGCGCCACCCGGTACTAAAACTACGCGGTTGAAGGCCCATCTAAACTGTTGTAAATACATCGGTTAGTTCTCAGCTCTTCTCAAGATTACTAGAAGACCCCAACTTACCCCGTGGCCTGTAGTGTGCTTCCTGTTCGCAAGCTAAATCTATCTGTCGAGCATGTCTACCGAAAGAAGAACAAGGAGCGGGGGCCCGGAACTGGCGAACGTTTTGCCGCCGGAAGATATTTTGTTTGGCCGTTCCGAAGCCATGAAAGAGCTCCGTAAGCGGGCCACAAAAATCGCTGGAACCAACATTCCGGTGCTGCTGTACGGACCCAAGGGAAGCGGCAAGGAAGTGCTCGCCCGGTGGATGCACAATCACTCCGCAGTGTCGAGCGGACAGTTCGTGAAGGTCAACTGCGCTGCGATTCCCGGGACGCTTTTGGAAAGCGAACTCTTTGGCTTTGAAAAGGGCGCGTTCACCGGAGCTCATGCGTCAAAGCCAGGAAGAGTGGAGCTTGCGCACAACGGCACGCTGTTTCTTGACGGAATCGCCGACCTTGATTTGGCTTCGCAAAGCAAGCTCTTGCAATTCCTTCAAGACGGCCGCTTCTCGCGAATCGGCGACGAGGTCGAAAGATCAGTTGAGACGCGCTTGATGTGCGCCACGGACAAGGATCTGCAAGAGGAAATTGCCCAAGGTAGATTTCGGGCGGATTTGTATTACCGGATCAATGTTGTGTGCCTGAAGCTGCCGGCGTTGCGCGACCGCCGGGAAGACATTCCCGCGATGGCAGAATATTTTCTAGCGCGTTGCCAGCAGCAGTTCAAATCGCAAGCGGAACCGCTCACGATGGAAACTCTGCATTACCTGCAGTGCATGGACTGGCCGGGAAACATTCGCGAGCTTTCGAATGGAATTGCGCGCCACGTGCTCATCGGCCCCGAGGCGTCCATTTTGGAGGACTCCGCCCGTCCCGCCACTTCGTCTTTACCTCCTGTGGCAAAGCCGGACGGGGTCGTCCCTCTGAAGAGCCTGTGCAAAGAGGCCATCCGGGCCAGCGAGAAAAATATTATTCTTGCCGCGCTGCGCGCGAATCACTGGAATCGCCGGAAAGCGGCTCAAGAATTGAAAATTAGTTACCGGCTGCTTATTTACAAGATTCGGGACGCCGGCCTGATCACGAAACAGAAAAACTCCGTCGCGTCGCGCCAAGAGGCCAGGCCGTCTCCTTCCGGAGCAGACTGACCGAGTCCAGCAGAAACTTTCGTTTCTCTGAATTTTCTTCTTGGAATTTTCCTTTCACAATGTTTCGGCAACCTTCGTGTCCTCCTGTCCCTGTCAGATGAACTCCTCGTCCCAGTAGACAGTCAGTTACTGGCCGAAAGACAGTATACGTTAAGTACGCAGTCAACGTTCGTTCCCTGACCCAAAACTGTTCGTCACACCAGTAGTTCATGAACTCTTCCTCTCTCTATCATCGCGAAAGAACGTTGGGGTTTTTGTAAAAAAATTAGGGCGTTTTCGATCAGCGACCTCAGCGGCCCCCTCCCCCGCTTCTGACCGCTTGCTGGCACCAGCCCAGAGGACAAGATGAATTCGAAGAAGAGTCGCAAGACTACACCACTATTTGTACGCGCACGCGCTTTTCAACTCGTCTTCTTGCTTTTGTTGGGGTTGTCTCCATTGGTGCTTGACGGCTGCGCCGGATTCGTCAGCGGCGCCAACACTGCAAATTCTGCCCCGGTCTTGCCGGCAATCCTTACGCAGCCGGCTAGTGAAACGGTGACTATAGGACAGACCGCTACGTTCGCAGTTACTGCCAGCGGCACTGCGCCTCTCAATTATCAGTGGCAGAAAAACGGCACGAATATTTCCGGCGCAACTTCACCGAGCTACACGACGCCAGGAACGGCGACTGCGGACAATGGCTCGAAGTTTGACGTGGTAGTGACCAATACCGCGGGAACGGTCACGAGCTCCGCTGCAACATTGACTGTGACTACGACTCCTGTGGCGCCGACGATCACCACACAGCCGGTCAATCAGGCGGTAACAGCGGGCCAGACGGCAACATTCACGGTCGTAGCGAGCGGCACTGCACCGCTGAGCTATCAGTGGCAGAAGAACGGGACAAACATTTCCGGCGCGACTTCTTCGACCTACACCACGCCGGCAACGACGACTGCGGACAGTGGGTCGACGTTTGATGTGGTGGTGAGCAATAGCGCCGGCGCAGTGACCAGCAACACAGCAACGTTGACCGTGAATGCAGTGGCAGTGGCACCGACGATCACGACGCAGCCCGTGAACCAGACGGTGACGGCGGGGCAGACAGCGACCTTCAGCGTTGTAGCGAGCGGCACAGCGCCGCTGAGCTACCAGTGGCAGACGAACGGGACAAACATTTCCGGTGCGACTTCTTCGAGCTACACCACGCCGGCAACGACAACTTCGGACAGCGGGTCGACGTTTGATGTGGTGGTGAGCAATGGCGCCGGCACAGTGACCAGCAACACAGCAACGTTGACCGTGAATGCAGCGGCAGTGGCACCGACGATCACGACGCAGCCGACGAACCAGACGGTGACGGCGGGGCAGACAGCGACCTTCAGCGTTGTGGCGAGCGGCACAGCGCCGCTCAGCTACCAGTGGCAGAAGAACGGGACAAACATTTCCGGTGCGACTTCTTTGACCTACACCACGCCGGCAACGACGACTGCGGACAGCGGGTCGACGTTCCGCGTGATTGTAACTAACAGCGCCGGCTCAGCGACGAGCAACGCCGCGACATTGACTGTGAATCCAGCCGTAGTGGCGCCGGCGATCACCGGGCAGCCCACGAATCAGTCAGTGACAGCGGGACAAACAGCGACGTTCACGGTAACGGCAACGGGCACAGCTCCGCTCAGCTACCAGTGGCAGAAGAACGGGACAAACATTTCCGGCGCAACTTCTTCGACCTATACGACACCGGCAACAACGATTTCGGATAGCGGTTCGACCTTTGATGTCTTAGTGACCAACACGGCCGGAAGTGTCACGAGCGCAGCCGCAACATTGACCGTGACTACAGTCCCTGTAGCACCGACGATCACCACACAGCCAGTGAATCAGACGGTGACAGCGGGGCAGACGGCGACGTTCACGGCAACGGCAACGGGCACGGCGCCGCTGAGTTACCAATGGCAAAAGAACGGGGCCAACATTTCGGGTGCGACTTCTTCGAGCTACACGACACCGGCGGCGACGACTTCGGATAGCGGTTCGACGTTTGGTGTGGTGGTGAGCAACAGCGCCGGGACGGTGACCAGCAACGCGGCGACCTTGACGGTGAATCCTGCGCCGGTAGCGCCAACGATCACGACACAGCCGACGAATCACACGGTGACAGCAGGACAAACGGCCACGTTCACAGTGACCGCGACGGGCACTGCGCCCTTGAGCTACCAGTGGCAGAAGAACGGGGCGAACATCGCGGGCGCGACTTTGTCCAGCTACACAACGCCGGCAACGACGACTTCGGATAGTGGTTCGACGTTCGATGTGGTGGTGAGCAACAGCGCGGGGACGGTTACGAGCAACGCGGCGACGCTGACAGTCAATGCGCCAGCCATTCAGGTGAGTCCAAATCCGATCAGTTTTGGAAACGCGGTCATTAACACTACTACATCCCAAGCCTTAATTATCAAGAACACGGGTACCGCCAGCCTGAGCATTACGCAAATTAACGTAACCGGCGCGACCTTTACCGCCAGCGGTTACACGCTGCCCCTCAGCGTAAGCGCGGGCCAGCAGACGACCATCACAGTGGCGTTCCAGCCTACCTCGGTCAGCACCTTCTCCGGGAGCATCTCAATCGTAAGTAATGCTCCGACTTCCCCCACCTCCGTGAATCTCAGCGGCTCCGGCGTCGCTGCGGTCCTCACGCTCGGCATTAACCCGACGAGCCTGAGTTTCGGCAACGTCGTCACAGGCACGTCTTCCGCTACGCAAAACGTGACCATCACGAACACCGGCAATTCGAATGTCACAATTTCGCAAATCAGTGTTGCCGGAGCTGGCTATACGGTGACTGGCGGGACCACGCCGATAACACTTACGCCATCGCAAAATCTGGTTCTTGGCCTGCAATTTAGCCCAACGGCAACGGGGAGTGTGGCGGGAACAATCTCCATCGTGAGTAATGCAACAGGCTCGCCCGCAACGGTCACGCTATCAGGAACAGGCGTGGTGCAACATACGGTGTCACTGTCTTGGATCGCGAGCACGTCCACAGTGGCGGGCTACAACGTGTATCGCAGTACGACAAGCGGGAGCGGGTATGTGAAGATAAACTCTTCGCTGGTGACCGGTCTGACCTACACCGATTCGACTGTAATAAGTGGGACAACTTACTTTTACGTGACCACCGCGGCGGATTCGAGTGGTAATGAGAGCGCCTTCTCGAACCAAGCAACTGCTGTCATCCCCATTCCGTGAGCCTCGAGTTTTCCTCGGTTTAGGGATTGACTGTGGCGACGATAAGAACTATAAGCCCCATGGGCAGGGTCAATACCTGTACTTAATCTGGACTTCGTAGCAGTTTCTCCCGTAGGGATAGAAAAGTACCCTAATTTCAGGCAGAAGCTCGGCTGCCCAGACGATGAAAACTGACGATAGTAAGAATGCCTTCGCGTACCGTTTACGCTTAATAACGCTCCTACCTCAATCTGGGCAAGTGCTTCTCTTTGCTCTGATCCTTGTGGTGGGAACAGTCTCTTGGGGATGTGCTGGCGTTGTGAGCGGGCAAAATAGTCAGAGTGCGCCGCCACCCACTTACTCCATCTCTGGGACAATAAGCCCGACAGCAGGCGGGAGCGGTGCAACGGTAACACTTAGCGGTGCAGCCTCTGCGACAGTCACAGCTAATAGTTCGGGCGTCTACAGTTTTGCAGGATTGGCAAACGGAACTTACGCAATTACGCCCAGCAAGGCCGGTTACATATTCAGCCCGACCAGCCAGAACGCGACAGTGAATGGCGCTAACGTCACCGGAATCAATTTCACGGCAACTGCACAAACAAACACCTTCAGCATTTCCGGGACTATTACGCCGATCACGGGCGGGAGTGGCGCTACAGTCATGCTGAGTGGTCCAGCGGCGGCCACTACCACGACGGACAGCTTAGGGAATTACAGTTTCAGTGGATTGGCGAACGGGACATATACGGTGACGCCTAGCAACACTGGGTTCACGTTTAGCCCGGCCAATCAATCCGTAGCGGTCAATGGTGCGAACCAAACCGGCGTGAACTTCACAGCCACGCCGGCGCAAACGCATACGGTGGCATTGTCATGGGTCGCAAGCACGACAACAACTGTGACCGGTTACAATGTTTATCGGAGCACCACGAATGGCTCGGGGTATGTGAAGATCGCAAGTCTTGGGTTGGTGCTTGCCTATACAGACTCATCGGTTGCGAATGGAACCACTTACTTTTACGTGACGACCGCAGTGGACTCGACGGGCGCGGAAAGCGGCTTTTCCAACCAAGCCACCGCGGTTATTCCATAACTGCGGCTAGAACTTTTGCGACGACACATCCCTAATCGAACGGTTAACTTCCAGTTAGTGCGTTCAGAGCCGCGGAAGCTTTTTCGGCTGCAGGGGCTTGCGGGTCGATTCGAATCGATTTCTCAAGCTCAGTGCGCGCCCTTTTTGGATCGTTCAATTTCTGATAAGCCATTCCCAAATGGTAGCGATAAGTGGCATTAGAAGGTGCCCCTTTTACCGCGTCTTCCAGCAGCGGGGCCGCCAAAGAGTAGGCGCCGTTCTGGTAATAGGCCCATCCAAGGGTGTCTGCTGAATTAGGGAGGCCGGGAAGGCCACG
>JAWOLO010000626.1:0-2981 GCA_033853375.1 Terriglobia bacterium
CCTTATTTTCATTCGGTTGCGGTTGCCAAAGAATCGGAATGCCAGATGCATTCTAGAGGGCATGGACAAGAAATCATCCGGTAACGCAGAGTTATTGAAGACGAGTTCCCCAGACGCCCGAAGCGACTTATCGCCCGGGAGTGGGGTCCAGATTTGCGGCGCTTTACGGCTGCTCCTTGCTGATGTTTTCACTCTCTACCTGAAGACCAAGAACTTTCACTGGCACATGGCAGGGCGGCATTTCCGAGACTACCACCTTCTGCTGGATGAACACGCCGATCAGGTTTTAGCGATGACGGACCAAATCGGGGAGCGCGCGCGCAAGATCGGAGGCTCAACCCTTCGGTCTATCAGCGACATCTCGCGGCACCAACGTCTTAAGGACAACAATGACGAGGAAGTTGCACCCAAGGAAATGCTGCTCGAACTCCATGCGGATAACCTGCAACTCACCCGATTCCTGCGTGCCACGCATGAACTCTGCCAGGGGCACTCAGACATCGCGACGGCGAGCTTGATTGAGAACTGGATTGACGAAGCCGAGCGAAGAACCTGGTACTTATCAGAAATTGTCAGCGATCTCTAAAAGACTTTAAGGGTCTCAACTGGCATTGAACCAAGAAACTTCGGCTGTATATAATATATCGTAGTACGATATATCTGCCGGAGTCAGAAAACGAGTTTGTTCAGAGAGGAGGCCACGATGGCATCTGCGGGAGAGGTTCTAAATAAACGTCGACTCGCTCGAAAATTCATATGAATCGGTGGAAAAAGGCCTAAATTTTGTCCTGTCTCAGGTTTACACGTGATTGACCGGAAAGCAGCTGTTGACACAGGCGGATGCCGCTCGGCTCGAACAGTACGCGTAACGCGATTTCGACTCCCGCCGTCTACATAGAAAGAAATCGTCTCCCGTGGCAGTAAGACTTCGCGATAGACTTCGCTTTGCTAGCCGGAAGGAATTCGCGCATTCTGACGGGATGGCAAAGAGTCGATTCAAAAAACATCATCCGTCACTTGTGCCTGGCGGACTGCTCCAAAGCCGACAGGCACCGTGATCCCGCTGGGGGGATTGTTATGCAGCTTTCGGGGTACTCGCTCGATCGCCTCCGTGATGACGGGGAATTCATTCTGTACCGGGCTCACGCAGCTCAAATAGAATTGGCTTCCGTTCTGGTACTGGCCCCGGCTTCAACTCGGCCTAGCCCCCAGACACTCAACAAGATCGATCACGAATACTCATTGAGGAGCGAACTGGACGCTTCCTGGGCGGTGCGTCCTCTGGCCCTTTCTGATCGAGACGGGCAGATGATGCTCGTGCTTGAAGATCCTGGCGGCGAAACTCTCGATGGATTCCTTTCGGGGGCGATGGAGGTGACGCAGTTTTTGGGTTTCGCGGTCGGTCTCGCAACCGCGCTTGTGGGATTGCACGAAAGGAAGCTGATTCACAAGGATGTGAAGCCGACCAACGTTCTGGTTAATGCCGCCACGGGGCAGGTCCGGCTCATGGGCTTTGGAATCGCTTCCCGCCTTCAGCGCGAGCACCAAGCCCCCGAGCCTCCCGAGTTCATCGTCGGAACGCTTCCTTACATGGCTCCTGAACAAAGCGGGCGAATGAATCGCTCGATCGATTCGCGAAGCGACCTCTATGCCCTCGGCGTTACCCTCTACGAGATGTTGACCGGCAGCCTACCCTTCACAGCTTCCGACCCGCTTGAATGGGTACATTGCCACATCGCAAGGCATCCGGTGCCGCCTCACGAACGAGTGAAGAGTGTGCCGCCCTCGGTCTCTGCGATCGTGATGAAACTGCTCGCCAAAACTCCCGAGGAACGCTACCAGACTGCGTCCGGCGTGGAGAGCGATCTTCGCCGCTGCCTTGCTGATTGGGAAGCACAAGGCCGCATCGAGTATTTCTCGCCGGGCAAACACGACGCTCCAGATCGTCTGCTAATCCCTGAGAAATTGTATGGGAGAGCGCGCGAGATTGAGACCCTACTTGCCGCGTTCGATCGTGTGGTAGCGGGCGGTAGGCCGGAATTGGTGCTGGTTTCCGGCTATTCGGGAATCGGTAAATCCGCCGTCGTCAATGAGCTGCACAAACCACTGGTTCCTCCGCGCGGCCTCTTTGCATCGGGCAAGTTCGATCAGTACAAGCGCGATATTCCTTATGCCACGCTGGCGCAGGCCTTTCGGAGCTTGACCCGCACACTTCTGAGTAAGAGCGAGGAGGAGTTGAGCAAGTGGCGCAGTGCCCTCCGTGAGGCGCTAGATCCGAACGGACAACTGATGGTGGGTCTGGTCCCGGAATTGAAGGCCATTATTGGAGAGCAGCCACCGGTTCCTGAACTTCCGCGACGGGAGGCCCAAGCCCGGTTCCATGTGGTATTCCGTCGATTTATCAATGTATTCGCGCGGCCGGAACATCCGCTGGCCCTGTTTCTCGATGATTTGCAATGGCTCGACGCGGCTACATTGGACCTGATGGAGTATCTACTAACGCAGCGCGAAGTGAAGCACTTGATGTTGATCGGTGCCTATCGCGACAATGAAGTGGGCCCCGCACATCCGTTGGTGCGCAAGCTGCAAGATATGCGCCAGGCCGGAGCGTTACTACAGGACATCGCCCTTGCGCCCCTGACTGGTGAAGACCTGGAGCAGTTGATTGCAGATTCTCTTCGTTGCGAGCCGCGGTATGCTGGACCGCTCGCGGAATTGGTTCATGACAAGACGAGCGGGAATCCATTTTTCGCGATCCAATTTATTTCTACACTTTTTGAAGAGGGCTTGCTCACCTTTGATCATGTCGAAAGGCGATGGTCTTGGGATCTGAATCGCATCCACGCCAAAGGGTATACCGATAATGTGGTGGATCTCATGGGCAAAAAGCTAACCCGCCTAGCCCCTGAGACCCAGAAAGCATTGAAGCAGCTAGCCTGCCTGGGCGACAGCGCAGACTTCACGATGGTACGTGTGGTCTA
>JAWOLO010000627.1:0-2580 GCA_033853375.1 Terriglobia bacterium
CCGGTGCGAAGCTAAGCGCACTTCGATTCCTGAAGGGCGGGCAGTTTTGCGTTGGCTCTACGAGCTTGCGTCTTTGATGTCGTCGTGAGCTTTTTTCAGCGCCGTCTGCGCTTCAGCTCGCGCATCCGACTTCGGTTTTAACAGGTCTAGAGCGCGGTCCAGCGGCATAGCTTTCCCACCCGCCGGGCCAGCGCAGGAATCGGCCGCGGTCTTGGGCTTCACTCCCGTCACGTTCCATTTCAAACAAGTAAATTCGACGGGGACGCCGACGCTGAGACGAAGCACGGCAATGCAATTCGGCAAATCCTTGAAGTCCGAGCAGACGGCCTGCAATTCTTTGTCCTCCGGCAGGATTCCCTGCAATCGCAATTGCTTTGATAGCTTGTCTTCCAGCTGACCATTGTAGGCGAGCTGGTCGTTCGCTGACTTGTAGTGTTTGAACAGCTTGAGCGGGTTGTATCGGGTCGGGTTGTACCAGGGTGTGGAATCGCCGCTGGGTTTCTCGCGGGTGTCTTTCTCCTGCGAGTATTGCTCTGGTGCAGATTTGTCCGATGTATCCTGGGCGGCAACAGCAGTAGCACAGAAAAGAACAAACAGTGTGGCAGCAACAAGATAGTTTAGATGGCCTCTCATATCTGCCTTTCGAGGGCTTGAGGAGGACAATTATTTTTACATCAAATCACGCGGCCGTGTCGAGAAAGATGCTTTTCTCGTGTCAAGCACTCGCTTGCCGAGAGAATACCCAATCCAATGCCTCTTCTAGCGTGCGGAAAACACTAATGCCCATTTCGCCTTGGGTCTCTCGGAGTATCCCAAACATTCGCGCGAGACCGTAGGCCGCTTCGCCGGGAGCGATGAAAGCTCGGCGCGATTGCGTTGAGAAAATGGATTTTTGCGCGAGTTCATGGACGTCCTGGGCGGTAACGTCGATCTTCGTGACTTGCGTGAAGTCCGCGATTTGCGAGTAGCTAGGGTCGAAATCAGGGTCCTTCAGGAGTTTTTCCATATACGCCGCGGCATCGGCACGGCTAAGCACTCCTGCGGCCGAACTGATCACCAAGTGGCGCTCCTTATCAATTTTGTAAAATACAGGCATTCTCAAGATTCGCTATTTGTGTGCGTGCGCGCCTGATTATAGCTGTCTTCGCCCCAGTGAAACGATTTAACGAATTTTGACACTACGCTTATATAATCGGTGTATACTTGCGCTCATTATACTGGCCAAGTTAACTCCAAACGATCGGAGACCCGCAATGCGGCCCAGCAGCGCTCCTTCCAGAAGATTTTCTTCGCGCGTTCAAGCTCCGGGAGACGTGTGGGTTTATTGGAATTGCCAGGGGCGCGACGACATTTCACAGGTCCGCAACATGAGCATGGGCGGCTTATTCATTGAAACGCCCCAACCTCGGCCTTCTGGCACGCTTACCCGCCTCGACTTTCTCGTGGCGGAAGGCCGGATTCGAGCGGACGCAGTCGTGCGCTACGCGAAGGCCGGAACGGGACTAGGGTTGAAATTCACTGCGCTTGCTGAACAGGACCGGCCCAAACTCGCAGCGTTGATCGGCCGCCTTCGCAGGATGCAACACTTCGCGGGCAGTGCGTGATTCAGAGTTCTGGCGCGAGCAGCGCGGCCGCTTCTTTCGAAGCGCGCACCGGGACAAATTCGAATTCCACCAGATCTTTCCAGTGTGCCGCCCATTTCTCGAGCAATTGCGCGTCCTCGCACTCCATCAGTTGAAAGCAGCGGTCAAAATTGCTTTCCACCCAGCTATCCACATAGTTTAGCCCTTCAGGCATCATCCGGCCTTTTTCCCGGAAACGCCGGTAAACCGGGATTGCCTCGCGGTTTTTGAATCGTTCGATCACCATATAAAGCATTTCAGCGTCTCCAAATTCTGACGGCGCGAAAATTTGCAGCAAGTCATACAATATTTCGGCTCGCCCGGCTAGAGAGTGGTAATCAGCTCTCTTCGGATTTCGACACAAGCTGGAATTTGGAGCGCGTTTGGAAAAGTAAGTGACAGCGATGAAAGAAATTCGCTTGCGCCTTGCCGTGCCGGAAGACGTGCCGGTCCTGCGCGAATTGATCGAAGCCTCCGTACGCGGCTTGCAGACAGAAGACTATACACCCGCGCAAATCGAAGGCGCGCTCCAAACGGTCTTTGGCGTCGACAGCCAGCTCATTGCGGATGGCACTTACATCGTCGCGGAAGCGCCAGCCGAGGCAGCTAGGCCCGAGGAAAGCGCTGAGCACGCGAGTGCGACATCGCAGTGGACGATTGTCGGCTGCGGCGGCTGGAGCAAACGGAAAACCCTCTATGGCAGCGACCACTGGACCAGCCGCGAAGACTCCTTGCTGGATCCGCAGCAGGATGCCGCCAAGATTCGCGCCTTCTTTATTCATCCCGCCTGGGCCCGCAAAGGCGTCGGCAGCGCGATCCTTCAGGCTTGTGAAGAAGCCGCACGTGCCGCTGGCTTTAGCCGTTATGAAATGGGCGCCACTCTCACAGGAGCCAAACTCTTCAGGGCTAAGGGCTACGTCGCGGTCAAGCCAATCTCCGTCCCTTTGAGCAACGGGGA
>JAWOLO010000628.1:0-4849 GCA_033853375.1 Terriglobia bacterium
ATCGGCGCTTCCTGGCGTCCGAAAATCATGGCCGCCCGGAAGTCGCGGCAACCCCGCATTCCGGCGAATTCCGTGGCCGCGGCGTGGAGCGCGGCAGAGAAGCGAAAATGGACCGCCCGGACAACCGGGGTGATTTTAATCATCCCGACAGGGGACGCGACAACGGCCGCTTCCGCAATGACCGGCCGCCCTCGGCGCAAAACTCGCGGCTCGACGAAAAGCATCAGCGGGAAATGGACAAGATGCAACGGCAGCAGGACGCTGAACGTCAGAAGCTGCAACAGCGACACGATCAAGAGCGGGACAGACTCAGCCGCCAGAATGCCAGCCAGCAGCGCCAGGACCAGATGCAGCGCCGCCAGCAGCAGCAAATGGACCAGATGAACCGCCGGCACGATCAGCAAAACCAAAAGATGCAAGAGCGTCAGCAGCGCGAAAACCAGAAACAGGATAGGGGGAAGCCCGGCAACGGCCGCCCGCACTAATCTGCGATAAGCATTCGCGCTCTGCGCCGCTCTTAACAACTCTTTTTGGCGTTCCTAATTGAGGCCGGACCTAAGTGTCCGGCCTTTGTTTTGTTTTTCAGCCTCTGAAACGTCATGCGCTCTGTTCTTTGATGGCTATGGCCCTCTTTCCACTAGGGAAAAAACCGGAGAGCCGTGACGAACAATTCCGGAACATGCCTGGGTTTTTAGAATCGTTTCCTGCTCTTAGGGCATCTAATCGGTGGGGCGTGAAATAACATAGCCGGGTAGGCTGAGAGTCAGGATTCCTCTTTTCTCGCGCTGATCAATTGCGAGCCCTGCAGCATGAATCAGCCCTGACAGTTGTGCCCGGAACCTGGAGACTTGCTATGCCTGGAAATCCCAACACGCTTCAATTCGCCCCGTCTTCGCTTCGCGAGGAGGAACCCGCTCTTTCCTCCGCATTGTGTTGCATTTTTCGCGGCAGATTCTGCCGCGCCCTTCTGCAGAATCGCAACGCGCAGCAGTTTGAGAAGGGCGAAACACTTTACGACGTTGGACGCAACGAAGATTCGTTTTTCTTTATTCGCAGCGGCGTGGTGAAAATCGGTACCGTCACCGAAACCGGAGAAGAAGTCATTTTTGATATACGCAAGGCCGGCGAGGTTGTAGGTGAACTCTCCGCCTCGAACTCCCCGCGTATGGACCGCGCTGTGGCTCTCGAGGCCACAGAAGCGGTTCCGGTATCCTACGAAGAAATTTTGGAGACCATTCAAAAGAATCAACCGCTTCTCCGGGAACTAATTCAGCTATTTTGTGATTCCCTCCTGAATGCACAGGAGCAGGTGACCTCACTCGCTTTCCGCGACACCATGCACAGGCTCACCAAAACGCTCTTGGATCTGGCCGGACAGCTCGGACGACCTACAGGTAACCGCGTGGAAATTACCGCACACTTGACCCAGGAAGAGCTCGCTCAGATGGTGGCTGCGCGGCGCGAAAGAGTTTCCCTGGGATTGGGTCTTTTGCGCCGCCATGGCCTGGTTGAATATACTCCTCACGGCCACCTTGTTGTTGACCCTGGGGCGCTTCGGGATTACAGCGCAAAGAACTAAATTTCACTTCCTCCATTAAATTCCGGATAAGGCCTCAGGTGTTGCCCCTATCTGGGTGTTATCTGCATAACAGACAGCGCCTCGCCTGGAAAGTATGGTAAGTCCGTTGCCCAATCCCGCTTCAACCCGATTCAAGGGGGTGTTTCGTGTCATCCAGAAAAATTTCTTTCTTCGCAACCTTTCTCTTTGTTGCCGCGTTTGCGCTGCTTCTCCAGGCAGAGACCTCGCGGCCCCGCGCAAGCCGTGCACTGCCCGCTCGTGCAGCAACTCAATCGGGGGGCTCGGACAGTCCATCGCAATTGGTTCAAGATCCCGTTCAACAAAGCGCATTCCAATTGGTCAACATGGGCCGGCAGACTTTTCGCTTCGACACCTTTGGCGACGAATCCTTCTGGGGCGGCACGCTCATGCTCCATCAAGCGATCGAAGGCGCCAAGCTGGGGGGCGTCGGACCCGGCGTCAGTCCCAAAACAGCTTTGGCCGTAGGGCTCAAGGTTGACCTGGATGCCCTCCCAGCCAGTCTTGTTAACGCCCTGAATCACGGCAAAGTGAATCTCGATGATCCCGCAACTACCCTGGCTCTTCTGAAATTGAACGCTGTCATTGGCGTGACGGGCATTTTCAATTCGTCCGGAACGCTCCAGTCTGTTGGAATTCAATGCGCCTTGTGCCATTCCACGGTCGACAATTCCATGCCTCAATTCTGCGCTGGCGTGATTCAGCCGAATCCCGGCACGGGCTGCATTGGTCATCGCCTGGACGGCTGGCCTAATCGCGATCTCAACGTGGGCGCAATCGTTTCTCTCGCTCCGGATCTCAGCGTGCTTGCCAACCTTTTAAGCACCGAACAAGCCACGGTCAGAACCGTGCTCGGCACTTGGGGACCCGGCAAATTCGACGCTGAGCTGATTCTCGACGGCAAAGCCTTCAATCCTCAGCAAATGACGGACGGTGTCGTGACCGGCACAAACGTTTCTGGCGCCACCTTGCTTCCCCCGGCTTTTGGACTCGGAGGCGTGAACCTTCATACGTGGAGCGGTTGGGGATCAGTTCCCCACTGGAACGCCTTCGTTGCAAATTTGGAGATGCATGGCAAAGGTCGGTTCTGGGATCCACGGCTGAACAATGCCGCGCAATTCCCGATTGCCGCCACCAACGGCTTCGGCGACCTACCCCATATTGATCCCGACAGCGACCTCATCACGTCCAAGCTCCAGGCCCTTCAGTTCTACCAGCTCGCAATTCCTTCTCCCCAACCTCCCGCTGGCAGCTTCGACGCCGCAGCCGCGGCCCGCGGCGATGCCCTCTTTAGCGGCAAAGCCAAATGCAACAACTGCCATGTCGAACCGCTTTGGACCGATGCCGGCTGGAATCTGCACACCGCTTCGGAAATTTGCATTGACGATTTCCAAGCCAATCGCGCGCCGGATCGCCGCTACCGGACTTCGCCCATCGGCGATCTCTTTACCCACTTCAAAGGCGGCTTCTATCACGATGGGCGTTTCGCCACGCTGAACGACGTCGTCAATCACTACAACACTTGCATGTCCCTCGGGCTAACTCCGTCCGAGAAAAGCGACCTGATTCAATATTTGCTGAGCCTGACGTTTGGACCGCAGTCTCACTGAAGTAAGCGGCTTTCCAGCCTGAACCAGTCAAGTAGCAAAAACAAGACGAGGGGAATTTCCGTCTTCTTGCCTCGGCCCAAATGAACGTCAACCGGGACGCTTTCACGTCGTTTTTATGCGACGGGTAAGACCACGTTGAAAGCTAGAAGAAAGGAGAACGACATGTTTCACTTGCAAGTCCGCACGAAAACTTCTCAGGACAAAGGCCCGGCGCGCTATCTTTTGCTCGCTCTCGCTAGCATCGCGCTACTGGCCTTTGCCGCAAGCAGCGCCCCGGCGCAACAGCTTGCACCGAACCAAACCCACGGCTTTGGCAACGGCCGCCTCGTTACGTTCACTTATCTGCAGAACTTCGACTGTGTGGAACAGCCCGCCATGGATCTCGACTTCAACGGCGCAAAAGCGCAGTCCGATCCCAACGAATTACAGACGCCCATTTGCCAAGTGGTCACCGAACCGACCGAAGACCCCACCGGCGGCGACATCAAGCACACCGCGCATCTCTATGTGTTCGTCCCCATGTTCTCTGTCGACAACGATCAGAATCCCGCGGACGCCATGCCCTGCCCCAACGGCGGCAGGCCCGGTGAACTCTGCGGCACCGCTCTCGGCGCTGCGCTGATCAAGGCGTTCGGTTTCCTGCCCGAGGCTTGGAAAACCCACCCTCTGGTTTCCACCCAGTGCCCAGATCCCAACAACCCGGTCCCCGGCACTTGCACCATGCATGCTTCTTCTGTGGATTTGTCTGTTACGCTCGCCTCCCTGGGAAAGGCGCCGAATCCTCCGACCGGCAATATCTTTGTGCCCACGCCGAATCACAGCCACGTCATTGACAATTCTCGTGTCAACGCGCTGCCCATCTGGTGGGAAGTCCGCCCGGTGTTGATCATGCAACAGAGCGACTGGCCCTCAGCCGACGGCAGCACCGGCATCACTTCTTCTCATGCTATGGATGCCGCCGAAGCCGCTGGCCGCGCCATCGAAGTCGGCTCCAACTTCTTCCTCTTCTTCAGCTCCGTGATGGACCCCAGCACGACGGCGTCCCACGATATGCACGAAATGCCGTCTTTCCACGACCCATCTTCAACCGCCGCTGCGGTTACGAGCGTGCGTGCGGTCTCCATCTCTAAGAGTTCAGCAGAAGATGCAAAACGCTGAATTCGGCCTTGCGCATTAACTTTTGGCGTGAGCGCCGGACTCTCCCGGCGCTCACTTCCGTCACTGGACTCACGCCCACTTAATGTGACGTAAGTCACATTGGACTGTCATAGTCGGCGTTCTGCTTCCCTACGGCCATTCCCCAGTCCCTGTTAATGCACAGAATTCTCACAAGATAACAAGCGTGACTTAAGTCACTGCCTGGTGTTTGTCGTCGGTCTAACCTGCCACTCATGGAGACCACCATGAGTGACAAGACCTACCACCGCCTGACCATCGCAGTATCGCTTGGATTGATTGTAGGCTTCGGGATTCCTCTTACGAAGAGTTCCTCCGCCCAGAAAGAAAAGGAGCAAAAACAAGACCAGCGTCAACTCGTCCTCGTGCCGAAGGCGCAGCTTCCCCGCGAGGATGCGCGCTGGTCCTTCGCACCGGACGTTCCCCCGCCAATCACCCGCAAAGACCAGCGCCGCGAAGTGGTCCA
>JAWOLO010000629.1:0-4071 GCA_033853375.1 Terriglobia bacterium
TCAACTCGGCATACAACAGTCGCGTGCGCAAGCTTCAATACTCATTGCAAATGATCTTTCGTTCCTCTCAAAACTTCGCCGTTTCTTGAGTGGTCGCAAAAGAAATATACTGTAAGCGGGAGATGGCATTCCTCCCGGTACTTCCAAACCGCCACAAGGCTGATGATGCCTGCAAGTACTCCTGAATAGGGACTTGAGGGCGCATTATGCGGTTCAGATTCCGCAACGGCTTTGCGGAGAATGCTGAATTTGGCTCTCCAAACAACCAAGGGGACGCACCCCCCGTTTTAAGTCCCAACGAGGGCATTCAGCCCACGACTGTCGAAACCCTTACCTCAAAATCACCTGGAGCTGGCGCCGCTGACTCCCGCGGTGCCGCGAGATTTCACAGTATTCTGTTTCCCGGTTCAGATGTAACAACCAGTCGGGAAATCCACGAGCCTCCCCCTTTTTTCCGTGACTTGAATCTCGATCAAATTATCGACGCCATCACCGCCGACTGGAAGGACTACAATCTTGCGCCGTTCTATTACGCCCCACTGAATGATCTCGACGCGATCGCGTTTCGTCAGGAGGTGATGCAGGATCTTGAAGACAAAGGCTTGATGCAAGCCGTCAGGTCGTTCTCCGGCCAGATGCGCACGATGCGCCAGCGTCTGGATCAGGTGAAGAAGCTCGATTACTACAGATACGCCAGGGAGCGATGCTTCCTGGGTGCGGTGGAAGTCTACTCGGAAGCTGTGGAGCATCTTTCACGAGATCTGCGTGGGCTGGACGTAAAGTCGCGAGGCCTGCGCGCATTCAAGGAGTATCTGACGGAGTACGTCGCGTCGGTTCCCTTCCGCAATCTCGTGACGGAGGCACGCAAACTGAAGACAGATTTGTCCGCTATCAGGTATTGCTTGCACATCAAAGACGGCGGCGTAACGGTTCGCCACCAGGACAGAGAGAATGACTACAGCGCTGCTGTTGAAGAGACGTTTGAGAAGTTCAGGCGCGACGCGGTCAACAAGTACTGGGTTGAGATTCCAAAATGGGAGGGAATGAACCATATTGAAGCGCAGATTCAGGCTCGCGTGGCGCTGTTGTATCCGGACACGTTCCGCGCTCTTGACGGCTTTTGCGCGGCTCACGCAGAGTATCTCGACACAACGATCTCGCGGTTCGACCGTGAGATTCAGTTCTACGTCGCGTATCTCACGCATATCGAGAAATTCCGCCGCGCTGGCTTGAGTTTCTGCCGGCCACAACTCTCGCAAACGTCCAAGGAAGTTAGTGGTCGCGAAGCTTTCGACCTCGCGTTGGCGGGGAAGCTCCTCGGTGAAAAGTCTGGCGTCGTCACGAACGATTTTTTTCTTACGGGCCCGGAGCGCATCTTCGTCGTGTCCGGTCCGAACCACGGCGGCAAGACGACATTCGCTCGCATGTTCGGACAGTTGCACTACCTGGCGAGTCTGGGTTGCCCGGTCCCAGGGACAGAGGCTCGGCTTTTCCTCTTCGACCGCCTCTTCACACACTTTGAGATAGAAGAAGACATCACGACTCTCCGTGGCAAGCTGCAGGATGATCTGATTCGGATCCGCCAGATACTCGATGAAGCGACGCCGCACAGTCTCATTATCATGAACGAGGTCTTTTCATCCACGACGCTCAAGGACGCGGTCCAATTGAGCAAGAAAGTGATGGCAACAGTTTCCGCACTGGATGTGCTCGGCGTGTGGGTCACCTTTTTGGATGAGTTAGCGTCCTTTAACGAAAAGACAGTCAGCGTCGTCGCTATGGTTGATCCGGACAACCTGGCGGTTCGAACCTACAAATTGGAGCGCAGGCCGGCTGACGGACTTGCGTATGCGCTGGCGATCGCCAAGAAGCACAAAGTGACGTACAACGACCTCAAGGAGCGAATCAAGGCATGAGAGTGCTCTTGATGTATCGGAATCGAGATTTCGATCCACATGAATTGCTGCGTGATGACGTGATGTACGGCTATCGAAGAGATGCCGACCGACAACCGCAATTGTCGCCTCACGACCGGGCGCTGATCCAGGACCTGGAATTGGATACGCTGCTGCGGGCCATGGCAAGCGGGGATGAGTTCTTGTTCGACGTGGCACGGAAGGCGCTTTTCTCGGGGCTACAGAACAATGTGGACACGATTTTGTATCGGCAAGAGACTATGAAGGATTGCCTGAAAAACGCGGTGGTGGCCAGGCAACTCTACGACCTGACGGTGGAGGCCATCCAAGGAACCCGGAAGCACTCCTGGGGCATTTCCAGCCATTACCCAAGCTCGATGCTGTATAACTCCATCGATTTACTTGAGTTCTTGTTGAGCATGCTCAGGAAGCTGAGAAGCATCGCCGAAGAACACTCCACGCGATTTGAGTCGGAGGCCTTTACCGCGCTGTTCGCAATGCTCGGGAAGGAACTGGCCGCCGATTACTTGGCCACGATCCAGAACTATCTAGCGGAATTGAAGTTCCGTAAGGGCGTGCTGCTGAGCGCAGAACTGGGCGAATGGACCGAAGGCGCCAACTACGTGCTGCGCCAGACCCACGGGAATGAGCCGAACTGGTTCGAGCGGCTGCTTGGCAAGCGCCCGCCTGGCCACACTTTTTATCTTCATGAACGCGACGAGGCCGGGGCGCGCATTCTCTCAAACATACGCCACCGGGGAATCAGTCGGGTTGCAATTGCCCTCGCCCAATCCGCAGATCACCTCTTGAGCTTCTTCAAGTTCCTGCGAACGGAGTTGGCCTTCTATATCGGCTGCCTAAATCTGCATGGTCGACTGGCGGCTAAGGAAGAGCCGGTCTGCTTTCCCACGCCGGTGCGCGCGGGCGAGCGCACGCACCGCTTTACCGGCCTATACGACGTGTGCTTGTCGCTCCACATAGAACCAAGGGTCGTGGGCAATGTGGCCGATACTGACGGCAAGAGCCTAATCATCGTTACTGGCGCTAACCAAGGCGGGAAATCGACTTTCCTGCGCAGCGTTGGTTTAGCACAGCTAATGATGCAATGCGGTATGTTCGTCGGTGCCAAAGCCTTCAAGGCCGAACTCTGCCCTGCCTTGTTTACTCACTACAAGCGGGAAGAAGACGCGACAATGAAGAGCGGGAAGCTCGACGAGGAACTCGCCAGAATGAGCGAAATCGTCGACCATATCGGGCCGAACTCGATACTGCTCTGCAACGAATCCTTTGCCGCGACCAACGAACGAGAGGGATCGGAGATCGCGAGACAGATCGTCTGCGCCTTGCTGGAGAAGCGCATCAAGGTGTTCTATGTGACGCATCTGTACGAATTCGCCCGTAACTTCTTTGATAGACAGACCAAGGACGCGGTTTTCTTGCGCGCCGAAAGAAAGGCCGACGGGGCGCGAACCTTCAAGCTGCTGGAAGGCGAGCCATTAGAAACCAGTCATGGCGAAGACTTGTATCGCCAGGTATTTGAAGCGAATGGACAATTCAAGCCAGTCTAGTCGTGCGAGTTCGATTGTTGCGCGCTAGTCTGCTTGGGCCGTACCCGCTAGCTGACGCAACCGCGTTAGAATCGTGGACCCGCGGCCGGCGTCTGTAGCCGACGCACGCCCAGCACGAGGAGACCCACATTTTTCTCTGTAACAACTCCCAGGATGCCTCTGCTGGAAACTCTGACTGGACAACGAACTCCGACGTACACCAATCCTCGGCTTCCGGGGGTAACAGAGCCTGCAGCCGTTTGCGCGATGCCGTCGATGCAGTCCTGTATCTGGCCCACGCACGTCAAGTCACGGGCGAGGTGCTTCACGTCGTCAGCTGCGCTTGATGATGAATACGGTCTTATCATCAATACGGTCCTGTTCGCCAATTTGGCGCAGATGATCGTCCTTTTTCGCCGCATAGTCCAGCAATGCATTGCAGATTTCTTTTGCCGGTTGCCGATAGTGCTCACGCATTATCCCTTCAAGTTTCTGGCGTTCTTCTTTGTCGCTGCCGTCGTAGACGCCGTCGGTATAAAGGAAGAAAATGTCCCCCGGACTCAGCAGCGTGAGCTCAGCAACATCGGAGGAGTTCACCCTCCGCTCCC
>JAWOLO010000630.1:0-7158 GCA_033853375.1 Terriglobia bacterium
GCAAACTCCGCCGGGATGCCATAAACGCGCGTTACGCTTCTGAAATCAACGCCATGTACAAAGACAGGAAAGAGCGCGAAGCGGTCAGCAGGCAGCACGCATGAAGAGCTTCAAGGGCAAAACGCTGCGGTGGGAATGGCGCGAGGGATGCATCGAGCTAACGCTCGACCATGAACCGGCAAACGAAATCGGCACGGCCATGCTTGAGGAGCTCGAAGTATTTGTGGGTACTTTTGACACGCTCGCGCCCGAAACTTCCTCGTGCATTATTTCCAGCGCGCGAAAACCCGTCTTTTCGGCAGGCGGAGATCTGCGCGAGCTGTACCATCAAGCGGCGTCGGTTCCTGAAAAAGAACGCCTCGAAGGAATTCAGAGCTTCCTGGAGCGCATACATACCGTCATGAACGCGATCGACGTCGCTCCGTTTGTCACCATCGCTGCAGTTCACGGAGCCTGCCTGGGCGGAGGGCTCGAGCTTGCTCTCGCATGCGACGTCATCATTGCCGACAAAATGGCGCGATTTGCTCTTCCGGAGCTGCGGTTGGGGTTCATACCCGGCTTCGGTGGGATTCCGCGCCTGAAGCGTGACCTGGGCAATGCAGTCATTCGTGACCTGCTCTTTACCGGTCGCACGATTAATGCCACGCGTGCGCATTCGGTAGGGTTAGTAGCGCAGCTCGCTGGCGAGGGAGAAGCTCTGCGGATCGCGCGCTCTACCGCAGCGCAAGTGGCAAAGTACGATCCCGTGGCGCGCGCGGCCGCCAAGAAATTCATGAAGCCGATTCCTTACGAAGAGCTTCGGTGCGAGATTGATCTTTTCTGTGAACTCTTCACCCGCCCCGAAGTCATGGCTGCCCTAAAGAAATTCGTTGAAGACTCCGGGCCCATGCCTTATTTACCCTAGACGAAACGCGAACTCACCACTCTCTCTTCTCCCAGGGAGCAGCATTCTTTCTCCAATGAAACCCCTCCACAAATAGTCCTCCAACCAGGAATCCACTTCCCATCAGGCTGAAAGCCAATATAGTGAGACGCGTAAGTCTTGTGTCCTCTTCCTTGGTGAGGAATACAACATGTCCGTGAGTATTCTGTGGAAAGACTCTGCCAACCGATTGAACGGGATACGTTGGCCGCGTCCCGTCATACTGGTACCAAACGCAAAAATGGAAAAGCCAGATTGCAAGCCCTGTAAAGCAAAGAAGGGACGCAAGCACTCGCGCAGGCTTGCGATATTTGCCCATGGCAAGCGGTAGGGTCATGGAGCCCTCGATGAACTATTTTAGCTGCCCACTCATCATTGCGCCGGACGCAATCAGACACATGATGTCGATACGGTAATTTTTGAATGTCGGACTACCACTGGCTCTCAGATTAAATGCTGAATTTCGTTTTCCACACCTAGAAATGATAAATTTAAGTTTCTCATGCGCACGCTCGAACAAACGACACAGGAAGTCCTCGACCTAGCGGCCAAGCATTTCCAATTGCCCGCAGGCTCGCTTGCGCCCGAAGACGATTTTTTCAAGAAGCTCGGCATCGACAGCCTGCAAACGCTGGAAATGCTTTCGCGCCTGGAAAATCACTTCGGCATCGAATTGCCGGATTACGAAGTCCAGGGTGTGAGCGACTTCAAGACCCTGGCTGAGCGCATTCAGTCCCGCCTGTAATGCTGGATCTGAACAAATACCAATCCATCGGCGCAGCGTTGAAAGATGCGCTGGACCGCTTTGCGGGTGAAGTGTGCCTGATCGAAGCCGATCGCGAACGCGAGAAAGAGCGCCTGACCTATCGCGATTTCAAAGAACGCGCACATCCACTTGCGAAGGCGTTGCAGGATGCGGGGTTCTCTGCGGGAGACCGCGCCAGCATTATTATGACCAATCAGTCGAAATGGCTGATTTCGGCTTATGCCGTTTTTTTTGCGGGCGGAGTGCTGGTTCCGCTCGATTACAAGCTCACTCCCGATGAGCAATGGCAGCTCCTCAAACATTCGGGCGCAACCGTGCTTATCACGGAGTATCCCATTTGGCGACAGCTCAGCGCGTCGCTGGGACGCGCATCGGCAAATGTGCAAACCGTTCTGGTGACGGAAGCTCCTACAAACGCCGAACTCGGGGGCGCGCAGCGTTGGGAAGAATTTCACAGCATGGGAGAACCTGTTTTCGTTCCGCGCACGCGCAAAGATACAGCGTCCATCGTGTACTCGTCGGGAACCGGCGGCCGTCCCAAAGGCTGCATGATGACGCACGAGAATTATCTCGAACAGTGCGTCGCGCTGACTTCGATTTATCCGTTCTGGCCAGGTGTGCGTTATCTGAGCATTCTGCCGACAAACCATGCTATCGACTTCATGGTGGGATTCTTTGGCCCATTCACGTGCGGCGCCGCCGTCGTACATCTGCGCACGCTGCGGCCCGAATATGTGCGCGAAGCTTTTCCGAAGTACAAGATTACTTACGTCAGCCTCGTCCCTCTGGTCTTGAAGAATCTACAGAAAGGTCTGCAGGCACGCTTTGACGCTTTGCCTGCAGGAAAACGCAAAATTTTCAATGCGTTGGTAGCCATCAACAAAGCTGTGACGAAAGGCCGACCACGCCTACGGCTCAGCCGCCTGCTGTTAAAGCAAGTGCATGAAGCGTTTGGCGGTGAACTGCGCGCGATCATTGTCGGCGGCGCGTTCACCGAGCCGCAAACGCTGCAATTCTTCTACGATTTGGGAATTCCTGTGGCGAACGGTTACGGTCTCACCGAAGCGGGCACCGCTATCACCGTGAATGATCTGAAACCGTTTCGCGCAGATACAGTTGGCAAACCGCTGCCGAGAATGGAAGTGCGCATCGTAAATGCCGATGCTGATGGCGTCGGCGAAGTTGCTGTGCGCAGCAAAACGGTCATGGCAGGCTATCTGAACGATCCGGAACTTACCGCCGAAACGATCGTGGATGGATGGCTGATGACCGGCGACTTGGGAAAATTCGACGAGCACGGCCATTTGCAACTGCGCGGCCGCAAAAAAAACATGATCGTTACGGATGAAGGCAAGAACATCTACCCGGAGGACATTGAGAGCGTCTTCGAAGGTCTTGCCGTGAAGGAATTCTGCGTTTTTGCCGCCAACTACATCTGGCCCAAGCGCTTGATGACCGGGGAGCAGTTAGTGCTCGTGGTTCATTTGGAACCAGGCCAGCAATTCAGCAACGAACTTCGCTCTGAAATCAACGCGCGGAACCATCGCCTGCTAAACTATAAGCGGATTCACGGGGTCGTTCTTCTCGAGGAGGATTTCCCTCGGACGGCTTCTCTGAAGATCAAGAGAAATGTCCTGGCCGAACGTCTCGCGAAACTGGACAGAGTTGCCGCGATTCTGCCCTTGTGAGTCTTGTGTTTGATTTCGCGTGAGAACTCTGTTTCTTCGAGGACAGGATCCTGAACCCGGGTATGTCCCAAACAGAAAGATTTTTCGCCATCGTGAACCCCGCCGCTGGTGGCGGCCGCTCCGCGAAACTCGCAGGACCTGCGCTCGCGCGCTTGCGCCAGAATAAACTGCAAGTGGACAGCGTTGCCTCGACGGGACCTGGGCATGCGGTCGAACTTGCGCGCGAAGCCTACGATCAAGGCTATCGCCAGTTTCTCGCGGTCGGTGGCGATGGAACGGCACACGAAATCCTGAATGGTATCTTTGCCGGCCGCAAATTCGTGGATCGCGTCACGTTGGGATTTCTTCCCCTGGGAACGGGCAATTCTTTCATGAAGGATTTCACGAAAAACGGGGCCGAAGCCTCGATCAAAGCCATTTTGGAAAACCGCAAGCGCGCCATTGATCTGATTCGCCTGAATCACGCCACCGGCGAAGTGTATTCCTTCAACCTTTTGAGCGTGGGTTTCACCGCAGATGTCGCGGCCCTAACGAATCGCGCGTTCAAGCCTCTTGGCCCTCTCGGCTACTTGCTTGGCGTATTCGTGCGCGTTGTGCAATTGCACCGCCGCTCATTCTCCTTGCGCTGCGATGAAGATCAAGAATGGGACGAGCGGCGCTCTTTGTTTCTTGCCTTCAACAACAGCAAATACACTGGCGGTACCATGCTCATTGCTCCGCAAGCCGACCCCGCGGATGGCTTGATTGAATTCGTCCGCTGGGGGCCAATTGGAAGGTTCGGTTTGCTTCGCAACCTGCCGCGGCTTTACGACGGCTCGCACATCAAGCATCCGCTGGCATCGCGCCGCGCCGTGCGCCATGTGGAATTCAACGTTGCTGAACCCGTGGACATCATGATTGACGGTGAGGTCGCCACGCTGGAGTGCCGCTCGCTCGACGTCCTACCCGCAGCGGTCGATGTTTTCCTATGAAAAAGGCCTGGTTCGTTCTGCGCAGCGCGCTTCTTTGGATCGCAAGCGGCGTGCATTTCTTTATCGTTGCGCCTCTTCTCGTTTTCCTTGGCATTTTTCTCGATGCGCGCAAACATGACTGGCTGCAGCGTGGCTTTTGCAGGCGCATCGCTTTTCTTTCTGGGGCCAAAGTAGAGGCTCGCCGATCTCCGGGTTTCGACCCATGCCGCACTTCTTTTTTTGTCTCGAACCACGTCAATCTTTTCGACCCGTTCATGCTGTACTGCGCCATTCCGCAATTCGTGCGCGGGTGGGAGTTGGAGTCGCACTTCAAGATTCCTGCTTATGGCTGGCTGATGAAACGCTTCGGAAACGTCCCAGTGCCCGACGTGCGTCGCCCCTCGGATTTGAAGCGCATGTGGCGCCTGACGCAGGAAGCCATCGATTCCGGCACCAGCCTCATCATTTTTCCTGAGGCCAAGCGCACCCGCGACGGTCAGGTCGATGAATTCCAGGATGGCGGCTTTCGGGTAGCGCAACAACTTGGCATTCCCATCGTACCGGTCAGCCTAGTGGGATCATTCGAGCATCACCGCACGGGAAACTGGATGCTCTGGCCGGGGAAAATCACCGTCTATTTGCACCATACGATCGAAACGAAAGGACTTCGCAAAGAAGATGTGCCAGCGTTACGCGACCGCGTGCGGGCGATTATTTCCAGTCCCGTGGAAGAAGCGCTGAAAACGGTTCATTCCTCTAAAGCGAAAGCGGTTGACGGCGGGCCGGAGTCACCGAACGCAGTCAGAGAGAAAGCTTGATCCCTGGCAGGGTCCGCCCGGCTTTGGTTTCCTGCCACGTAAAAACGATGCGGTGAATCACGGTGATGGTTGATACCACGGCAATCACCCACAAGACCGGCCCCATACGATTGAACAGTCCACCGATGATGAGCAGCACCAGCCGTTCCGGCCGCTCCATGAATCCGACTTTGCACAAAGGAATCAGCGATTCCGCGCGTGCCCGTGCATAGCTCACCATCACCGAACCCGCCGTCGCAACCGCCGCCAATATCACGTACGGCGTGCGCCCGCTCACGGAGTAGTACACGAGCAAGCCCATATACAACGCCATGTCCGCGTAACGGTCGAGCGTCGAATCATAAAACGCGCCAAACGCCGTGACGCGGTTCTGCTTCCGCGCCACCTGGCCATCCAGCATGTCCAGAAACCCGGCGCAGAAAATAATGATGGCTCCAGTGCGAAATCCGCCTACGGCAAAAAATGCAGCCGCACCAAAATTCACTACCAGTCCCAGAAAAGTCAGAAAGTTAGGATTGATTCCCGTTGCGGCAATGGCTCCGACAATTTTGTCGAGCAGCCACTTACTACCAATGCCAATTGCCCCCGTGACGGTAGCCATAATCGGTGAATAGTGTCTCAGACTGACTTCATTTTGCGAAGTTGGAAAGACCTCGCAAGCTGGGCGGCATCGTACACCAGCCTGCCGGTCGCAGCAATTGCGCGCGCCGAGAATGGTATAGTGCTACGCGCAGCCAGAAAGCAAAATGCCCGAACAACCAAGGTATAAAACGACTGACGAAGTGGATTTCGTCATCATTGGCAGCGGCGCCGCTGGCGGTGTCCTCGCAAAAGAGCTTTCCACCAACGGCTTCCGCGTCGTGGTTCTCGAGCAAGGTCCGTACCTAACCGAAGCGGACTTCACGCACAACGAGATCGAAGTCTTGAAGCGACACCAGCTCACCAATCATCCGGAACTTCAACCCACCACCTTTCGCAAAACTCCCCAGGATACGGCCAAGCGCCAACCGGCGCTCGTCTACGGCCGGATGGTTGGCGGATCGAGCGTCCATTTCACCGCGAACTATTGGCGCTTCCACGAAATTGATTTCATCGAGCGCAGCAAGGTCGGACCCATTTCCGGGACCGGTTTCGCCGACTGGCCCATCACTTACGCGGACCTTGAGCCGTATTACACAAAAGTAGAGTGGGAAATCGGCGTTTCGGGTTTGGCGGGCAGTAGTCCATTCGATCCGCCGCGCTCGAAGCCCTATCCGATGCCGCCGCTGCCGGTGAAATCCGGCGGCGTCATCTTTGAACGCGCCGCGCGCAAACTCGGTTGGCATCCCTTCCCCGCGCCGATGGCTATTCTTTCTCAGCCGCGTCCTGGACGTAGCGCCTGTGTACAATGCGGCTTCTGCGAAAGCTTTGGCTGCGAAGTCGGCGCCAAGTCCAGCACCCTCGCGACAGTCATTCGAACAGCGGAAAAAACCGGCCGCTGCGAGATCCGCCCAAACTCTTATGTCCATCGCATTGAGACTAATGCAAACGGCCGTGTCATTGGAGCAGCGTATTTCGATAAAAACCGCGCAACGCATCTTCAAAAAGCCAAAGCCGTGGTCGTCTGCGCAAATGGCGCGGAAACTCCGCGGCTGCTGCTCCTTTCCGCCAACAAGCAATTCCCAGACGGCCTCGCAAATTCCAGTGGTCTCGTCGGTAAGTACCTGATGTTGAATTCCGGCCCTTCCGCGATGGCGGTCTTTGAACATCCTTTGAATGATTACAAGGGTGTTGCCGTAAGCCGCATCCTGCACGATTTTTACGAACTCGATTCGCAGAAGGTCGGATTCTACGGTGGTGGCGGTCTGGATGCGCGCTTCGATCTCACTCCCATCAACTTCGCTCTCAACGGCTACGACATGGGTGGTCTTCCGCCGGGAACTCCGCGATGGGGAAAAGAATTCAAGGCCGCTCTCGCTCACAACTACACTCGCACCTTGGAAATCGTGTCGCACGGCACTTCCCTGCCCGTCGA
>JAWOLO010000631.1:0-2771 GCA_033853375.1 Terriglobia bacterium
TGGAACAAGAATTACGCGAAGGAAGCGGATCACTGAAGAGCAGTTCTTAGTTGTTAGTTCTAAGTATTAAGTCAAAAGAAAAGCTCGAGAAAACCGGCCCTTTCTTGCCCGTTGAAATAAATGGGAATTGCTCGGATGCGGAGAAGTAGAAGCTAAGAACGGAATGTAGGTGAGAAATGCCGCAAACATTTAGCTGGGACAATTTTGAAGACATTGCCATCGCGCTGGCCGACAAGTATCCGGATACAGATCCTTTGACAGTGCGATTCACGGACATGCACAAGTGGATCACGGAGCTTCCGGGCTTCACTGGCGATCCTGGCGCGTCCAATGAATCGAAGCTGGAAGCCATCCAAATGGCCTGGCACGAGGAATATCAAGACCGCCAAGGCTGAGGCGAGCATCGAAATTCGAAAATAGAAATTGGAAAATGGCAAAACCTAAAGCAGATCCCTGCCTGCGGCAAGCAGGCTTCACCCCGCAAAAATCGCGGGATTCGGGATGACATCTTCTAAGAGTCACTCTGCTTGTTCGCGATTAAGAATTCTCTTATCCTAGATAGGATATTCACTCCGCAAAGCGTGGCGCTATGGTGCAACGGTTAGCACGCGGCCCTTTCAAGGCCGAAATACGGGTTCGATTCCCGTTAGCGCTACCAAGTTTCCACCGTTTACTTTTACATCTAGCCGCTACACCCAGCTGGCGTTGCTAAGACGCCGCATCCGGTTATAATTCGCGGCAGCCGCAGGTGTCCGAGAAGCGGCGCCAGCCCTCCCGAGGTGTGTCCTTGAGCTACGCCGAAAAGCACCTGATTCCAGGTGAGTCCGTGCAATACGAAACCAGGCTGCATTGGATTGTCATGCTGGGCCACACGGTGATCGCCGTGCTGCTTGCCTTACTGGCGATTACAATCCCCGTCCTCTGGGCTTCGCTGGGGACAAAAAAGAAAGGTCCGTCGGTGCCGGGAACAGTCTATTTGTTTGCCTTGCTGTGTTTCTTTGTTGGAGGAGCATTTTTTTTCGCCGGCCTGCTGAGGCGCAAAGCGACGGAGATGGCGGTCACCAGCAAGAGAGTCATCGTGAAGACGGGCATTGCCGAACGCCGCACGGTAGAAATCTTACTCTCGAGGATTGAAAGCGTTGCTGTGGATGAGCCAGCGCTGGGGAGACTGCTGGGTTATGGCACGGTGATCGTGCGGGGTACGGGGGGAACTCCCGAGACGTTCGAGAGGATCTATCATCCGCTGGAATTCCGGGAGCAAGTGCAGCGGCAAATCGCCGGATGGGCCAAGCCCGTGTAACAGGCTCCATCTGTTCGGGATGGGAGCCGCCGGGTCCAAGCGTAAGTTCGCTTCTCTTTCTGTGAAACGAGTCAACAATTCCAAAGTTTCATAGCGACCCGGCGAGTTCGCGCGGTCAATGTGGCACTTTACGACTGCCAACGCGTTAGCACGTTGTGACATGTTTTAATAAGCCTTTGGTCGCTCCCTTACTTGGCAGTGTTCGGCCTCTAGGGGAAGATAGAAATCTTGCTCTCGGAGCGTTTCCCCCCGAGACGTTGAGGAGCGCGATGAATGCCCGGACGGCTTCAGGTCAGGAAACGGAATCGAAGAAGCAAGCGCGAGGCTTTATCGTCTCTTCCGGGTTTTTGACGGGTTCACGAATTGTGCCGTCCGAGGAAGTGGACCGGGCGTTTGGCATGCCCATTGGGAAGCTTCGCAAACGCGCGGGCATAGAGTCGCTGGCATACGCGGCAAAGCGCGAAAGCGAGTTGACGCTAGGCGCGAAAGCCGCAGAAGAGGCGCTTCGCAGCGCGTCGTGTGGAACCCAGGAACTCGATTGGATCATCGCCACGAGCGAAACGCATCATGATTACCCCGCGCTGGCCGCGCAACTGCACTCGCGATTGCTGGCGCGCGAAAATTGCGGCGCTCTCGATGTGGGAGGGGGCTGCCTCGGATTGCTCAACGCGCTGGCTGTGGCGCAATCGTTGATTGCTTCGGGCGCGGCACAAACGATTGCGGTGGTCACGGCGGATGTGCATAGCCAGACTCTGACGCCCGAACGGGTTGCCGGTGAATTCGGCGGTTTGTTCGGCGATGGAGCGAGCGCGTTCTTGTTGCGCCGCGGAGGGGATGAACGCGGAGGGTTTGGCTACGGGCTGGGCGAGTTTCTTTTTGGCTGCGCGGGACAATACGCGGGAGCGATCCGGGTCGCAGGTAAGAAAGGCGGCGGGCTCGACGTGAAATTTGAGGGCGAGGCGCTTTCCCGGGCGGCGATTACACGCATGGAGAAAGTTATCAGGGCTGTAGAGATGCGTAGTGGGATTTCCCGCACTTCGGTTGGGAACTTTGCGACGCACCAGCCAAATCCCCGGCTGCTTGTGCTTCTGGCAAAGCAATGCGGCGTCTCCCCGGATGCTTTCCCTCCAATCTGCCGCACTTCCGGCAATCTGGGCTCCTCCATGTGCGGTGCTGCGCTTCACGCGGCGCTGCAAAACGCGGCCAAAGTGGAATGGCGGCAACGCAAACCGATTTTCCTGGTATCACTCGGACCGGGTTTGCTGTTTGGGGGAACCTGGCTTACGCCTGTGTGACTCCTTCACGGTCCAGGGCGCGTCCTTGTGGTGAAACTAATATCGCCGGCAGGAACGACACAGGCTTGCAGCGGCGGCCAGCCGGCATCGGTCATCGCGTTGCGGCAGAGCGAGGCTGTCGCATTGTTGAATTGCGCGGGAATCGCGGCGCCGCTGAGCGCTTCCGCATAAACGGT
>JAWOLO010000632.1:0-13902 GCA_033853375.1 Terriglobia bacterium
GTAACTGCTCCGCGCGCGTCGCGAACAGAGATTCTTCCGTTCGACGTTTCGGCGTCCAACATGTTGCTAATGGTGTCCAATTCGATGTTGCCGAAGGAATCGTGAATCGTTACCGAACTGCCTGCGAGAGAGCTCCCTTTTACACGGCCGTTGCTTGTTGTGCATACCACACGTCCTTGAACATTGGAAAGAGTCACATTTCCAAAACTGTCGGTGATATCCGCTCCACCGCCAATCGTGGCGACTTCCACATTGCCGTTGTTATCGTGCACCGTGAGGTCGCCTTTGATGTTGTGGGCGTCCACGCTCCCGAATGAAGTCGTAATATTTCCGGAAGCGGAATCGGACAGCGTAACCGCTCCATTGCCTCCGTTGATGGTCGCCGCACCCTGGATATTTTTGGTCGTGATGCTCCCGAAACGATTGCGCACCTCGAGGGTGCCCTTCACGTCGAACACTTGTATGGAACCGTTGGTGTCGGTTACCGACACGTTCCCGCCCGCCCCCGTAAGCTCGATGCTTCCAAAGGAATTGTTCACCCGCGCCGGCCCGAGATCGTGCAGCGAAATGCTGCCGTGGCTGTTGTCAATATCCGAGGCGCCGTGGATGCCGGACGCCTCTGTATTGCCGAAGCTGTTTCGTATATTCAACGGTGCGTCCGATGGCATAGCAATGTCGTAATTCACGGAATAGGAAGTGTTCCTGCCAAGATGAAACCATCTGTTTTCTTGCTCCGGATAGATGGTCTTGATACGCACGCCTTCGGCGGTCTGTTGCACGTCAATTTGGATTTTGTCGGCAAAAGATTGAGCTTCATCATGCGATCCCGCCTGCACTCGAATCGTAGCTGCAATCTTCACGTCATGGCCTGATTCTCCGTGCACACGCACTTCGCCAAACTTATGTTCGATGCGGACGGATTGTCCGGTTCCCAGCGTTACCGTTTTCTGAAAGTCTTTCGAGACTTCTTCTTGGCTGCGGTTGGCGGCTAATGCGGTTCGCGGCACCACAAAAAGCATTGCGCACAACAAACTGGCCATCGCCGTGCGACACAACATTTCGTTACAAAGATTCGGACTGGGCTGATTCATTACTTTCCTGCCTCCAAAACCTCTTCCAACGTGCGCTGCTTTTCCTGATACATCGCAAGCAATTGATACCGCAGTTGCGCGTTTGAAGGATTCAATCCTGCCTGGGCGCGCAGATCGGCAATCGCGCTGTCCAGCACCAGCAGTTTTTCGTGGTAACTCGCCATCAGCGGTGTCGCTGGAGTGTCAAGCTGTGGCTTGGCATCGGCGGCCAGCTTGTCGATGGCCTTCTCGTACGCCGCTTCTGTGCTTTCTACTTCCTTCAGCGCCGCGCTCTTCAGCAGAGGATCTGGCTTGCCTGGCTCGACAATGCGTTGATGAAAGGCGATCCACCCTGCGGAAACCGTCAGGATCAAGACAAACGCGCCCGCCAGTGCCGTTTGCCAACCCACAGAAATGTTGGGCAAAAACGAAAACCATCTTTTGCGTTCTGCTCGCCGCGCCTTCCGCGCTTCTTCCTCTCTCAGCGCCCGCTCAATCCGCGCCCACAACTCCGGACTCGCCGAGTAATCCTGCAGCTCTTTGGCCGCTACGCTCAGCGACGTCCACGCCTGCACCTCTTTCGCGCATTCTGCGCACTCTGCCGTGTGCGCCTCCAGCGCCGCCCATTCTGCCGACGTGCCGTCTTCAAAAATTCGTTCTCGATCTTTACAGGTCACATTCATTGTCGTTCACCGCACTTTGCTCACCGCAATTCCGCCCAATTGCTTCGTGGCGGCTCCAGCATCTCCCGCAAATTCTTCTTCGCCTGAAACAGCGTGTTCTTCGAAGCCGCCTCTGTAATCTCCAGCATCCCGGCAATCTCCGCGTGCCGGAAACCCTCCACTTCGTACAGCAGAAAAACGTCGCGCTGGTGTCGCGTCAGTTTCGCGAGTGCCCGCTCCAAAGCCATGCGCAACGAGGGATGCGCCCCGGGCGCCCGCGGCTCTATCCCTGGCGTCTCTTCCGAATCGTCATCCGTCGTCACTTCTTTCTTCCGCAACCGGCTCCGCCGCGCGTCGTAGCATGTGTTGATCAGTATGCGGTACGTCCAGGTCACAAAACTCGATTGCCCACGAAAGCTGGCAATGCTCCGCTGCACTTTTAGAAACGTTTCCTGCACCGCATCTTCTGCGTCTAGCGTGCTGCCCAGCACGTTGCGCGCAAGGTTTTTCATCTTCGCTCCGTGCAGCGCATAAAGTCGCTCGTATGCGCGCAAATCTCCTGCCTGGCACGCCGCAGCCAATGCAGCGTCCTCGCTTACCCGTTCTGCCCCCGCCAGGGCCGGCCCCCCCGTCAGGTGCTCGGAAGGTTCCACTCGCGTCTCCCACCTGCCTACCATCGCAGGCCTGCCTGCTTTAGCAGGTTCGCGCAGCGCGGAAGCGATTCTAGCCTTCCCGGGCAGCGCAAGTCCCATAGTTCCCATTCCTGGCTCCTGTGGAATAGACGACACACCTCCCCCAAACGTCAGGGCTGCTCTCGGTCGAGTCTAGGAGCTTCCTAACTATTGTATTTTGTGTGGATTAGCAGCGAAGGCGTGAATCGCGTGAATAGAGATTTCGAAACGCCAACGCTGTCTGTGGTTTAGATCCAGCTATGTAGAGCTCTTTTTATTTCTTTCCTGCTTCTGCCTCCTGCAGGCGTGGGCCGCTTTTGGTTCTGCAACCCCTTGTGGCTTCATGCCCCCGCATCTATAATGTGCATACGCGGAGTTTTGGGGCACTAGTCGTGCCATCCAGACTCCGCCATCTTTTTCCATGCGCAGCAGAGGTTTAGTGCGCCGCAAAAAATCACTGCGCCGCAAACAGATGACCATGTCCGATCCACTGGCAAAAATTAAAAAGAAGCTTCAGGAAGAAATCGACCAGCTCTCCCACGAGCTCAACGTCGAGCTCCCCAAGGAAATCGCCGTCGCCCGCGCTCACGGCGACCTCTCCGAAAACGCGGAGTACAAATTCGCCAAGGAGCGTCAGACTTACGTCAACGCCAAAATCGCCCAGCTTAAAAAGCGCATGGGCGACCTCGGCATGCTCAATCTCAACAACATTCCCAAGGACCGCTCCGGCTACGGCTCTCGCATCGTGGTTCTCGACGTCGCTCGAGAGGTGAGAGTGGAATACAAGCTGGTCAGCAGCGAAGAAGCTGATGCGGAGAAAGGCCTCATCTCCACAAACTCGCCCATCGGCCGGGCCTTGCTCAACCGCAAAGTCGGCGACGAGATCGAAGTCGCCACGCCCGCGGGTAAGAAGGAATTTGAAGTCGTTCAGCTCTTAACCATTCACGACGGCGAGTAACCTTCTTTGCTGTCCCAGCGTCTCATGGCACAGCGGATGTGCCTGAAAACTGGCACAGAACGCGTGCAGAAGTGAGGACGGATCATCTGCGTATTCCGTCGAGCCAGCCACTGGGGGACTTATGTTTTGGGGAGCCGGCCCGGCGCTCGGGCTTCTCACTTTTTGCGGTTATTTGTTTTTTCTTTTCGGCGCCGTCATCATGTGGCGCAACCGAGGCGATTTCTTGCTTTGGGTCCAGGACGAGATTTGCCTGTTCCGCCGCACCTTTTCACGCTACATCCCCGCTGGCCCTTTCTATATTCCCCGTTCGGAATCCCGCTTTAAGTCCGTTCCGAGTTACTTGCTAAACTCGCTTGCGCGCTTTCCGCGCACCAGCATTAATGGCGGTGCAGTTCTTCTGCTCGTTGGCCTCCTCCTCTTCGTGCTCGATTTCTACATTTGACGATTTTTCTGTTGCCAATTTTCCCTTTCTTTGTGCTCTCTGCGTTCTCTGTGGTCTTCGTGTTAAATCCGTTTCTCGTTTCCGAACTCCGATTTTCGCGGGCGATAGACAAATCGAACTCGCTTTGCGATTCTCGTTGCGATGAAACCTTCTCTGATCGTTCACGGCGGCGCCTGGGACATTCCTGACCAAGCCATCGAAGCCTGCGCTTCCGGTTGCCAGCGCGCGCTTGCCGCCGGCTGGTCCATCCTCTCGAAGGGCGGCCACGCTCTCGATGCCATCGAGGCGGCCATCGTCGTGCTGGAAGATGATCCCGTTTTCGACGCAGGTTACGGCTCGCATCTGAATCTGGACGGCCGCGTGGAGTGTGACGCCATCCTCATGAACGGCCAGACGCTGCGCGCCGGCGCCGCGTCCACGCTGCAGCGCGTGAAGAATCCCATTCGGGTGGCTCGCGCGATCCTCGAGGATTGCCCCCACATGATGCTCGTTGGTGAAGGCGCGGAACGCTTCGCCGAAAAGCAGGGAATCGCCCTCTGCGATCCGGACGATTTGATCACCGAAGGCGAGCGCTCGGCTTGGCTTAAGTGCAAAAATGACAAACACGCGGCCAAGCATCATCGCGGGCATGAACAGGGGACGGTCGGCGCCGTGGCCCTTGATAAGGATGGAAACCTGTTTGCCGCTACTTCCACCGGTGGCACGTGCTGCAAACTTCCCGGCCGCGTCGGCGATTCACCTTTGATTGGTTGCGGCTGCTACGCCGACTCGGAAGCCGGCGGTGTCTCTTGCACCGGTTACGGCGAGGCCATTATGAAAATCGTGATGGCAAAGACCACTGTCGACCTTCTGCGCCAATCGTCGATTTGCGTGGATACTCCAGCCAACGAACCCTGCAGTATTTCGTCCGCTCAACTCGCTGCTCGCGAAGCCGTTCACCTGCTTGCCAAACGCACGCGTGGCACCGGCGGCCTGATTCTTCTCGACCGCGAAGGCAATCCCGGCTTTTCTTTTAATACTCCCCGTATGGCCTACGGCTACGTGGCCTTGGACGGAAATTTCATCATGGGCGTTTAGGAGGTTCTCCATGCTTTTCTTTACAAGGATCATGGCTTTCGTGCCGACGAAGGACATCAAGCAAGCGCGGTCGTTTTATGAAGGCGTTTTGGGATTGCGTTACGTCAGCGAAGACCAGTTTGCTCTCGTGCTGGATGCCAAAGGGATTATGTTGCGCGTGGCATTCGCCCCGGAATTTCAGCCGCAGCAATTCACGGTAGTGGGTTGGGACGTTTCCGACATCAAGACAGAGGTTACGCGTCTCCGAGGGCAGGGCGTTCGTTTTGAGAATTACGGGATGAAGGGGCAAGACGAGCAAGGAATCTGGTCCTCGCCGGGCGGCGCCAAAGTGGCGTGGTTCAAAGATCCCGACGGTAACGTGCTGAGCCTTACGCAGTTTGCATAGCGGTTGGGCATCAATCGTCGTCTTTCTTCTTGTGCCCGGCGGGGACTTCTTCGATATCCAGGATTCCTAGGCGCATCGCTTCGTAGGCCGGCAATGCAACGGATGGCGGCATGTTCGACCCATTTCCACGGCACGCAAACCAGATAATCGCGTTCAGAGTCTGCGGATCGGCCATGTCCGCATGTTCAAGATCCTGTTGCATCGTTTTTTTCATCCACTCCGCCGTGGCTTTGTCTTTTGGCTTTCCGCTCAACAAATTGTCGGCGGCGATTGTCGGCAGCACCGCTTTGTACGGCGTCAAATCGGACTTGTCCTGAAAAATGTCCATGGGAATTGCGGAGGCATCGAGCTGGTTCATCGGCGGAATTCCGAGGAGCATTTCGATCGTTCGAATCATGCTGACTGTGCTGTGAAATTTGTGAATCAGCGCGCCAGGCTTGTTGTAGGCACTAATGGCCAGCCCGACCGAGCGGTGTGAATCCACATGGTCCGGTCCGGCCTGCGCGTCATCTTCTACAATGAAGATCGCAGTGTCTTTCCAATACACGCTCGAAGAAATCGCTTCGACCAGGCGCCCCACGGCGTAATCGTTGTCTGCCACCATGAATTGAGGCGTGGGAAAGCCTTTCTTGATTCCCGTAGTGTGGTCATTGGGAAAACGCAGAACCGTAAGCGCCGGCATGGGATCCGGCTTTCCCGCTTCGCGCTGCGCCACGAATTCCTTAAATTCCCCGAGCCATTCACCGAACCGCGAATTGCCTCGGCAGCCGGCATTTGGATTGTCCTCCGTCACTGCCGCGTCTGCGTTTTGTGGAGAACCGAGCGCGGCTTTATAGCAATCCGCGGTCATGATGTCCGGCGCAGCCAGGTCGAAGCTGCGAAAACTCGGGCTGTGATGATTCGCAAGCGAAGCCTTGTTGGGAATGTCGCGGACAGCTTTTGAAATGTCCGGATATTCCTTGTGACGCTTTTGCTTCGCTGCTTCTACGTCGTTAGCCGAAATTACTGTGATAAATTCCCCGTAATTCCGGTAAGTCAATCCCGTGCGCGCGGCAGCATCCCAGAGATAGAGAGTTTTCGGCTCGCCGACATCCGTGAACCCCTGCCGGTAGGGCAAATGTTTTTCCATCAGGTCGGTCAACGCTGCCAGAGCATCGCCATGGAATTTCTCGAGCAACAGTTCACTCGGCGGCTCGTAATCCGGCAGGCGGTTGTAGCCTTCAAAGTCATACGTGCGTCCACGGTCGGAATAGTTCCAGCGAAAAGCCTTGTCCACGTAGTCATTCGAAAAGGCTGCGGTCGACCAGTTGTGCCCATCGGGGCTGGCTTCGGAGTTCACGAAAAAGCGGTCAAAGAGCCCAAAGCGTTGCGCAAGTGCGTGATGATTCGGCGTTACGGCCTGCGCCGTCCCGTCCGGCCGGCGAGCCGCGTCGCTGTTGCCGAAGATCGCAAAAGCCGGTTCGCCATCGGCCGCGTGTCCATCGCCGGACGTATTCACGTCGCCGAATACCTGATCGTAGGTGCGATTCTCCTTGATGATGTAAATGACGTGTTTGATCGGGCTTTCGCCGGCAAAGAGTTTTGGCGGAGCGTAATCCAGGAGTCCATCGTTCTGCATCGTTTCTTGTGTGTAGTGCGCAAGCGTGGGCTGGTTCGGCAGCGCCACCATGCTGATATTTCCTGAAACAATCGAGCCGCTGTACTGCCCTCCCTGATTGTTCTTCTCCGGCTTTGCCGGAAACGCCGCGTTTGGCGGATTCGGCGTGAAGCCACTGTTGTTCACGCGCATAGAAGAAGGCTCGAATCCCGTCCCTTTGCCGTTTCCGATGAACAGTTTTCCATCCGCCACGGCAACTGCGGACGGATACTGCCCGGCGGGAATGAATCCCAGAATTTTCGATTTCGCCGCTTCTCCATTTTTCGCCTGGGATTTTCCGCTCTGTGCCTTTTCAGAAAGTTCTACGACTGCAACGGCATTGCTGTGCGCGTTCGCCACATAAAGCGTCTTTTCATCATCGCTAAGCGCTACGCCTTCAGGACTCGACCCGGACAAGGCGTTTTCCGCAAGCCGCACGTCGATTCGCTCGATTTCTTGATCCATGTTTGTGTCGATCACCGAAACGTCATCTGCGTCCGAGTTGGCCACAAACAGCCGCGTGCCTTCGGTATTTAAGATCATTGCCGTCGGATGCCGGTCTACGCGGATGTATTTCTCCACGGCTGCTTTGCCATTGAGCGAAATGACGGCGATCGAAGAATCATTCCAGCAGGACACGTAAGCTCGCGTTTTCTTCCTTTTTTCGAGCACAACAACTCCGTACGGATAAATGTTCTCATCAAGCTTTCCGGAGTGATGCAAATCGACCCGCTGCATTCGTCGCGTGTCCTTCAGGTCGCGCACAATCGTCACGCTGTCCCCTAGATTGTTCGCAGTAACGAGCGTGGCGCCATCCTTCGTCACGGCAAGCCCTGTGGGATACAGTGCCGCCTTCCCTCTGTTGTAATCTTTCGGTGAAACCTCCCCCGGATTGCTGACCACGAAGAATGGCGCAGTAACTTTCGTGTCCGGACCGGGCGAAGCAGGTTGAATCGGGACTGTAGCTTTCGGATCAAAACGGAAGATCCACACTTTGTTTTCGAATCCGCCGGAAACGTACAGAGCAAAATTTCCATTCGCGTTCGCCACAGGCGCAAAAGCCAACCCGACATTCGCGCTTTGCGGCGTCGGGAAATAGACGTTTTGAATCACTACAGGTTCGGGCGTTGCGTTCAGGTCAATCACCGCAATCGATTGCTGCGCCTTATTGGTCTCTGCGCTGAACTGCACGCCGTAGCCGCTGTTCACAACGAGCAGATACCGGCCTTTTCCACCGCGCCCCAGCGAGTCCGGGCTCCGCAGCATCGTCATTGGCATGGCGCCCACGGCGGGGAGATGTGTCGACGCATCCGTCACCAGCGTGCCTGCTGGCGTGATAGGCCGCCCTTCTCCTGCGGGCTCTTTCTGACCGCTAGTTATTCCGGAAACAAGAAGTGTCGCCAGCAAAACTCCCGCACACAATCGGAGTGTCATGAATTCACCTGTTCGCACCCTGAGATATTCCTTGCCTCAGCATCTCTTTGAGGGTCTAAATGTACCTGCATCCGAGCCTAAGTGAAAATTGTTTCGCTCCCGTGAGCCCTTGGGGCGGCACCGCCGCTCGTGCGGCAACCGATTTGACCCGAAGCGCATCAGCCCCTTAGCATGAATGTTGCGTGGTCCTCAGCCGCCAAATAAAAGCCAACGGACTTCGAATGAAAATCAAATTTTTGGTTGCTGTTTTCTTGTGCTTTTTGCCGCTGCGATCTTCCTCGCCGCAGACCCTCGACGAAATCATCAAGAAAGCCCTCGACGCGCGCGGCGGAATCGACAAGATCAAGGCAGTACAAGCGGAGCGGATCATCGGACGCGTCTCTTTTTCGCAAGGAATTGAAGGCACTCTGGTCCTGGAGCTGCAACGGCCTCACAAGCTGTATTCCGAAATCACGGTGGAGGGACAAAAGGTCCTTCGCGCTTACGACGGCAAATCCACTGGTTGGTCGGTGAATCCTTTCACCGAGAACAAGGGCATTGTGGAAATGTCCTCAGATGAGCTGAAAGAAATGCCGGATGAATCGGACCTGGACGGCCCGCTAGTGGATTACAAGAATAAAGGGCAAGTGGAACTGGTCGGAAAAGAAGACCTGAATGGGAAGCCAGTCTATCGCTTGAAGATTACGAGCAAAACCGGAGAAGTGCGTTCTTACCTGATTGATGCCTCCACGTTCTTAACCACGAAATGGGAAGGCACTCGCAAGGTCGGAAACGAGCCGTTGCCATGGGAAAGTGTCCTTTCTGATTATCGCGACGTCCAGGGTTTGAAGTTCCCCTTCAAAATTGATCAAGGCAGCCCCGGCACGGAATACACACAAACGCTCACTATCGATAAAGTCGAAATCAACCCAAAGATCGACGAGTCGCATTTCTCCAAGCCGGTCCCTTCGCTGGCAACAGGGGTTACCTCAGAGCCTGCATCAAGCAAGCCTTAAGCTGACCTGCTGTTTTCCCGTGATACGCTGCGTCCCGTGGTCAAAAACTCTGTATTGAAAAATGAGGTTGGAAACGCAGGCCTTTGCGCCGATTGCGCTCACGCGCACTTTGTCAAATCCGACCGTGGTTCTACATTTATTCTCTGCCGGCTTTCCGCCCGCGATCCCATCTTCCCGAAGTATCCCCGGCTACCGGTTCTTTCTTGCCGAGGTTTTGAGAAAAAGAAGCCGGACTCGTAGTGAGGGTGCAACTTACTGAATCTCCTTCCGTGCTCCAGGCCGAGCGCCAATCCTGGTGGTACTTCCAACGAGACGTAGCTATGTGATAATAATAGCCTCGGTCGTCCTGTAGGGAGGTTTCCTCATGGCTTCCCGCTCGCAACTCTCTCTGTGCGCATTCTTGCTTGTCGTGGCATGTCCACCGCGGGCTCTCGCCGAAAAACTTCGAATCACCAGCAATCCTCCAGGGGCCACCGTCGAAATCAATGGCGTCAACATGGGCACCACACCATTTGAGAAAGATTATCCCGGCGGCTATTTCCATAAAACACGCACCTCGTTTGGCGCGCGGCTCGAACATCCCATGGTCGCGCGCATCAGCCTCGCAGGTTACGCCACGAAGGAGATTACCCTTACGGAAGGCCCCATGGAGTGGATTTCTCTCTACGGGCGGAATCGCGGCGACTACTGGCTTCTGAAGTCCGACCATTTCCACATAGACTTGCAACAAATGTCGGACACTTTTACCGGTGAAGTGTCCGCCACGTTTGCCAATACCAGCGTCGATCTAAAGCCTGCGCTTTCTCGCGAAGAACTGGTGGCGCGTAGCAAGCCGGCCGTGGTCTGCTTGAAGGGGGCAGACAAATCTGGTTCGGGATTCTTCGTCACCGGAACGGGTATCATTGCCACCAACGCTCACGTGGCTCGCGGAGAGGAATCTCTTCTCGCCATACTTCCCGGAGGTAAGCAACTCGTAGCCAAAGTCGTTTACATCGATGACAACCTTGACCTTGCGCTCGCTAAAGTCGACCCTGCTGGCCCAGGCGCGGAGTATCCTCATCTCACGCTCGCCGATGTCAACAGCATTCGCCAGGGTGAAAGCGTCATCGCCATCGGCAATCCCGGCGAGGGCCTGCTCTTCAGTGTTACCAAGGGAATTGTCAGCGCCTTCGGGAAATCTTCACAAAACGGGCCTGGCACTTGGATTCAGACCGACGCCATCGTCAATCCCGGTAACAGCGGCGGCCCGTTGATCAACTCGCGGGGCGAGGTCATTGGTATCAACACTTTGAAGATTGTCAAGAAAGGTTTCAGCGGCATCGCTTTTGCTCTCAGTTCTTCTGACCTTTTGCAGGTGCTGCACCGCTTCTATCCCGATCTATCCGCACCCGACCGCGAAAGCGTGTCCGCATCCAATAAGACAAATAAGACAGAGGTAGTGGAAGAATCTGCTGCCGACGAACCGTCAGCGGCCCCCGCTTCCGACGGAGTCGGCACCATCATTATCAGCTCGACTCCTGACGGCGCCGAAATTTTTGTTGACGGAAAATTTCACGGCAACACTCCCGCAACTCTAAGACTCCCAGCAGGCAGCCACGCAATTCTTCTGAAATTTCCCGGCCGCGCCGACTGGAAACGCACGCTCGAAGTCCTCAAGTCCAGCAAAGTCACTTTGCGGGCCACCCTCGATCCCGCTCGCTGAGCTGTGCCGGTTTACGATAACTTCCTGCGTAATGGACAAAAAAACAGGGCGTCAGTCTGCCTGACGCCCTGCCGGACTAACCCAAGGAGAATTTACCGCTGCGGCCCGCTCATTGCGGCTGCGGCGGTTGTGGCTGCTGTGTTTGAGGTTGCTGCGTCTGCGGCTGCGGATTTTGCGGCGGCTGCGGTTGCTGTTCCGGCTGCGGATTCGGCCGGTTCGGATCCGTTTGCGTCGTCGTGGCGGAAACAGGTGTCAGCGTCGCCGCGCCGGCTGCTGCCAGTTCGGACTCCGTGTACTTCGGTGCGCTGATGTACCCGTGAACATCGTTCTTGTTGATCTTGTTCACCACGACCTGTACCGGCTGCCCGCTGCTCTCCGTATGGATCCAGATCGGCTCGTACAGATTCACTCTCTTCTTGCTGAGCTGATTGTCGTCGACAACCATCATCAAGTCATAGTTCTTGTGCTTGGCATCGGTCCGCCGCAACGAAAGTGTAATCGGTCCAAAGCGCTGAAAGTGCTTGGACTTGTTCAGGTCGAATTCGAAATAGTTGCGCTCGCCGCGCTTTTGCAAAACAACCAATTCTTCGTGCGTTTTGGCGATGGAACCGTTTAGCTCATCCTTTGTGGAACTCAGGCTGGTCTCTAGGTCGGTCCGGTTCTTGGCCACTAGATCCTGAGTTTCCTTCAATTGCTTCTGTTCATCTTCCAGTTGCGCCTGCAGCAGCTTATAGCGCTTGTCCACTGTTGGCGAGCTGTGCTTCGCGCTCCCGGCGGCAGGCGTCTTCTTTTGCGCTGCAGCTTGCTCCGCGGCTTGCTGCGCCGCAGCCATGTCATTCAATTTCGCGGTCACGGTGTTGAGCTGGCCCTGCAGTTGGTCAATTGTGGCGTTGGCCACGGACTGCTGCGCGGTCAAGTGCCCGACCGCGATCTGCTGCCGGTACCCGTAACCAAACGCCAGGCCCGCCACGATCAGCAAGGCTACCGCGCCAATCAACACCCCACGGTTAATCCATGCTGGCCGCGCCTCCCAGCTTCCCTCGTTCTGAATTTGCTGACTCTCTTGCTGCTCTTGGTTTTCTTCCATGTGTTCTTCCATTCCTCAATCCCTCCTCGATTTTTCGGCTCTCTTAGGCCGCAGCACCCAGGCTATGCTTCCGCCCTTTGCAGTTCCTGCTTTGGATAAAAACCCCGCTGCGTGATGCGCTTCACCCCAAGCTCCCCAACGCCTACTGCAAAGAAGTGGCCCAAGCTTGCAATTCGCCCGTCTGCCTAACCCTCACATGGAAAAGGACTAACAGGTTGAGCGTACATAGACGCGAGGCTTCTGCTGGTACTAGTCCTTGCAAATTTGTCATCGTTCCACACGACTTTCCACAGTCCCATGTCAACAAACTTTCTCTCTCCAAGCAGATTTTCCCCGTTTTTTCCGTGTGTTACGTTGCCGCCGACCCACCTGTGTGTTAGCATCCGCGTGAAAGAAGAGCGTTCCAGGGCATCTTTCGATTCTCCTTCGCCTCCGCCCGCTCGGAGACCCAGGAAAAAGAAACCGTTAAACGTTCAGTGAACGCAGGCACGCTCTTCCTCCTAAATAGTTGACAATTCGTTCAGGCGCAAGCCCGCGCTTGAAACCTGGTGGCGGACTTTCGCCGCGATTGCCTCTTGATCGCTGCAGCGCGGTTCCCCTGAACCGCAAAAAAGGAGAGTTCGCATGAAGCCCTATCTCACCAAGGACATCCGAAACGTTGGCATTGTAGGTCACGGCGGCACCGGCAAGACGCAACTGGTGTCGTCGTTGCTGTACACCGCGGGCATGACTCCGCGGTGGGGAAAAGTTGCGGATGGCAGCGCCACCACCGACTGGGACGACGAGGAGGTGGCCAGAAAAATATCCATTCAAACGGGCCTGGCTTATGCTGAGTGGCCCGCGACGCCGACAGGCCCCTCCGGCTCGTCCGACAAAGTGAAAATCAATTTTATCGATCTCCCCGGCTATTCCACTTTCATCAATGAAACGAAAGCTTCGCTGATTGCGGCTGATGCCGCGCTGATCGCCGTGGACGCCCATGTGGGCGTGCAAGTCACCACGGAAAAAGTCTGGGACTACTGCACCGAATACGATATTCCCCGCGCCTTTGTGCTCACCTGGATGGATCGCGAGCTTTCCAGTTTCGAACGCTCGATGGAGTCGCTCACCGAAGTTTTTGGCCGCAACGTGGTCTCTTTGCAGTTGCCAATTGGTTCCGAAAAAGGATTTCGTGGCGTCATCGACCTGGTCGCTATGAAGGCTCACACGTACAAGCCCGATGGCGATGGCAAGCCCACGATTGAAGAAATTCCCGCCGCACTCGCCGATGAAGCCAAAGAGGCCCACGAAAAATTAGTGGAAATGATCGCCGAAGGCGACGACGCCATGATGGAGGAATTTTTCCGCGAAGGAACGATTCCGATCAACGACCTGATTCCCGCCGTGCGCAAAGCCATCGTCGCCGAAAAAATCTTTCCCGTTTTGATGACCTCTGCGCTGCACAACGTCGGCACCGCCAGCCTGCTCACCTTTCTTGCGGACGCATTTCCCCATCCCGACGAGCACGCCCAGGTCGGCTACAAAGATCCTGGCGGCAAGGGCGACCGCGTCGAACGCAAATACGACGACAGCCAGCCGGTTTCGCTCTTTGTCTTCAAAACGCTTGCCGATCCTTTCGCCGGCCGCATCAACTATTTCAAGGTAAAAAGCGGCATACTCAAGAACGATGCCACGCTTCAAAACTACAATCGCAACACGCCGGAGCGTTTCCAGCACACTCAAGTCGTGCAGGGCAAACAGCTCACCGAAGTCGGCGAGTTGCACGCCGGAGACCTCGGCGCCA
>JAWOLO010000633.1:0-2571 GCA_033853375.1 Terriglobia bacterium
CAGCTTTCCCTGGAGATACAGCGCGAGCGAAGCAAACGCCCCGTAATACGAGAGGCGCTCGAAGATTTCGCTGATGTTGGCGACCCAGAACGGCCGCTCAAAACCGTCGCGGATTTCCTGAAGCCTCTGGCTAAAGCTCATGCCGCCTCCGAAAGTGTGCGCCGGGATGATAGTCGAAGACGAGGCCAGCGGGTAGTGCGTAGTGGAAGGGAGTACGTGCCCCGCAGTCTGTGGGTCTCGCGCCACTTCCAGGAACACGGAGAGCGCAATTTTTTGCGCTCTTGGGTTGTTGCGGTTTACACTAGGCCTGCAAGATTTCACGCAAACCTTATTCCCCAGGAGGCCGACATGAGAATCCAGCGTCGGCTTGTGTCGCTTTCTACCGTTTTTCGGGCCACTCCCTCGCCTCGTCATACCGTGAATGACATCACTGCATTCGGCACGTACGTTGTCGGTTACGTCATGGTGCTGTTTCTTGCAGTGGCGCTTTTCAGCGTCAGCGCTCCCTTTGCCCACGCGCAAGCCGGTCCGAACTCCCATCCCAACTATGTGGCGCTTCGCAATATCACTCTGGGGAGTGAGGCGGTCACCGTCACAAATTTCAAATTGAAACGCGACGCCGGCACCTTTCATTTGCATTCCGGGACGGTATGTTTTGTTCCACCGGTGAACGGCAAGGTGACTGGCGCGGTGTTCAACGGCGACGGCAATTTCGTCCTCACGCCTCCGGCGGAAACCGAGCGCAAGAGCCTGAAGTATTTAACCAAGGAAGACGAATTCAACGAAAAATTCGAGCGGCTGGTGCTGCGGTTTACCGATTCCACGTACGAAGAGATTAAGAAGTCGGGTACGGCAGCGTCCGGCGGATGCGACGCCGGCCTCCTCAAGGACAGCCAGAATGTGACGCGTCACAAAATAAAACACAATCTGGAGGCGGAACTTCTGGAGGAGGTCCTCAGCTCGGAACCACGCGACCTGTTCTGGGCATTCATTCACGGCAAGCATTACGACGATAAAGAGATCTATTCGCTGGATCCCAACCAAAATGGAGATCAGGTGGATTTCTGGACCTACGACGAAAGTAAATGGGGCGACTGGGCTTCTTTCAGTTATACGGAACCTCATGCGAGAGGCTCGGTCGGCAGCGTGGTTCGCATGGAGCATCACGGGCTGGATACTACGCTGGAAAAGAACGGCGCTCTTTCCGGGAAGGCTACCACCACCTTTGTCTCGCTGCGTAATGGCTTGCGCGTTGTTCCATTTTCGCTGTTCCACACCCTGCGCGTACAATCCGTCACCGCCGACGGTCAGCCGCTTTCTTTCATCCAGGAAGATAAGAACGACGATGCCGACTTTGCGGTGATTCTTCTAAAGCCTTTGGCTGCTGGTGAAAAGTTCACCATCACGACCACGTACAGCGGGAAAGACGCCGTGGTGAACGAAGGGGGCGGGAATTATTTCCCGATTGCGCGGGACGATTGGTATCCCAACGGCACGAACCCCGGGCTTGGCGAATACGCCTCCTACGACATGACCTTTCACATTCCCAAGGGAATGAAGATTGCCGCCACGGGCGCTCTGGTCAGCCAGTCGAATGAGGGCGGACAAAATGTTACGGTGTGGAAGAGCGAAACTCCGCAAACGGTTGCCGGATTTAATTACGGCAGGTTCAAACTGGAGGAAGCCAAGCTGTCTAAGCCCAACGTTTTCATCCAGTCGTATGCCAATGAGGAATCACCCAACTGGGTGCAATCCCTGCAACAAGCGGCAGCGGGCAATCTGCCGGGAGAAAGCCCGCTCAGCGGGATGGCGTTGGGCACTATGAGCACAACGTCCCTGAACAAGAAGGCGCTGGCCGAGGGCGAGCTTGCGGTTCAACTATATACGGATTATTTCGGTCCATCGTTGTTTACGCATCTGCAGCTTACGCAGCAGACCGCTTGCAATTTTGGCCAGTCGTGGCCCGAGCTAGTTTGGATTCCCATTTGCTACTACTTCGATACGACCGTTCGCCACCAGCTCGGAATGGATTGGGGCGACCGGGGCTACTGGAAAGTGGTTACGCCGCATGAAGTCGCGCATCAATGGTGGGGCCATACCGTGGGATTCAGCTCCAGCAGGGATCAGTGGATGAGCGAAGGATTTGCGGACATGTCCGCCTCGCTCTACCTCAGCATGATTGAAAAGGATCCCAAAAAGTTCCTCACGTTCTGGAATGATGAGCGTGAGTTGCTGCTGGAGCGCAATGCTCAGGGTTTTCGGGCCATCGACGCGGGTCCGCTCACGATGGGTTACCGCGCCGGCAATTCGCGCACCGGCGGGGGCGTCACGCGGCGCCTGATTTACCCCAAGGGCGCTTACGTGCTGCACATGATCCGCATGATGATGTACGACAACCGCAACGGCGACGGCCGGTTTAAGGAAACCATGCAGGATTTCGTCAACACCTACCGGGGCAAGGCCGCAACCACCGAAGACTTCAAAGCCATCGTCGAAAAGCATATGACCCCGGACATGGATGCTGAGGGAAATCACAAGATGGATTGGTTCTTCAACGAATATGTTTATGGC
>JAWOLO010000634.1:0-25331 GCA_033853375.1 Terriglobia bacterium
GAATCCGTTTCCGTGCCGCTGTGAGGTCAACGATGTTGGTGAGTTGCGATTCTTGAATTTCTCGGAATCGGATCCATAGAATCTCGAAGAATTCCAAACTGTTTTCTTTTGCACGAAACTAAACACAGAGAGCCAAGAAAAACTAAGAACCAAGCCCGGAGAACAAGAAACTTAGAAGATTCAAAACGGTGCCAAAAAAAGCAAACATCAGAAAAATGTTTTCTCTTTACTTAGAACTTAAAACTGAGAACTAAAAACTCCTCTTCATGGCTGCTATCCGTTCCACTCTGGCGCAGATGCTGGCCAAGGCCGACCGTCCGGCCGTGCGCGCGTTTTTTCTCTCTATGGCCGCACTTTCCGGCGCGCTTCTTTTGGCGCTTTATTCCAGCGCCGCCGCGGAACTCGGCCAACTTGTTCTCGCCAGCACTTCCGCGCTCGTGTCACTAGCCATCGCGGGATGGGTCGCGGTTACGCTGGTGCCAGCGCTGGCGCGTCGCACGCCGCTGCGCTGGATCGGCTATAGGACCGAATACAAAGTTCCACGGGAGGGATGGATTTATTTCAGCGGACTCCTGCTCGTGGCGCTTGCTGCGCTGAACACCGGCAACAACCTGCTCTTTCTGATTCTCGCCAGTCTCATTGCGCTCATTCTTATGTCCGGGATTCTTTCTTCCATCAGCCTTTCGGGCATTGAAATGCGCCTCGTTCTTCCGGAGCACATTTTTGCGCGACAGCCCGTGCGCACCCAAGTCGAACTCGAGAACCAAAAACTCACGCTGCCGTCCTTTTCGTTGCGCGTCGAAGCCGTGCAGGAAAAAGGCTCGGCGGCTTCAACAATTCTGGAGAAACCAGTCTATTTCCCTTATCTCCCAAGACAAGATCGCGTGCGGCAGATGGTTCCAATGAAATTCCCGCGGCGAGGTGTCTACCACCAGGATACTTTTCGAATCGTGACGCGATTTCCCTTCGGCTTTTTGCAAAAGGCGCGCCGCATGGACCTAAAAACGGAAGCACTGGTTTACCCTTCCGTGGACCCGACGACAGAATATCGCGACGTCTTGCCTGTTCTACAAGGCGCGCTCGAAAGCGTCGTTAAGGGCCGCGGACAGGATCTGTATGGTGTGCGCGATTACGTTCACACGGATAGCGCGCGGCTGGTGCACTGGAAGGCGACGGCGCGCTCGGGCTCACTGATGGTTCGCGAATTCACGCGTGAAGAAGATTCGCGCGTGCTGCTGGTGCTTGATCCTCATTCCGCTGATTCTGTGCCAGCGGAGAAGTCTAAAGACACGCCGTCACCCCAAATCAACGAGCGCTTCGAGCGCGCTGTGGCTCTTTGCGCCAATATCGCCTGGCATTTTTATCAGGCCAATGCCCTGCTCCAATTCCGCAGCGTCGACTTCGATACTCCGCTGGCTCCCGCTGAAAAAAACATTTTCAAAATTCTGCGTCATCTTGCTTTGGTGCAGCCGCTCCCGCATGACCCCGAGCAAAAACTCATTGCGGAGCTGGCTTCTTCGCCTGAACTTTTTAAAATCATCGTCACCAGCCAGCCGCGCGGCTTTTTTCCTCACGCTGTCTGGAGTTCCTCTTTCATCGTCTTCCTTGACGAAGAAGTGCAATAACGCTCGGGAAAGTAGCGCATCGAATTCTTCGAATACATGTGCGAAAATCCTGACGCTCCATGCTGAAGGGACAAGAACTCGCCACATTTCGCAAACAATTGCTCGCCTGGTTTCGCCAATTCCAGCGCGACCTGCCGTGGCGGCGCACGCGCGATCCCTATCGCGTGTGGCTCTCGGAAATCATGCTGCAGCAAACGCGCGTCGCCGCGGTGATTCCGTATTACGAGCGTTTTCTCGAACGCTTTCCCAACCTTCATGCATTGGCCACGGCAGCGGAAGAAGAAGTGTTGCGGCTGTGGTCGGGCCTTGGCTACTACAGCCGCGCACGCAATCTGCAAAAGGCCGCACAGCAAATCGTCGCGGAGCATGGGGGCGAATTCCCCTCGCGTTTGAACGACGTGCTCACGCTGCCGGGGATCGGAAATTACACGGCTGCTGCCATCTTAAGCATCGCGTTCGAGAAGAAACACGCCGTGCTGGACGGCAATGTCGCGCGGGTCCTTGCGCGCCTTCAGGCCATTCGCGGGGATTTGCGCGCTAAGTCACGCTGGCAAGAGCTACAGGAATTTGCGGACGCCTATCTGGATAAGAAATCGCCCGGCGACTGGAACCAGGCCATGATGGAACTGGGCGCGACGTTGTGCGCGCCGAAGTCGCCGCAGTGTCTTCTCTGCCCTATCGCACAGTTCTGTGAAGGCCGAAAACAAGGCATTGCGGATCTTCTTCCGGAAAAACGGAAGAGACGCGCAACTGTAGAAATTTGTCTAGCTGCTGCCGTTTTTGCCGATGAGCAGGGGTGCACGCTGTTGCTTCCTCCGCCTGAAGAACGAAATGCAGAACCGCTCGCTGATTATGTTCCGACGCTCGCCTCCAACCTGTGGCACTTCCCTACTATTTCCGTTACCGGCGATCCCGTTGCCAAATTGCGCAGCCACCTGCGAAGTCTGGTGCAAAGCCAGAACGGTAACTTGCATTTTATCGCAGCGGACAAAGTGCGCCACACCGTGACCTACCGAGTCATCACAATCGAGCCGTTTCGCATCAGCGTGAAGAGGCTTCCTCGCATTAAGGGCGCGAAACGCATTCCTCTGAGTGAAATCACCGCCCTACCGGTTTCCAACCTCACCCGAAAAGTCGCCCGCGCGGCGCTGGCGGTAGTTTCGTCGGCAGTGAAGAGCCACTAGAAGTTCGCTGAAAGCTCGAAAAGCAGATTCCTCGCAAAGACTGCCGACACAAGCAGGCCCGAAATGACACCGAAGATTTCTTCAATGTTCTGCTAAAAGCGTTGTCGCTTTAGGTGTTTCCTCCGCCAAACGTCTCTCAAGCACACTTGTCAATGTTAGGATTGGAAATCTGCCATGGCCGCTACCGCTGCAACTCCCGCCGCGCCTTCATTGCCCGCCGAACGATTTTTTCGCACTTCGCTTTCCTTGCTCGTTCTCGCTTCCATTCTCACGCTCACGAGCACAGGCAAGTTGGATTTGCTCACGTCTCTGGTTGCTCCACTCGCTGCACTGCTGAAGGGCTACCGCTGGTGGCACGGCCGTCCTGCCGAACTTTCCCACCGCGCCGCCACCTGGTGCCTACTGACATACCTCGCATTTTTTCCGGTGGACGCGCTGTTTCTGTCGCGCTTCGTTGTCGGTGGCTCTTCGAACCCGCCGCTTTTCGCCTTGCTGCTGGCGGTGGTCCATTTCCTGATCGTTGCCATGCTGGTCCGCTTTTACAGCGCTTCATCGGATCGCGACGCGCTGTTTCTCAGTATGCTGGCGTTTGCGGCAATTCTGGCGGCGGCGATTCTCACCGTCGATACGCTCTTCCTGACCCTGTTTTTCTTTTTCCTTTTGTCCGGAGTCGCTACCTTCATCGGATTGGAATTGCGGCGCGGCGCTGCCGGAGCCGTTTCTCCGGCTCTCGCACTCCGCGAGACGGAACGCAAACTAAACCGTTCGTTGAGTCTTGCCGCGCTCAGCGTGGCCATCGGCGCCATCCTTCTCGGAGGCATGTTTTTTTTCTTCTTCCCGCGATTTAACGCCGGTTACATGGGCCGCGTCAGCTTCAACCCGTCACTCATGACTGGTTTTACCGAGGACGTCGAGCTGGGACAAATCGGCGAGATCAAGAAAAGCTCCGAGGTAGTGATGCGCGTGGAGACCGGCAAGCCAATCGGATACGAATGGTTGCGCTGGAGAGGCATTGCACTGACCACGTTTGACGGGAAGCGTTGGAGTTCCAGCTCGGGCAGCACCCAAATACTCGGAGTGAAACCTGACGGCTGGATCCATACACCGGAAGCGGCCCAGAAGGAGAACAATTCAGGACGGACGGTTCGTTACACGGTTTTTCTAGAGCCCGTTGCCACTAACGCGATATTCGTTCCAGGAAGAGTTCTCTCTTTGCAGGGTAATTTCAGCGGTGGGTCCGCCAATTCATTCGCTGCACTGCAACGCAATTACCTCGCCATGGACGCGACGGAAACGCTGAAAAACCCGTTTCGCAACTTCACAGCCATCCGCTACACGGGGATTTCACGCTTGCCGCCGCGCGATGCGGCAAAACTCCGCGCCGCGGGAACCACGTATCCCAGTGATATTACTTCGACGTACCTGCAGCTTCCTGTTGGACTCGATTTGCGCATTCCGGAATTGGCGCGCGGAATTACAAGAAATGTAAAGACTCCTTTCGATAAGACGATCGGCATCGAGAGCTACTTGCGCACGCGCTATGCGTATACGCTGAACCTAACAGGAAAACCGGGCCAGGATCCGCTGGCGCGCTTCCTGTTCGAAACGCGCGCGGGTCATTGCGAATATTTCGCTTCGGCAATGGCCATCATGCTTCGAACGCTCGGCATTCCTTCGCGTGAAGTGAATGGATTCCTTCCCGGGGAGTACAACGATCTTGCCGGAGATTACATTGTGCGCGCGAGCGACGCGCACAGCTGGGTAGAAGTGTACTTCCCTGGAAATGGCTGGCAAGTTTTCGATCCGACTCCGGCCAGCTTGCAAAGCGGAAGTGGACTTTTGGTACGGCTGACGCTATACATCGACTGGATGCAGATCACCTGGAACGACTGGGTGATTGGCTACGACTTCGCACACCAAGTGGCGCTGGCCCAAAATCTTCAACGCAGCTCGAAAAACTGGGGAGAATCGGCGCGTGCATGGTTCGATCGGCAGCAACAAGAAGGCAAGCAATGGCTGAAATCTTGGCAGCTTCAGCATGGCTCGCTGGGATACTTGCTGCCGGTCGTGCTGGTGGCGCTGCTTCTGGGGCTACGCTATAACGTGCCCGCGGAAGTGGTTCGTCGTGTTCGCCTATTTCTAAGAATTCACGCGGCGAAATCCGGGAGTTCCGATCCTCAGCTTGCGTCGCGTTTGTACGCGGAATTGCTGCGAATTCTCGCGCGGCGCGGACTGCTGCGCAACGAAGCACAAACGCCCCTTGAATTCGCCTCGGCGGTGCTTTTGCCTCAGCTCGCTCCGGCAGTGCAGGAATTCACCCAACTCTATGTGCATGCACGCTTTGGCGGAGCGCCCTGCGATACTACGCGTCTCGGGCAATTGCTCGATCAGGTTCGTGCGGCTTCGCGCGGACGATCAAGCGCTTCGAACTAGAACTCTCTTTCCCTCGTGGACTGAACCAGCTACAGGCATACGAAAGTCTGCGCCCCAACACGCGCATGCTAGAATGAAGGTTTACGTTAAAGGACAAATTTGCCGCGTATGACCAAGGTTGGATTTGTGAGCCTGGGATGCCCGAAAAACCTCGTCGACAGCGAGGTGATGATGGGCATTCTCGCGCGTGACGGCTATGAATTGACACCCCGCGCGGATGAAGCGGAAGTGTTGGTAGTCAATACGTGCAGTTTCATCGAGGCGGCGCAAAAAGAATCGGTGGAAGCCATTCTGGAGATGGCGGAACACAAGAAATTCGGGGCAGCGAAGAAGCTGATTGTTGCGGGCTGCCTGGTGGAACGTTACCGCGAGCAGATTCTGGAGCAAGTGCCGGGAGTGGACGCGGTCGTAGGCACGGGCGAAGTCGAAAGAATTTTGGAAGCAGTGCATGGCGATCTGCGTGTGCTGCCGGCCGAGCCGCCGACATTTTTGTATCACGACTTTACGCCGCGTATTGTGACCACGCCAAAACACGCGGCATACATCAAGATTGCGGAAGGCTGCGATCATCCTTGCACGTTTTGCATTATTCCAGAGCTGCGAGGAAAATTCCGTAGCCGGCGGTTCGAATCGGTCATGCGCGAAGCGGAAAACCTGGCGGCGGCCGGCACGCGGGAAATCACGCTGATCGGACAAGACACGACTTCTTATGGCGAGGATCTGGGCCTGCGCGACGGCCTGACGCAATTGCTCGCAAAACTCGCACAAATTGAAGAGCTTTTCTGGGTGCGATTTCTTTATGCCTATCCCAATCGCGTGACGCAGAAACTTCTGGACACGATTGCGGAGCATCCGCGGCTGGCGAAGTACATCGACATGCCACTGCAACATGCCAGCCGGAACGTCCTGGCACGCATGAAGCGCGGTTCGAGCGGCGACGCGTTTCTGCATCTGCTGGAGCGCATGCGGAGGACAATTCCGGGTGTATCACTGAGGACCTCGTTCATCGTAGGTTTCCCGGGCGAAACGGAGAAAGACTTTCAAGAGCTGTGCGATTTCGTAAGGGCGGCCAAGCTGCACTGGATGGGCGTGTTCGAATACTCGGACGTGGACAACGCGGAAAGCCACGCGCTCGCTGGAAAAGTGGATACTGGAACGATTGCCGACCGACGAAACCGGTTGATGGCGATTCAGAAAAAGATTTCCAGGGAGAATCTGCGCGCGAAGTACCTCGGTGCCAGGTTGCGCGGGGGAAAACACGAGTTGCTTACCGCATTGGTTGATGGGCCTTCGAAGGATAATCCGATGGTTTGGGAAGCACGGCTCGAAGGAATGGCGCCGGAGATTGATGGGAAGCTGTACCTGACGGACATCGAATTGCCGAGCGGAGAAGTGGCGCAAGCGGGAGACGTGGTGCGCGTGCAGATCACCAGGACAGACGCTTACGACCTGATCGGGCGCGTGGTGGAAATTTTGCCGCGGCCAGCAAAAAGAGCGGAGAGCGGCGTGTCTGTTGCCGCGCAGGTTCCGTCCGCAGAGAAGCTTCACAGGATTGTTACCGGAGCGCCGCTGCGCGTGCTCGGGTAGGTTAGCGCATTTCACGCAGGATTTTGTTACCCTGCCCCTGAGGGAATTGAAGAGAGATTTCTCGCTTCGCTCGAAATGACCGGTGCGGCAACATGAAGCACAGATGCCCGATTTGCAAGGCGGAAATAGATTCGGAAGTACACAAGGATTTTCCGTTTTGTAGCGAGCGCTGCCGGATGCAGGACCTCGGCAACTGGGCGAGCGAGAAGTATGTGGTGTCCGAGCCGATTTTCGATGAAGAGGAAGCCGTAGAAGGCGAGCGCAAAACGATCCTGCTCGATCTCGACAAACTCGATGACCACGAATCTTAGCGCCACGTCCGCAATGGAAGCGTCACCCAAAAAGCCTCGACTGGCCTTGACGCTTGCGACCGTATTCGGAATCGGCTACCTTCCCAAGGCGCCTGGAACCTTCGGCTCATTAGCCGGCATCGTGACGGCCTCTCTGGCCGCAATATTTTTTCTGCATCCGAGGTCGGCTCGCGATTTGTTCTCGGTGCATCCGCTGGCAGACACGATCCTGAGAGACAGCCTGTTTGGCGCGCCGGGAACCAACGTGCACAACTCCACGCTGGCTTATCCGTTGATTATTGCCGCGGCGCTGTTTTTTCTGCTGTCCATTCTCGGAGTTTGGAGTGCTTCGCGCGTGGCTTCTTATGCGTGCAGCGAAGATCCGCAGCAAGTAGTCATCGACGAAGTCGCAGGCCAGCATCTCACCCTGCTGCTGCCGCTGATCCCCATCGCTCTGCCGCATCTCGCGGCGCACATGGATTTCTCCCAATACACGATTTTTTTTGCCTTGAGCCTGGCCAACTGGAAATACCTGCTTTTGGGTTTTATACTTTTTCGAGTATTCGACATCTGGAAGCCATGGCCCATTCACCGGCTGGAAAAACTGCGCGGCGGATGGGGCATCATGGCGGATGACTGGATGGCGGGACTGTACGCGGCAATCCTGCTGCGCGTGGCGTTGTATTTCGGCCTTCTGACGGTTCACATTGGTTGGGTATGAAATTCGGCTTCGGTTCCTCGGCTGAAAAGAACGGTATTCCGCACATTGAGAGAGTTGCGCCCGGAGCGGCCATTCCGGGCGGGGAGATGGTGATTCATGGGCGCGGGTTTGTTTCACGCGCCCAGGCGCGTCCCGTGGTGCACTTCGGCGATGCGGAAGCAAGCCTGGCCTTAGCAAGTGAGAATCGCTTGATCGCGCGTGTGCCGGAAGGAGCCAACGGCGGAACAGTCCGCGTGGCATCGGACGGGCGTGAGAGTTCGCCGCACCCGGTACACATCGGGATACAAATCGCGGACAATCTGCATCCGGTGGCGAATCCCGCGGTGGATCACGAAGGCAATATCTATGTTACTTTTTCCGGGCCGCGCGGACAGCGAGTGCCCGTTTCGCTTTACAAAATCACGGCTAACTACGACGTGAAGCCCTTCCTGACTTCCCTGGTGAATCCCACGGGGCTGACGCTCGACCGCGAGGGAAATCTGTTTGTATCCTGCCGGAACGACGGGACGATTCATCGCGTAGCGCCGGACGGCCATACCGAGTCGTGGATTGAAGGCATGGGTATCGCGACGGGCATCGCGTTCGATCGTGCGGACAACTTGTATGTGGGAGATCGCAGCGGAACGATTTTCAAAATCAGCCCGCAGCGCGAGATTTTTGTGTTTGCGACGCTTGAGCCCTCGGTGGCCGCGTATCACCTGGCGTTTCATCCCAATGGGGACCTGTATGTTTCGGGGCCTACGACTTCGAGCTTTGACCGCATTTATCGGATCACGCCGGGGGGCGACGTCAGCGTGTTCTTCCGCGGGCTGGGCCGGCCGCAAGGGTTGGCGTTCGACCGCGAAGGGAATCTGTTTGTAGCCGCGTCCTACCAGGGCTGGCGAGGCATCGTGCGCATCAATCCTCAGGCGCATGCCGATGTTGCGCTGAGCGGTTCGGGATTGGTAGGCCTAGCTTTGCAATCTTCCGGACGCGCGATTCTAGCCACCACGGGTGCACTCTTCACACTGGATTGGGACGTGCGTGGCCTGCCGCTCACCGGATCACCAAACTGATGAAAGCTGAGATCATCGCGGTAGGTTCGGAACTGCTAACTCCGGACCGCATGGATACCAACTCGCTCTTTCTCACCGAGGAACTAAACAAGCTGGGCATCGAGGTTGTTCGTAAAACCATTGTGGGCGATAACCGCGAATTGCTGGCGGAAGCGTTTCGCGACGCGCTCGAGCGCGTGCCGTTGATCCTTGCAAGCGGCGGGCTCGGGCCCACCGAAGATGATTTAACACGCGAAACCGTTGCGGAACTGCTGGGCCGCAAGCTCATCCTAAATGAAAAGATCCTGCATTACATCGAAGGGCGCTTTCGGCAATTGGGCCGCGAGATGCCACCGGTGAACGTGCGCCAGGCGATGGTGCCGGAAGGCGCGGAAGTGCTGGAGAATCCGCGCGGGTCGGCGCCGGGCTTGTGGCTGGAAGATAAAGGACGGTGCATTGCGCTGCTGCCGGGGCCACCCCGCGAACTGAAGCCGATGTATCAGGAGCAAGTGCTGCCACGGCTGGAAAAGCGGCGCTCGGGCGTGCGCATGTTTTACCGCGAGCTGCGCGTCGCGGGACTGGGAGAGTCGGCGGTGGAACAACGCATCAAGCCGATTTACACGCGCTACTCAGACGTGAACACCACGATTCTTGCGGCCCCAGGCGAAATTCAAATTCATCTGCGCATGTGGACCGACAATGCTGTGCAAGCAGAGAAAACACTCAGTGAAATCGTGCAGGGCTTCGAACTGGCGTTGACCGACCGGATTTATTCGAAAGACGGCTCGTCGATGGAGGAAGTGATTGCGCGGCTGCTGACCATGAATAAGGCAACCATTGCGGCGGCGGAAAGCTGCACCGGAGGTTTGTTAGCGGAAAGGCTGACGAGCGTTGCCGGAAGTTCTTCTTATTTCCTGGGCGGCGTGGTTTGTTACAGCAACGACTTAAAAACAGCGTGGGTGAACGTGCCCGCGGAGTTGATTCAGTCGAAGGGCGCGGTGAGTAGCGAAGTGGCAAAGGCGCTAGCCGAAGGCATCCGGCGCAGCGTGGGGAGCACGCTGGGCGTTGGTATTACCGGGATCGCGGGGCCGGGAGGAGGCAGCGAAGAAAAACCTGTTGGCACCGTTCATATCGCGCTGTCGCACGCGGGCGGGGTGAAAGAACGCGGGGTGCGCTTCCCGGGCGACCGCGAAGCGATTCGCTGGCTCGCTTCGCAACTTGCGCTGGACATGGTGCGGCTGCACTTCCTCTACAACGGCGGCGAACCGCCGCAGCACGACGTGAAAAGGCCCTGAACGGTGCGCCTCTTCATCGCGCTGGAAATTCCTTCTGCGGTGCGCGAGAATCTCGCCGCCTTGCTTGTTATGCTGCGGGCCATTACGAAAGAGCCGCGCTGGGTGCACGCAGAGAATCTCCATGTCACACTGAAATTTTTGGGGGAAGTTGGTGAGGATAGACTCGACGCAGTTCGAGGTGCGCTTGGGAAGGTCCGTTCTCAACAAGCGGTGGCAGTGGAATTTCGCGGCTTGGGATTTTTCCCCAATGAGAAAAATCCGCGCGTTTTGTGGGCAGGTGTCGAAGCGTCAGCGAACTTGAAAACGCTAGCTGCGGACATCGAAGGCGCGATGGAGAAGCTGGGATTTCCGCGTGAGAAGCGCGAGTTTTCGCCGCATCTGACGCTGGCGCGATTCGAACGCCCACGCCTGCCGGAACCTTTGCGCAAAGCCATCGCTGAAAATGCGCAGCAGGAGTTTGGTTCGCTGCGGACGAGTGAATTCCATTTGATTCAAAGCAAGCTCAAACGCTCTGGCGCGGAGTACACTACGCTCACGACTTTCCTATTCGTGCCGGCGTCAAATAGCATCGCATGATTGCGCTGCACATCTCGTTGACTCTTCTCGCGATTCCCATCGTCGCTTATTTCCTCGGTTCGATTCCGTTTGGTGTGATTCTTGCATCGCTTTTTGGCGGCGCTGACATTCGAAAATCCGGCAGTGGCAACATTGGCGCAACGAATGTGACACGCGTGGTAGGACCATTGGCGGGGATGCTCACTTTAATTCTTGATATTGCGAAAGGCGCGGGAGCGGTGTTGCTGGCGGAAAAGCTTTCCAACGACAGCGCCACGTGGATGATGGTGGCAGCATTTGCCGCCCTGGTGGGGCATTGTTTCCCGGTTTGGCTGAAGTTCAAAGGTGGCAAAGGCGTGGCCACGGCCGGTGGCGTGTTTCTGATGCTCTCGCCGCTGGCGTGTCTGGCAGCGGTCATTCTTTTTTTGCTGGTCGTGATTTTTTGGCGTTACGTTTCTCTTGGCTCGGTTTCCGCGGCGGCTGCGATGCCGCTCCTGATTTACTTCCTTTGGGCGCCACGCCACGCGCCGCCCCTGGCCGTTACGATTGGAGCATTGGCCGCCTCGCTGCTCATTATTTACAAGCATCGCGGGAATTTGCAGCGGCTGTTCGAAGGCACAGAACCAAAATTTTCTTTTTCCAAGAATAAGGATGCGCAATGACGCGAATTGCCATTCTTGGCGCCGGAAGCTGGGGAACTGCGCTGTCCGTGGTGTTATCGCGCGCGCGAAAAGCGCATGAGATTTCGCTTTGGGCGCACAACCCAAGACTCGCGGAGGAATTACAGCAAAAGCACGAAAACAGCCCGTACTTGCCCGAAGTACGCTTGCCTGACGCGATTCGCGTGACGCACGACATGCCCGCAGCGTTGGCTGCCGCACAGGTTGTGATCGGCGCGATGCCTTCCGTGCACGCGCGCACCGTTTATTCTCAAGCCCTTCCCTGTGTTACGCCGGAAATGATTTTTGTGAGTGCGACGAAAGGCCTCGAGCCCGAGACGCATCTGCGCATGAGCCTGGTCCTCGCGCAAGTGCTGGCGAAGGCGGGAACCGTGGAACCGTCACAGCGTATCGCCGTGCTTTCCGGACCATCTTTTGCCGCGGAGGCTGCACGCGGCGAGCCGACCGCGGTCGTACTGGCTGCGCAGGACGCGGCGCTCGCAACCCTTCTGCAGGAAGAACTTTCCGGCCCATCGTTTCGCTTATACACCAACGACGACGTTCTCGGCGTGGAACTCGCAGGCGCAATGAAAAACGTAATCGCCATTGCCGCGGGAGCTTGCCAAGGCCTGGGGCTGGGTTCGAATCCTCTGGCAGCGCTGATTACGCGCGGCCTCGCCGAAATGATGCGTCTTGCGGCTGCCCTGGGAGCGCGTCCGGAAACGTTGAGCGGTCTGGCAGGCCTGGGGGATTTAGTTCTTACATGCACCGGCACGCTCAGCCGCAATCGGCACGTGGGCATCGAACTTGGAAAAGGGCGCAAGCTTCCCGAAATTCTCGCCGGTATGCGCATGGTGGCGGAAGGCGTGGACACGGCAGCGCCGCTGTTGGCGCTAGCACGCGAACATGGGACTGAGATGCCCATTACGGAGCAAGTGGATGCCATTCTGCACCAGGATCGATCCCCAAAAGACGCGATTCGCGAAATCATGGATCGGCCGCTAAAGCGCGAATAATGCGGCAATCTGCGAGTTGCTTCCGACTTGGCAGCCATTAGTACCAAAGTCCTAGTTGCAGTTGCGAGACGCACTGCCTTCGTTGTCCTCCCGACGCTCCTTTTCCCTCCTAAAATTGAGAGATAAGATGCCGCCCGCCGCTCAATCTCCTTGGGCCGTTTGGAAACGCCTGCGCGCAGGCCATGTCCGCATCCTTTGGCTTGTCCTGGGAGCGCTCCTGATGGTCAGCGTGCTGCCCCTGGGCCTGTATCACCGCTTGGTGCTGCAACTTAGCCAAGACAAGCTAGTGGACACCGAGCGCGTGCAGCAGACCGACCTAGTGCGCTCGCTGGCGCTGGAAATCCAGCATTTTGAATCCAATCTAACGCAGCAACTCCTCAGCGAACGGCAGATTCTGGACCTCACGGGCCTCATTGACAACGTGGAAGATCCGGCGGCGGAACCCAAAGTGACGCACCTGTTGGAGAATTTCGTCGAAAGCAACCCGAACACGTTCCTCTACCTGACGGCTGTGGGCAAATCCGGTCGAGGCACGAGCGCATCCCAAGGAAATTTCCGCGCGGAACAGGACCCGTTTGTAGCCAAAGCATTGCAGCGCGCTTTCGTTACTTGCCTGCAGTCGCAACAGCTCCAGGTAACCAAATTTCGCAGCGATCCGCTGGCGCTGGCGCCGGACAATCGGCCGGCGTTTGTGGTCGCCGTTCCCTTGAAGGATATGAACGACAACTTCACCGGCATGCTGGCAGCGGTGGTTTCGCTCAATCCCATCCTTAAGCGGCTGCAAGATGCCAGCGTGCGCGGCCGCACTGTTTTTATCGTAGACCACAACGGGCGCATCGTGGCGCATCCCGATACGAACAATGTTGTTCCTGGCGCGGACGCGCGAGACAACACTCTGGTCTCACAGGTGCGCGCACTCCCTCAGGACCTTCGCAACACGGAAACGAAGCGGTTTTCCGAAACCGTGAAAAAACGCTCCGTGGAGATGATCGGCACCTACAGCACCTTTCCGGAATTGAACTGGGCGGTCATTGCGCAACGAAGCCTCGATGAGGCGGAAAGCGACACCGGCGTCGATGAGTTGAACCGGCAGGCGCTGGTGTTTGCTGCCATCGTGGTTTTGGCGGCGATTGTCGTCGGGTATTTCTTTGCTGTGGGCATCAGCGGCCCGATCCGCGGGCTTGCGGCTTCCACACGCGCGATCAGCCGCGGGGAATTCCACCAACGTTCCGTGGCGCGCGGCGCCCTAGAGATCAGCGAACTCGCTGAGAATTTCAACAGGATGGCCGCGGACATCGAAGAATTCATCGAGAAGCTGAAAGAGGCCGCCGAAGAAAACCGCGAACTGTTCATCGGCTCGATCCGCATGCTCGCCGCGGCCATCGACGAGAAAGATCCGTATACGCGCGGTCACTCCGGGCGCGTGGCGAAGTATTCGACATTGATCGGCCAAGAACTGGGGCTTTCCACCGAAGAACTCGACAAGCTGCGCATTTCGGCGCTGCTGCACGACGTGGGAAAAATCGGCGTCGAAGACCGCGTGCTGAAAAAGCCCGGCGCGCTCACACCCGAAGAATTTACCCTCATGAAGCAGCACACGGTGAAGGGCGCGAACATCATGCGCCCCGTTTCGCAATTGAAGGAAGTGCTGCCGGGCATCGAATTGCACCACGAACATATTGACGGGCGCGGGTATCCTTATGGCTTGTCGGGGCCCCAGATTCCACTGATGGCGCGCATCATTGGCGTCGCCGACACGCTCGATGCCATGACCACGAACCGTCCGTATCAGACGGCGATGGAACTCGACTACGCGATGGAACGCATTCGCGCGCTGGCCGGCACGAAGTTCGATCCGGTGGTCGTCACTGCGCTCGAATCCGCCGTGCAACACGGCAAGCTGCGGCTCAGCGCGGTGGAAGTGCACGTCTAGCGGTTTTCCCAAAACGTTTCTCCTAAAAGACCTCCGCACTCAAGGCGCCGGAATCGTTCTGCTACAATCTAGGTTGCGCAAGGAGTGAGACGCGCGATCGTATGATCTCCCTGTTTGGAAAAAATGAGCCAGAGCCGACCTTTCTTGAGAAGCTGAAGAAGTCTGTCAGCAAGACCAAGGCGGCGCTTTCCGAAAGTGTTGATACCATTTTCCTCGGCGAGCGCAAGATTGCTCCCTCGATCCTCAAGAATCTGGAGACGGCGCTGCTTTCCGCGGACCTGGGCGTTAAGCCCACGCGAGAAATTCTCGATGCGGTGCGCGAAAAACTGGACCGCAACCAGCTCTCGGACGCCGCGCAACTCAAGCGCGAAATCAAATCGCATATCCTGCGCATCTTGAACGCTTCAGCCAAGCCGGACATAGCCGGAGTGAGCGGTATTTCTACTTCGCCAAACGGCGCCGGGACGCGCGTGATTTTCATCGTGGGCGTAAACGGCGCAGGCAAAACCACGAGTATCGGCAAGCTGGCCAACCGGCTGCGCCAGGAAAACCGCAGCGTAGTGCTTTGCGCCGCGGACACGTTTCGCGCTGCGGCCATCGAGCAACTGGAGATCTGGGCGCAGCGCAATGGCGTGGAAGTCATCAAGCAAAAATCTGGAGCCGATCCGGCTGCAGTAGTCTACGACGCCATGGCTGCGGCCAAGGCGCGCTCTGCCGACGTCGTCATTGTGGATACTGCCGGGCGTTTGCACACCAAATCGAACCTGATGGCCGAACTCGAAAAAATGAAACGCACGGCCGCGAAGGTAATTCCCGGGGCGCCGCACGATGTTCTTCTGGTTCTCGACGCAACCACTGGGCAGAATGGCTTGGTACAGGCGCGCGAATTCACCTCGACCGTGGGCGTCACAGGAATTATTCTCACGAAGCTCGACGGGACAGCCAAAGGCGGCATTGTGGTGGCAATCTCCCGCGAGTTGGGCCTGCCGATTCGCTTTGTCGGCACCGGCGAGCAGATCAACGACTTGGTTCCCTTCGACGCCGAAGCGTACACGAATTCCCTCTTCGATTAAGCCGTGAACGAACACGACATCCGCTTCATGGAACGCGCGCTGGCATTGGCGCGTAAAGGCATCGGTCTGGCCAGCCCGAATCCGACGGTGGGCTGTGTCATCGTGCGTGACGGCAAGATCGTAAGCGAGGGCTTTCATCAATACGAGTTGCGGGACCATGCGGAAATCGTGGCGCTGAAGTCCGCGGGAGCAAAAGCGCGTGGCGCGACGCTGTACGTGACCCTCGAGCCCTGCAGCCGCACAGGACGCACTGGCCCTTGTACAGAAGCGATCATCTCCGCCGGCGTACAGCGCGTTGTCGCGGCGATGCAGGATCCGAATCCGCTCAATTCCGGCCGTGGCTTCGAAAGACTTGGCCTGGCTGGCATAGAAGTGACTACCGACATTTGCGAAGAAGAGGCGCGCCGGCTGAACGAACCGTTTGCTTGTTGGATTCGAACGAAGAAGCCTTTCGTCACGCTTAAGTCCGCGCTTACGCTTGACGGACAGCTCGCGTTGGCGAAATCTGCAAAGAAAGGCGCAGCAAGATCCACTAAGCTTGCGCGCCTTGAGTGGATTACTTCTGAGGAGTCGCGCGCAGAAGTTCATCGGATGCGCCACGCAGCGGACGCGCTGCTCACGGGAATCGGGACGATTCTCGCAGATGATCCGCTTCTCACGGACCGGAGTGGTTTACCGCGCCGCAGGCGTTTGTTACGCGTCATTGTCGATTCCAAGCTGCGCCTGCCCTCGAAATCCCAGATCGTCGAGGCGGCCGATGACGACCTCCTGGTTTTTACCGGAGTTTCAACGAAGTCAACCAGGGCGCGCAAATTGCAGAACGCCGGCATCGAAATCGTACAGACAAAAACGAGAAAGGGCCGCGTCGATTTGCGTGGCGTTCTCGCTGAACTGGGCCGCCGCGAAATCCTCGGTGTCTTGTTGGAGGCTGGCCCCGGACTTAACGGCGCTGCTCTGGCGGCGGGCGTTGTTCATAAGCTGTTTTTCTTCTATGCGCCGAAAATTGCAGGCAGCAATCGTGTTCCCTTCGCTCTTGCCCCGAATCTTACTCTCCCACCGCTGCGCAACATCCGCACGCAACAATGCGGCCCCGACATTGCGGTTGAAGCCTACCTGCACTCCGCTTTTCGCGATTGACTTGCTTATCAGTCGCGAACATACTTTCTGATGAATCCGTCTTCAATTTTTCGTCTCCCGCAGTTTGGTAATTCTTTGTCCGCCAAGGAGTGAACCATATGCGTCGCATTCCAATTCTTTTTGCCATTCTCCTTTGTTCGGCATCCCCGCGCTTGGCCGCCCAGGAACATCACCACGAACTCTCCGCCGAAGAAGTTGGCTCGGTCCAATTCGTCACTTCCTGCTCGAAAACGGTTGTAGTAAGTTTCAACCGCGCGGTGGCCTTACTGCATTCCTTTCAGTACGAGCAATCGAGAGAAGCATTCGACGAAATCTCCAAAAAGGATCCTTCCTGCGCGATGGCCCAGTGGGGCGTGGCCATGTCGCACTACCACGGTTTGTGGAGAAACGGCGACACCAGCGCAGGCAGATTAGCCCTTAGAAAAGCTCAACAAATCGCAGGTTCTAACCCCGCCACCACAAGCCGCGAAAAGGCTTATATTGACGCTTTGGCGGAGGTCTACGCGGAGGACGCCAAGGACACCACAGCCTATGACCGCAAAGACGTCACCACCCACGACCTGGCTTTTGAGAAGAAAATGGGGCAATTGCAGGCGGCTTATCCCGACGATATCGAAGCCGCGATTTTTCACGCGATTACGCTTTATATCGTCGCGCCCAAGACCGACAAGACCTTTGCGAATCAACGCCGCTGCGGCGAGATCCTCGAGCCCCTATTCCCGAAACAGCCCCACCATCCGGGCATCGCGCATTACATCATTCATTGCTACGACAATCCTGTGCTTGCGGAAAAAGGCATTGCCGCAGCCCGCTTGTACGCCAGGATTGCGCCAGCTTCCGCTCACGCCAACCACATGCCTTCGCATATTTTCACGCGCGTAGGTTTATGGGATGAATCCATCAGCTCTAACATCAAGTCCGCGCAGCTCGCGGCGGCGGCCGAACCTACTTCACAAAACGGCGAGGCGCGCGACCAGCGCCTCCATGCGATGGATTATTTGGAATATGCGTATTTGCAGACCGGTCGCACCAAGCAGGCAAAGAGCTTGCTCGATGAAATGAAATCACTTGCGCCGGTTCCGGGACTCACAATAGTTGGTGACTACGCCCTCGCAGCGATTCCCGCCCGTGCGGCGATTGAGCTTGGCAAATGGGAGCAGGCCAGCGCGTTGACCGTGAGAAAAGGTGCCGTCCCATGGGCGGAGGCGATTACCTGGGCCGCCATCGGTGAAGGCAGTGCGCGCGCTGGAAATCTAGAACGCGCCGCCAGCGCAGAGCAGACGCTCGCCGCACTCCGCGATTCCACCTCAAAACTGAACAATACCTACTGGGCGAACCAGATTGAAGTGCAACGTCGCGAGGTTTCCGCCTGGATGGCCGAAAAAGCAGGAAACACGGCCGATTCGTTTTCCAAGATGCGATCCGCCGTCGAGCTCGAAGAGAGCATGGACAAGGACGCGGTTACGCCGGGAGCCATCACGCCGGCCCGAGAAATGCTGGCGGAACTGCTGTTGTTAGAGAATCACCCGCGGGAGTCCTTAACAGAATACGAAGCTGTTCTCAAAGTGGCACCCAATCGATTCAACGCCCTTTACGGAGCTGCGCACGCTGCGGAAGCTTCCGGAAATGCTGAAACCGCCAAGCATTACTATCAGAAATTAACCGAGATTTCGCCCGGCGACGAGCGGCTAAAAATGCCCCACAGAGCCGCATCCTCTTCCGCCTCGAGCTAACATTCATTCTCTGATTCGGAGGACCGCGGCGCCGGGAATGGCATCGTTCTTCAAAGCGTTGAGCGCGCGATTTGCGTCCCGCAGCAAAAAAATCTGCACGTGTGTCTGAATCGGGATTTCCGCTGCGACGCGAAGAAAATCTTCACCATCCCGCCGCGTATTGTTGGCCACGCTCCGAATCATCCGCTCCTGATAGAGTAGGTCGTAATTAAATGACGGAATCGGGCTCATGTGAATCCCGCCCAGCACTAACACGCCGCCTTTCTTCAATGCCTTTAGCGCCGCGGGCACGATTTCGCCTGCGGGAGCGAAGACAATCGCCGCATCTAGTTCTTTCGGTGGCAAGTCAAACGTTCCTCCAGCCCAAGCTGCTCCCAACTCCAGCGCCAGCTTCTGATGCCGCGCATCGCGCGTGGATGCGTACACTTCAACATTCCAGTGGCGCGCAACTTGAATTGCCACATGCGCAGCCGCCCCGAAGCCGTAGAATCCAAGTCTTCCGCCATGTTTGATGCCCGAAAGACGAAGTGAACGAAATCCAATAATTCCTGCGCAAAGGAGCGGCGCGGCCTGTTCGTCCGGAAACCCTTCCGGAATGGCGTACACAAACTTCTCCGGCGCCACAATGTATTCCGCGTAGCCTCCGTTTACGCTGTAGCCAGTGAACTCAGGGCTGTCACAGAGATTCTCAGCGCCGGCGCGGCAGTACTCGCACGTTCCATCGGTCTTGTGCAGCCAGGCAATTCCGACGCGCGCGCCGACTCTGAATCGCGTTGCATTTTTGCCCAGCTTCTCTGCTACGCCCACAACTTGATGCCCAGGAATCACCGGCGACTTTCGCGGTGGCAATTCGCCTTCAATCACGTGCAAATCAGTGCGGCACACACCGCAAGCATGCACCCGCACGCAAACTTCCCCTTCACTCGGCTCCGGAACCGCGACGTCGGCAAATTCCAGCGGATTCGTTTCCACTTTTGCCGGTACTCTTAAAACGCAAGCTTTCATCGTGGGTTTGCCATCCGTTTCGCGGTTCTATGCGTGTAATTGATCGCGACCGCCTTACAATTGTCGTCCTTTAACTTTCGAATGAGGACGCCTGTATAATCAAGCAGAACTTCGAGGGACGCTTTCTAATTCGGGTCCTAGTTTGGAGGGCTTTCGATCAAGGCAAGACAGTCCATGTCGCACCACACTTCGCCAGCCGGGAGCAACGAGCAATCGACAATGGTCCATTGCGTCCAGTGGTCATCCGAGATTTGCCATTTCACGGCGATGACGTCGGCCAGTTTCTTTTTATGTGGGCACTCAATCGTCCGGCAGCGATACTCGCAGGTTCGAAGGACGCGATCGACAATTTCAGGGTTGGGCATAGCACCCTCCCGCCCAACGAAGGCTTGCTCCCGTTTCGATGCTGCGTCTGGCGGGCCTAGGAGTCAAGCGGCAGCCGCACAAAGGCTTGTGACGAACGGGCAGTTCGAGCTTTGAAACTAGAAGGAGGCTGAAACTCTTGGTCCCATGGCAAAGGAACAAGACGCTATGTTCACTGGAATCATCGAACACCTCGGAATCATAGAATCCCTCGATCTCTATCGCGATGGCGGCCGCGTCACGATTCACGCGCCATCCCTGGAACCTTCGCTTGCGGTCGCAAACAGCATCGCAGTAAACGGCTGCTGCCTGACTATTGTGAGAATCCACAACGGACGCTTTTCCGCCGATCTTTCCGGCGAAACCATTGCCAAAACTTCCTTCGGCGCAAATAGTGGCGCGCTTCGCGTCGGCTCCCGCGTCAATCTCGAGCAGCCACTCACCGCGGGCAAGGAATTCGGCGGTCACTTCGTTCTGGGACACGTGGACACGGTCGGCTGCGTAACGCATCTGAGGCCGGAAGGAGAAAATTGGTGGTACGGTGTGAGTGTGCCCGAAGATTTCGCGCGTTACATCGTGCCCAAAGGTTCGATCTCCCTTGACGGCATCAGCCTCACTGTCGCCCGCTGGCAGAAGGGCATCGTGGAAGTGGCGATCATTCCCTATACCTACGATCACACCAACATTCGCGACCGCAAGCCCGGTGACGCCGTCAACCTCGAAGGCGACATCCTCGGAAAATACATCGAACGCTACCTGGAAGCGCGCACTGCCGCGGTTTCTTCGCCACCACTTACCGTTGCCCGTTTGATGGAAGAAGGCTTCTAGCCTGTAGAGAACTTCCTAAGCCTATTCTCCGCTCGTCGCCTTTGCGTTTTGGGAATGGCTATTGTGTCTCGCGTACTTTTGAGCGCGCTCCGCGAAAATAAAGGATCAATCCCAGCGCCAACGATCCTGCTGTCCAGCTCACTACTTTGAATAGAAAAACCCCGCGATTTGCCGATTCGCCGGGAGGATACAAAGAAACGCCAATCGACAGCAGCGTAACCGCGAAGCCGAGTCCACCCGCGATCCAAACGCCCGCTTTTCCGCCTGGAACCAAAACCGCGTGCGGATTTTCCGCTCGGTCTTTTCTTCTCGCCAACTTGATGGCTGCAGCGAACATGTAGAGAAATGGAATAAAATAGAGAATAATCGCAGCATCAATCAGCACTTGATAAGCCCCGCGCGTCGTTTCGTTGATCTGGCTCACACGCAGCACTAATACGGAGACAACGGCCTGCACGAGAATCGAAACATACGGCGTGCCCCAACGCGGATGAATCTTTCCAAACGCTTTTGGCAGGTAACGGTCAATTCCCACGACGAAAGGAACGCGGGCGATTCCTGCCACCGTGCTCCCTACACCGCCGGCATTCCCTACCGTAACCAACAGCGCTGCCAGTATTCCGATAAATCCCACCTTCAAAGCCACCGATGCAACCGTGATAGCGTGAAATACGCCACTCTTCGGATCTACGTCCGCGGCAGGCACGAGAGCCAGAACACTGACGGTCCCGATGATGTACATGGCCGCGATGAGTGCGCCTGCGCCGAGCGCAGCGCGAGGCAAAGTGCGCCTAGGATCCCGGATCTCTCCGCTCATTGCGGAAACAAGCTCAAGTCCGGTGAACGCAAACGCAATTTGCGACCAAAAATTCACCGTGTCCCAGTTCCATACCGGCATCATGTTGGACCACGTGAATTGCGTCACTGAGCCGTGGTGCGCCCACATAATTCCCGCGACGCCGGTCAGGATCAGCAGGGGCAAGTACGTTGCTACGCCGCCTGCGTTTTGCAGCCACTTTCCGATATTCAGGCCGATGATATTCAACCACACGGCAACAAGCAGCAAAGCATAAGATCCCAACTCGAGGTAAATGCGATTTTGCGACAGCTCCACGCCTTTTCCGCCAAGCACATAAGCACTCATGGAAACACTGGCAAGCAGCAGCCCCGGAAAATAAAACACGGTGTAAATCCAGTAGTTCCATCCGGCAATAAAACCGTGAAAGTCTCCGAAAGCTTCTTTCGACCACACATACAGGCCGCCTTCTTCCGGAAATCGCGAAGAAAGCTCGTTAATGATCAATGCCATGGGTAGAAAGAAAAAAGCCGCTGCCAAGATCCACAAACTGATCGAGGATTTGCCGTTGTGCGCTGCGGCCGCAATCCAGCGCGGCCCGAGCACGGTGGCGATGTTGAAGAGCAGAACGTCCCAGAAACCCATCTCTTTGCGAAGCTGCCCGATGGGATTGGAAGAGTTGGGATCGAAAGAACCGTCCGCGATCTGACTCACAGAGTTTCGTCCAGCGCGGGAATGAGTTCGTCCTGTTTGCAGAAATTCACAATAAAAGGATCGTGCGAACTTTCGAAGCCGCCCCACGGCCCGAAGTACGTCACGCGCCCTTCCTGCAGAAAAACAACCGTGTCGGCAAGTTTCTTCGCTAAATGCGTGTCATGAGTCACGACGATCGACGTTTTATGGAAGGCCTCTTTCAGTCGCAAAATCAAATCGCCCATATGCCCCGCCATGATGGGATCCACCATGGTCGTTGGCTCGTCGTACAGAATCGCTTCAGGATTCTGCGCAAAAGCGCGCCCGATGGCCACCGCGCGCTTCATGCCAGTGGAAAGCTCGCTCGGCAGCTTGTCCAGCACGTCGTCGACCTCCAGCATGTGAGCGATTTTCTCGACGTATTCGTCAATGTCTTCGGGGGTCAGCCCCGGCTGGCCATCTAGTGGAAAAGAAATATTCTCCCGCACCGTGAGCGAGTCAAAGAGCGCGCCGGACTGAAACACCATCGTGACCTTGCGGCGCACCTCCGTAAACTGCTCCTCGGTGTAAGTCGTAACGTCTTCCCCATCCACAATGACCCGCCCCGAATCTGCCTTCAGAAAACCCATGATGTGTTTCAGCGTCACGGACTTGCCCACGCCGCTTCGCCCCATGATCACGCAAGTTTCTCCGTGCTTCACTGTGAAGCTAACATGGTCCAGCACCGGGCGTTCATCGAAAGCTTTGCAAACGTCGCGAAACTCAAAGAAATTTTCCGACCGAGGATCGACATAGCCCTGAGCCACCACGTCGCTCTCTTCGCGTGGAAAACTTAGCTTCGTTGGGCCGCCACGATTGATTTTTAGTATGTCGGTCATCGTCCTTCGGCTTCCAGGATCCGCCGCGCTTCCTCGTATTCCGCCTGCGTATTCATGTTCCAGAAAAGCCGGCCGGTTTTATCAAACCGTGCCCAATCCTTTTCGACAACAACCTCCATGCTAACGCGTTTCATCGCTTCGGTCACTTTGCGTATGCCGTCTTCGAACGCATATTGCAACTTGCCTGTCGAGCTTGTGTGCCAGCACGCACAGAGCGGTTCAAGCCCAAGAGGCGATTGCGGCGCGACCACAGCCGCATTGCTTGAGACAGCGCGGTCCTTTAAGTAAGTAAGCCACTCGCGCGTAAGAAACGGCATGTCGCAGCCGACAATCAAACACCACACATGCTCATGATTTCGCGCGTAAGCGTCCATCAAGGCGGTAATGATCCCGCCCAGCGGCCCCTCGCCCGGCCAGTGATCTTTCACGATCGGCTCGCCAAATTCGGCATAGCGCCCAAACGGCGCTACCACGCTCACCGATCCAATCACGTCCTTGACCAGCTTGCACATCCGCGCCAGCATGGTCTCCCCGTTCAATTCCGCGCGCGCTTTGTCGAACCCGAAGCGCGTGCTGGCTCCCCCCGCCATGACGTAACCAGCAACAGTGTGGATTTCCGATTCTTTGCCCGCCACTCGTTCACCCTGAGCGAAGCCGAAGGGCCACTCGTCACTCGCCACTATTATTCCTCTTCCAGCGGTTCCCGTCCCGGCCTTCGAATCCCCAGCTCCCGCAACTTTTCTTGCAAACTTTGCCGGTGAAGTCCGATGGTTGCTGCCGTGCGTGAAACATTCCAGCGATGCTCCGCTAACTGCTTCGTCAAATACGCGACCTCGAACTTCCGCTTCGCTTCGCGAAAATCCCGCTCGCCCATTCCGTTGTCCGGTTGGTCAGAGCCGTGCTTCACGGAAATCGCTTCCCCCTGCACCACTTCCGCTGGCAAATCCTCTACGCCGATCTCTTCCTTGCGGCAAAGCACGACGCTGCGCTCCAGCGCGTTTTTCAACTCGCGCACATTGCCTGGCCAATCGTACTTCTCGACCGCGGCCAGCGCTTCGCGGCTCAAGCGAGCCGACCGCCCTAGCCTAGCACCGTGCATTTGCAAAAAGGCTTCTGCCAGTAGCGCAATGTCTCCTTTGTGCGCGCGCAGCGGCGGAAGCTCCAGAGTCACCACGCGTAGCCGGTAAAACAAGTCTTCGCGAAATTTTCCATTGCGAATTTCTGCAGCCAGGTTGCGATGCGTTGCGCTGATTACCCGCACATCGACTGGAATCGATTGTGTCCCACCTAGTCGCTCGATCGTGCGATTTTCCAGCACGCGCAGCACTTTGGCCTGTGTCACCGGATTCATGTCGCCGATTTCATCCAAAAATATTGTTCCGCCCGATGCCAGTTCGAACTTCCCTTTTTTCTGCTGCGCTGCTCCTGTGAACGCTCCTCGTTCATAACCAAACAGTTCCGATTCGATCAGCGTTTCCGGCAATGCCGCGCAATTCACCGCAACGTACGGTTTCCCCGCGCGGGGCGATCGGGCGTGAATTTCTTGGGCCAACAAATCTTTCCCCGTACCGCTTTCGCCAAGAATGAGAACCGTCGAATCCGTAGGCGCTACGCGATCGGCCATTTCGAACGCGCGCCGAATTTCCGCCGAGCGCCCGATCATCTGGCCAAACTGCCCCTCCGTCGCCATGCGGCGGCGCAACGCGTCATTTTCTTTCTCGAGTGTTGCCAGCTTCAGCAGGTTCGCCACTCGCTGACGCAACTCGTCTAATTCGAAGCCTTTCACAAGGTAATCCGCCGCGCCAAGTTGCAGCGCCTGGACCGCCGTTTTAGCGGTATCCAGCGCAGACACCATCAACACCGGCACTTCGCTCCCCTGCTCGCGCATCCACTTCAAAAATGACAATCCATCCTGCCCCGGCAACACCACATCGAGCAGCACCAAGTCCGGCTGCTCGCGTGGCAACGCCTCTTGCGCCGCTTCCGCGGAATCCGCCTCGGCAATGCGATATTTCGCTTCCAGCGCCTTCCGCAAGCCATATCTTGCCGTCGGCTCATCATCCACAACTAATATCGTCTTCATATTGTCCTTCTCAGAATCGTCTGTAGTGGCGGCCCTTGGGCCGCCCGTTCCCTCGGTTTTGACTGTGACCGGGCGGGGCAGGCCCTGCTCCTACAAGAGTGCGGTCTGCCTCACGTCTGAATTGGCAGCGTCACCCTGAATCTCGTTCCGCGCCCGTCTTTTACTGGACTCTCCCAATCGACTTTCCCGCCAAATTCTGCCACTCGTCTTGCCACAATCGCCAAACCCAACCCGGTTCCCTGCGATTTCGTAGTGAAGAACGGCTGGAGAATCTTTTCCCGTAGCGCGGAAGGAATTCCCGGCCCATCATCTTCTACGAGCACGCACAAATGTCCGTTCTCTTGCACGGCGGTCACGCCCACGTGGCCGCCGCGCGGGGTGGCCTCCAGCGCATTCACCACCAGGTTCGA
>JAWOLO010000635.1:0-4932 GCA_033853375.1 Terriglobia bacterium
CGTACAACGGTTTAGCAAACCGCCGCATTCAGCCACTCTGCCACCTCTCCGCAGCGGGAAATTTTGCATCGATCAATCGGCGTGGCCCTGTCAGTATAGCACCAAAAACGCGCCAGCTGACGGAAGCGAAGCCGACTGTTCTCAGACCTTCTATGATTCCCACATCTTCTAGCTGACCATTGCCCCGCTGTCCGCGTCCAATAAGGTGTGTCGGTCGATGCCTTGTTCGTGTCTGAATGCTTTTCATGGCATCTATAGGGCGATAGAATAGGGATTGGGCGGATAGGCCTCCACATGCTGGAAGGTTCCCGAAGGACAGCAGCAACCCCTACGAACTGGAATGCAGGAGTGCATCTCCCGCGAAACATTTCGACCTGAGTGGGCGTATCTAGAACAAGAGGCGGTTGGCTCAGGCATTGCTATTTAGGCTTCGTAACCCAAGAAGTCCATGCAATTTGGTCGGAATGGCACAGACCTGGCGTGGTGGCCGCAGAGTCGCGAGGCGAAAGGGAAGCGAATGAAGACGTGGCATAAAGTGGCAATTGGCGCGGGCGTCGTTGCGGTGCTCGGCGGCATTGTTCTTTTCAGCGTGAACCAGGCAAACAAGGGTGTGGTCACCGTGCAAACGGGCAAGGTGGCAAAACAGGACAGCTTGGTGTCCTTAGTAACGGCTTCGGGCGAAATCAAGCCCACAACTTATACGAACGTTACTGCCCAGGGATTTGGCAGGATTACGGCGATTCTGGTGAAAGAGGGGGACCACGTTAGAAAGGGCGACAAATTGCTGCTCCAAGAAAACGTCCAGGCCAATGCCGATGTCCAAGCTCAGGAAGCTGCGAGCAATTCTGCGGCATCGGGCGTGCAGGCGGCAGAGGCGAGTTACAAAGCGGCCCAGGCTGATTTGACTTCGCAGGAAGCCAACCTGGAAAAAGCCAAACTGGACTATGAACGTGGCCAGGGCCTCTATAAAGATGGTTTGATCCCCAAGCAGGACTTCGATCAGCGAAAAACCACTTATGACGCATCTTCAGCTGCGGTCGAATCGGCCCGGGCGAGGGTTTCGCTTCTGAAAGCGCAGCTGGAACAGTCGCGCTCGCAGTTGAACCAGAGCCGCGCCATGCTCGTGCACAGCGAGGACATTCTGCACAAGACCGTCTACACATCGCCGATCAATGGAATTGTCAGCTACCTCCCGGAGCGTGTTGGTGACTACGTTGTCCCCGGCATCCAGAACTCCAACGGCAGCTTTTTGATGACGCTCTCGGATATGTCGACTGTAACCGCGGAAGTGAAGGTGGACGAAACGGACATCGTCAATGTGAAGATGGGGCAGGATGCCGATGTCACGATCGATGCTGTGCCTGGGAAAGTGTTCAAAGGCAAGGTCACCGAAATCGGTTCGCAAGCCGTCCTGCGGAGCTCTGGCTTAACGACTACGCAAACTACGACCAGCACGCAAGAGGCGAAAGATTTCAAGGTCGTCGTGACTCTGGAGAACCCGCCTGACAACCTGCGTCCGGGCCTCTCTGCCACGGCAAAAATCAAGACCGCCGAGCGCAAAAATGTCATTGCTATTCCCATCCAAGCGCTGGCCATGCGCACTCGAAAGGAACTGGAAGAAGCTGCTAAGAACGCAAAAGGGCAAGGTGGGTCGGGTGTGACGCTCGCCGCGCCACCGCCTGCTGCGCCCGGTGATCCAAAGAAGGATGAGATTCAAGGCGTCTTCGTCGTAAACGGAAAGAAGGCCGTCTTCCGTCCTGTGGACACGGGAATTTCGGGAGTCACCGATATTGAAGTTACCAAGGGCCTGCAGCCCGGCGATGAGATCGTCATCGGAAGTTATAAAGCGCTGCGTACTTTGAAGCCAGAGGCCCAAGTCAAGGTGGACAACAGCGCCCCCAAGAAGCAAGATGATCAGCAGAGCTGATAAACGGAACAAGGGAGATTTGTATGCCAGTCGAGACGCAGACTGCTGATTCCTACCGCGAAGACCTGGTCAACTCAGGCGTGGTCATCAAGACGGAAGAACTCGCCAAAGTCTATGAAATGGGCGCGGAGCAAGTGCATGCTTTGCGCGGCGTAAACCTGGAAATTCGGAAAGGCGAATACGTGGCCATTATGGGGCCTTCCGGCTCCGGAAAATCCACACTGATGAATCTGATTGGATGCCTCGACTCGCCAACCTCCGGAAAGTATTGGCTGGCAGGCCGGTTAGTGAGCGATCTGGACGACGATGAGCTTGCGTACATCCGGAACAAAGAAATTGGTTTTGTGTTTCAAACCTTTAATTTGCTGCCGCGCGCCACTGCGCTTCACAACGTCGAGCTTCCTTTGATTTACAACGGCACTCCGGCTGAAGAGCGTGTTGAAAAAGCAAAAAAGGCTCTTGAGCGGGTTGATCTTACCGACCGAATGCAGCATAAACCCAACGAGCTGTCGGGTGGTCAAAGGCAGCGCGTAGCGATTGCCCGTGCGCTGGTAAACAACCCCTCTATCGTGCTTGCAGACGAGCCCACCGGCAACCTTGATTCCAAAACCGGCGAAGAAATCATGGCGCTTTTCGAGAACCTTTTCCGTCAGGGCAACACCATCATCTTGGTGACCCACGAACATGACATTGCCCAGCACGCTCACCGCATCATCCACATTCGAGACGGTAGAATCGCGTCCGACGAAACCGTTAGGAAATAACCGGACAATTCGGCTCTTCCCATTCAACGGGTAGCTGTTAAGTTTCTTCTGGTTGGTCAAGAAACTTGTCAGAGAACGCGTGTGTTTGCCCGCCAATAAGGATGGATGCCATGTCTGCCTTGTCCGACAAAAGAGCGACACCACAGGCCGGTGAGTTGTTGAATTTGGCCGCCAAGAAAGCCATTCAGTATGTCGATGAAGTTCGTGAGCGAAGGGTGGGCCCCGCCTCAACTGCGCTCGAAGCACTTTCCAAATTTCATGAGCCTTTTCCCTCCGAGCCATGCAACCCTGCTGATGTCGTCAAGCAATTGGATAAGCTAGGTTCTCCGGCCACGACAGCGACTACGGGCGGCCGTTACTTTGGCTTCGTGAATGGCGGCATGGTACCGGCAGCACTCGCGGCAAGCTGGATGGCCGGGACGTGGAATCAAAACGCTGCACTTCGCGTCATGTCTCCCGTCGCCGCCGAACTCGAAGACGTAGTTCTTCGCTGGATTTGCGAAGCACTTGGATTGCCCGCCGATTGCGAAGGTGGACTGGTTACCTGCGCGACTATGGCAAACTTCACCGCTCTCGTTGCCGCCCGTCAGGCGTTGCTTGAGCAAGCAGGCTGGGACGTCAACGAAAACGGAATGTTTGGCGCACCTCCGATTGAAGTTGTCGTAGGGGCTGAAGTTCACGCGTCAGTTCTCAAAGCCTTGACCATGGCTGGCTTAGGAAGCAAGCGCGTGACAATTGTGGAGGCAGACCGCCAAGGAAGAATGCGGTCGGACCGCCTGCCAAGGCTGACTAAGCGAACGATTGTCTGCATTCAAGCAGGCAATGTAAACACCGGTGCGTTTGACCCCGCTGACGAAATCTGCGCTGCTGCCAAGGACCAAGGCGCCTGGGTGCACGTAGATGGCGCTTTTGGCCTGTGGGCACGCGTATCACCGAAGTTCGCGCGGTTGACGCACGGTTTCGAGAACGCCGATTCCTGGGCCACCGACGCGCACAAATGGCCAAACGCCGGATATGACTGTGGCGTAGTTCTAATGAGAGACGGCAATGCTTTGCGAGCCTCCCTCGGTATGGCAGCGGCCTATCTTGAGCCCGGTGCCCGCCGCGAGCCAATGCATCACACGCCGGAGGCATCCCGGAAAGCTCGAGGAGTGGCGTTATGGGCCACGCTGAAATCGCTGGGCCGAGTTGGCTTGTGCGAGCTAATTGAAAGAACCTGCGCTCACGCGCAGCGGTTTGCCATTGGACTGCAAAATGCAGGTTTCGAGGTGTTGAACGATGTGGCCGTCAATCAAGTGTTGGTGTCTTTTGGCGCTCCCGAAGTGACTCGAGAAGTGATTCGACGTGTTCAGGAAGAAGGCACCTGTTGGTGTGGCGGAACCGTGTGGCAGGGAAGGACGGCTATGCGCATCAGCATTTCTTCGTGGGCCACTACCGACACTGATGTGGAAAGAAGCCTTGAAGCTATCGTCCGCATAGCGCGCGACTCCCAATCCGCCCCGATATCTTCTTGAAAAAGGAGCCCCACTCACCGGCTTCGGGCTGCGTTCGGAGCCTCGAGTTCAGGCAACGTCTGCTCCACACTCAAATAGGTACGTGAAAGCCGATCGTGCCAAGTGAGTTCATCGGAATCCCATATGGCCCACAGAAAGCCGAGAAAGAATGTGCCCGCAGAAAGCATATATCCCACGCTGCGTAACAGCATTTGTCTTGGCGCGGGCGGCTCGCCGGAGAAACTGACCACCTGCAAGCCTCGCAGCATCATCCCGGGAGTCGTCCCGCCGAAGATGGTAAAAAGGGCGAAGTACTGCACATAAACAATGGCAAAAGTCGCGACGCAGACTGCGACGCTCAATTTGCTCAGCGTGAAATGTCCTCCCAATGAGCCGAAGAGCCCTAGAAAGCCACCGTATGCGAACAGCAAGCAGAAAAGGTCGATAAGCGCAGCGAGTCGGCGCTCATCTATCAAGGCGACAGGGTACAGACCTGCATGCAGGTCGGTTTCTATGTCGCGTGCTTGTACTTCAGCCTGACCGTCTGTGTCAGGCGCTGCAGACACATCAATTTCGACCGGAAATTCCTCAGAGGCCTTTGTCTTTGAGGACCTGCCTATGGCGAGAGTGAAAGAGAATTCTTCTTGTTTAGGATCTGCCGCCTCCTCGATGGCAATGGAACCTTCGGTTCCGCGCTCGGCGGGTGATTCCTCAAAAGAAAACTGGGATTGCAGGTCGCTGCCGGATA
>JAWOLO010000636.1:0-3846 GCA_033853375.1 Terriglobia bacterium
GGGCGCGCTTTAGCGCGTCCCATGCAGCCTTTGTGGGACAGGCATTCTTGTTTACCCTGAGCCCCGAAGGGCCTGTCCTGAGCGCAGTCGAGGGGGCAGCGAGTTGCCCTTTCTGTATCGCGAATGCTTTTGCGAGTCGAAGGATCTCCCGCGAATCATCACCCGCCGTCATTTCGAGCGGAGCGCAGCGGAGTGAGAAATCCCTCTTCAGGTTTTCTTGGAGCGCCCCGCCTCCGATCCTTTTTAGCGGCAAGTTTATCTCGCCGGTCTGTCATTTCGAACGCAGTGAGAACTTCTTCCTCTCTCAGCGCTTTTTTGCGAGGATAAATCTCTTTACGGTTTTCACATAGCGCCGCGTTTCCCATCCTGAAGTGACGAGTGCGGAGTATTTTCCCTAGTAACTTCGGTTGTTAGGGCTGATTAGATGACGGCGTCGGCTCCTAGCTCCGAGTAAACTTGGTTGCGCTAAACGACCGAGGCTCGGAAGAAAGGAGCCGAGCAACGTTGATTATAGGGGCGGGTGGCACAGACATCCAGAGTCATCATGTCGGGTGCCCTACCCTCGGTTTTTGAGGGTGGGGATTTCAGCTCTTCCGCAGTCGCCGCTATCCGACAGCAAACAAGTCACTTATATTACTATTGACAGATTCGTAATTTCATGATATAAAATGAACTACCCGCAGGCCAATACTAATGTCCCTACGTCCCGCCTTTCAAGGAAGTGTGTTTCCCTTTAACCCCTTTGGTTTCAAACAGTTCCGCACTCTTTTTCGCAACAGAGCCACCGCAACCTCTTTCTCATCAATCATTTCCGCACTCTTTCTATCGCAACGGAGGTGGGGCACCTGGTTTTTCCTCCCATCGGCCAACAGTCACGATTCTCCAGTCAGTAAGTCTTTTATTTGCCACACTTGCAAGAAATCGCCCGTAAGTCCAATCCTTGCCACACTTCCAAAAACCGCCTCCTGCAAGTCCTTTCTTTGCCTGCCCGCCGTGGCGGGCCACACTTGCGACACCCCCCTTACGCCGAGGCAAGAGGCCACTCGGCACGAATTTCGATTTTCGCATTTCGAGTTTCGTGCCCGGTTCCGGCGGCGAACTGCGAACGGCCAACGGCGAACCACGGCTCACGGGCCACGTCATTACTGCCGTTCGTCGGAGGGTTCCGGGTGAATCGTGACGCGATAGATTTGCTGGAACTTTTCCTTGACGCGGTCTTCGAGAGCGGCCGTCACATCGTGGACCTGCGTGATGGGCAGCTCGCTCTTCATGGTGCAGTGGCAGGAAACCAAAATGTGATGCTCGACCTGCCTCACGCGAACGTCGTGGCAATTCACCAGTTCATCGAATTCCGACGGCAGCCGGTTCAGGAAATTCTCGATGGCCTTTGCGAGCTGGTTCATCTCGCTCAAGCCCGAGTCGGGCGTGGCAATATGTCGCCCCAGCGGCTCGATGTGAATGTTGACGTCAATCGCCCCATCGCGCAGTTCGCGGATCTTGTCCTCCAATTCGCTAGCTTGGCGATGGGCCTCGCGCAAACTCAAATTCTCGTCCACTTCCGGGTGCAATTCGATGAAGAGGCGTCCGTCCTGCTGCGAAGCCTGGACCTCATGAATCGCCAGTCCCATGCGCTGTGCCACCGCGCGAATGGCCTCGAAGAGATGCTCGCCGACAGGCGCGCGCGGCTCCACGTGCACCATTACGTCCGAAGGAACAATCTCACCGATGCGCTTTTCAATGGCATCGCTCAGCGTGTGCACCTGCTCGAGGCTGGCGGTACGCGGCACGCTGACCGTGGCATCCACGAAATGACGGTTTCCCGCCCGGCGCACGCGCACGCGAACCACGTCCAGCACGCCTTCCATTCGTTCCAGCGCCAGCGCAATCTCCTGTTGCAACCCTTTGGGGGCGGCGTCCACGAGCGCATCAAGCGTCCGGCGCCCGAGCTGCGAGCCCACCCACAAAATCACCGCTGCGACGGCCAGGCCCGCGAGCGCGTCCGCATAGATCAGCCAGGGCAAATTCCAGATTTCTCCGGCCCACACCAGCCCGATACCGATGATGACCACCGTCGTGCTCCACACGTCGGTCGAAAAATGCAGCGCGTCCGCCTCCAAGGCTTCACTGGAGAATTTTTTGGCTGCATGTCCGAGGGTCCGCGCGCGTGTCAAGTCGATGGAGAGTGCCCCGAGCAGCACCAGGATGGCTGTCACACTGGGTTGAATATGCACAATGCGGAAAAACATCCGGTCAAACGCTTCGTAAATGATGTACAGGGCCGTCAGCGCCAGCAGGCCGGTTTCGACGAACGCGGAAAAATTCTCAAACTTCCCGTGGCCGTAAAGATGCCGCTCGTCCGCAGGCTGGTCCGACATGCGCACCGAGAGGAAGGTGATAATCGCGGCAATCAGGTCCAGCCCGGAATGCAGCGCTTCTGAAAGCACCCCGAGGCTTCCTGTGCGCACGACCAGAAAAGCCTTCAGGGAGACTAGAAGCACGGCAGAGCCAACGCTCAAGAGCGCAGCGCGCTTTTTCTCCCGCGCTTCCTCGATTGGAGCAACCAGGTCCATCGAGGATCTAGACTACCTCAGATTTCGTATTTCCCTGAGTGCAGGGGCAAGCGCGAACCAGGGCTAACCGCGCATCGAATGAAGTTATTTCGCAGCCGTCATGGGAGGCGGAGGCAGCAGCGGGAGCCGCTTGGCTTCGGCGCGTTCGCCGCGCACTTCCACTTCATCGAAGAGCAAGGACGGCGCGACGACGGCCGCAGGTATGCCCGCTTGCGCCGAACCGAAGGCGCTAAGGGCCGTGCCCGCAAAGCCATTGGTCTGGCTTTGCATGTAGTTGAACACAAAATCGTCGTTCCCGATCCCGGCGATGTTCCGCAGCGCGCGTGTGCTCAGTCCGATGATGCGCGCCCCTCGGACGATTTCTTCGCGCCCGCTATCCGGATAAATCCGGTAGACAATGAGCGGCAAGCGATCGCCCGTCCCGGCGCCGCCGCCGAAGCTGGCCAGCAGTTCGGAGAAATCGTCCTGGTGCAGCAAACTCAACGCCGGATTGTCCATCTCGCGAACCACCAGGCAGTATTTCTCGCGCTCCGATTGCTTCTCCGCGCGGCATTCGTCCAGGAATTTCTTCCTCAAATCCGCAGCCGAAAGAGTTTCGGTGGAAGAAAAAACCAAATTGCTCATGGTCGGCTTGGCATCGTTCAAAAACGCCGCGCGCCCGTGACCGTTCGACTGCTGGAAATCCGGCCCGGGGCGCCTCGACATGAGCTCGCCCTTAAGCATGCCGGTTTCCACCAAAGTGACTTTCTGGCCCTGAACTCCTTCTTCGTCCACGCCATATCCGCCAATCAGTGGAGTGCCCTTGAACTCCTTCAATCCCGGGTCATCCACCAGCGTCACCGCCGGTGGCAAAACCCGCGCGCCCAGCCGTCCAACCCAGTCGCTCTTCCCTCCCAGCCCGGTCAACATCTGTTCCAGCACCGGACTGAAGGAAATCGGGGGCCGCGCGCCATTGATCGCCGGGCTCAACACTTGTGCAAGCAGCGATGCTGCCGCGCGAGATTCAAAGAGCACCGGACCGGTGTAGTCCTGTGCGGGCGGCGCGGAACGCAGCGCCATCAATTCCGTGCACGCGACGGTCAACCCCTTACGCACCATGTCCACGTTCGGCAAGTCCGCTGGCCGCCCCGCGTACGTCGCATAGTAATGATTCACCGGAACGCCGTCGTCCGCCACGGCATTCATTCCGGCCTCAATGGCCGCAAAATGCCGGTTCTGCCGGATTTCCGTACCCTCGCTGGTGAGCAGATACTCGGTCGCGTAAACCAGGTAATAG
>JAWOLO010000637.1:0-6552 GCA_033853375.1 Terriglobia bacterium
ACGAAGGCATTATCCGCAACAAATTGAAAATCAACGCGGCTATCGGTAACGCGCGGGCGTTTCTAAACGTGCAGGAAGAGTTCGGCTCATTTGACGGCTACGTCTGGCGGTTTGTGGACGGCCAGCCCAGGCGCAACGCTTGGAAAACCCACAAGCAAGTGCCTTCCACGACGCAGCAATCCGATGCGCTAAGCAAGGATTTGCAGAAGCGCGGCTTCCGTTTTGTGGGCTCGACGATTTGCTATGCTCTGATGCAGGCCACCGGCATGGTCAATGACCATGTCGTGAGTTGCTTCCGGTACGCGGAATTGTTGGGGTAGCACTGGCTTGCTTGCGTTGGAGGTATACCCAGCGTACGATTCTAATCGGTTGTTCCGCATATTCCCACCGGTTGTATTCCTCAGGAAGTTGTGGAGGGGAAGGGTGCGGCCCTGATTGAACTGGCTACGCCCGGCGAACCGGGAAGGTGTGATGAGAAGGGAACAGCATGAAATCTGTGGTCGTGGTGGGCGCGCAATGGGGCGATGAAGGCAAAGGCAAGGTCGTCGACTATCTCTCCGGCTCGTTTGATTACATCGCGCGCGTTGCCGGTGGCCACAACGCGGGCCATACGGTCATCATTGGAAAAGACCGGTTCGTGCTGCAGCTTATCCCGTGCGGAATTTTGCGGCCGCGGCGGCACGCGGTGATCGGTACCGGCGTGGTCGTGGATCCCGCTGCGCTTGTGGCGGAAATCGAAACCCTTTCGAAAACGGGTGTGGATGTCAGCGGGCGGCTGCACGTAAGCAATCGCGCGCATCTGATCTTCCCCTATCACCGCGAACTGGACAAAGCAGCGGAAATCGCGCGGGGCGCGAACAAAATCGGTACGACTTCTCGCGGCATCGGGCCGGCTTACGAAGATAAGATGGCGCGGCGCGGGTTGCGCATATGCGATTTGCTGGAGCCGGAACTATTCCGAAAAAAGGCCGCGCACGTGGTGGCCGAGAAGAACCGGCTAGCAAAAGGCGCGTACGGAGCAGACATTGACTTTTCGCGCGAAGTGGAAGAGACGCTGAAGCTGAGCAACAAAATCCGCAGCTATATCTGCGATACTGCGGAACTGCTGAACGGCGCGCTGGGAGAGGGGAAGTCCGTACTGTTCGAGGGCGCGCAGGGCACGATGCTGGACATCGACCACGGGACCTATCCTTTTGTGACGTCCTCAAGCGCAACTTCTGGCGGCGCGGCGACGGGCGTGGGCGTGCCTCCAACGAAAATTAAGCATGTCCTGGGAGTTTCCAAGGCCTACACCACGCGCGTGGGCGGAGGGCCGTTCCCGACCGAGATGCCGGACCTGGATGCCAAAGAAGTGCGCGACCGCGGCAATGAATTCGGTGCCGTGACGGGGCGGCCAAGGCGCTGCGGCTGGCTGGACTTGCAGGTGCTGCGTTACGCGAAGATGATCAACGGGATTGATTCGCTGGTGATCACAAAACTCGACGTTTTTGACACGCAGCGCGAAATCCAAATTTGCGTAGGCTACAAATATAAAGGGAAACCGCTGAAGGAGATGCCTGCGCTGGCGGAAGAGTACGAGCACGTCACGCCGGAATACAAGACGCTCCCGGGCTGGTGCGTTTCAACTTACGGGGTAAAGGACGGCCAGAAGCTGCCGAAAGCCGCTTTGGAATACTTGCGGTTCATTTCCGATTTTCTGCAAGTGGAGATTGGCATGATTTCCACGGGGCCAGAGCGCGATGCTACGATTGTTCCGGCGGGGACGCTTTTTTCGAAGTGGCTTTGAAAAAGAAGTGACTGATGACTCGCGATTTGTGGCGCCTGTGTATTTAGGTGCCGTCCTAAGCTGAAATGCTCACCTTTGAAGAAGCACGCCGAAAAGTAATCGAACAGGTCGGAAAAATGCGAAGACCGCGCTCGAGCGCAAGCGTGAGCGTGTGGAACGCGCTGGGACTAGTGCTGGCCCAGGAAATCAAGAGCGATCGGGAATATCCGCCCTTTGACCGCTCTACTCGCGACGGCTATGCGGTACGTTCGAAGGAAGTCCAGCCCGGGGCAAAGCTGAAGTGCATCGGCGAAATTAAAGCTGGGGATACGGTTACACAAGCGCTCGCACGAGGCACGTGCGTGCAGATCATGACTGGTGCAGCGGTTCCCGCGGGTGCGGATGCCGTAGTGATGATCGAGTACACGCAACGCGAAGGGGACCTTGTTCGATTCGAACGTGCGGCGCAGGCCCGGCAAAATATAGTGCTACGGGGAAGCGAAGCCCACGCAGGGCAGATTATTCTGACCGCAGGAATGCGGCTGGGATTTGCGGAGTTGGCGCTGGCGGCGCAAGTTGGAGACACGCATTTGCAATGCTCACAGCGGCCCCGCGTGGCGATCCTCTCGACGGGCGACGAGGTCGTGCTCATCGATCAGCAGCCCGGCGCATTTCAAATTCGGAACAGTAATAGCGTGTCGCTTGCGGCGCAAGTTCGCATCGCGGGCGGGGATCCGGTAGTTTTGGGGAACGCCGCAGACCGCGTCGAGGATCTTGGAGAAAAAATCGAACGTGGGCTCAAAGAAGACGCGCTGGTGCTGACGGGTGGCGTTTCGATGGGGAAGTACGATCTTGTCGAAAGCGTGCTGAAAGCGCTGGGCGCGGAGTTTTTCTTTGATGCCGTAGCCATTCGGCCGGGGAAGCCTGCGGTGTTCGCGATTTGTCAAGGCAAGCCGGTTTTCGGCTTGCCCGGGAATCCCGTGTCGACCATGGTGACGTTTCAATTGTTTGCTGCGCCCGCAATCGATTTGCTAAGTGGCGCGGAAGCGCATCCCTTGCCGCTAGTGGAGGCTCGGCTGGCAGAGTCGTTGTACGAAAGGCCGGGACTCGCCCATTTTTTGCCCGCGCGCGTCGAATGGCGCGGAGCGGAACCGGAGGTAAGCGCCTTGAAATGGCAAGGCTCGGGGGACATCGCGGCCCTAGCAAGAGCGAATTGCTTTTTGGTTGTGCCCGCCGAGAGCACAAAGATTGCAGCGGGAGAACGTGTCTTAGTGCTGTTGAGAAAGGACCTCGTGTAGTCTGGGGAGCATGGCCAAGCTTTCTCACTATGGTGCAAAGGGCGAGGTGAAGATGGTCGACGTCTCGGCCAAAGTGGTCACAACGCGCACCGCCATGGCCCAGGGCTTCGTGAGAATGAAGCCGCGTGTGGTGCAAGCCGTCCGCCGCCTCAAAAATCCCAAAGGTGACCCTCTGGAAGTAGCCCGGATCGCAGGAATCGCCGCTGCCAAGCGTACTGCGGAGTGGATACCTCTTTGTCATCCTCTGCCTCTCACGCACATTGATGTGACCGCACGCCTGTGCAAGAATGGCGTGGAAGTGCGATCCACAGTGACTACGGCAGCACAAACGGGTGTGGAAATGGAAGCGCTGCTTGCCGTGGCTGCCGCAGCCCTCACGGTTTACGACATGTGCAAAGCCCTCGATAAAGGGATGGAAATCACAGATATCGTGCTGCTTGAGAAAACAGGTGGGAAAAGCGGCGACTACCGACGCGTGGCGAGTCGGGCGAGGCGCATGACATGAGCGGAGCGAGCGGCAAAACGGTCAGGTTGTTGCTGGCGGAGGACAATCCGCTCGTGCGCGATTTGATTGTCAAAGGCCTTGAGTCCTTCTGCGAAATCGAAGTGTGCAAAGACGGCGCGGACGCCTTGCTCAAGGTCGTCGATGCTCCTCCCGACGTGATCCTTTGCGATTACAAGATGCCCGTGCTGGATGGCAGACAGCTTTTTGAAAAGCTGCGTGCTCGCGACACGACGCGGCACATTCCCTTTTTGTTCATGGCCAGCCGGCCGGACATCGAAGAGCGGCTGAGACCGCTGGTGGATGGCGTGGAAGACTTCATCACAAAGCCCTTCCTCGTTAAGGATCTGGTACGAATCGCCAAGAAAGTGATCGACCGCTTGCACTTAGAAAAGTTGCAAAAAAGCGCTTCGCGCCCAGGCGTCATTCAAGGGCGGTTGGAAGAGATGAGCATGATCGATCTAATGCAGTCGCTGGAGATGGGGCAGAAGTCTTGCCGGCTGACCGTGCGCAACAATGGCGTGCAAGGCGAGCTTTATTTTGCCGGCGGCCAGTGCCGCGATGCGAAAGTCGGCAAAGTGGAAGGCGACGACGCGGTTTATAAGGTCGTGTTGTGGACTGCGGGAGAGTTTGAGATCGACTTTAACGCGGCCAACGCCTCCAAGCGCACCACCACGACCAAAAACACTACCGGACTGTTGATGGAAGCGATGCGGCTGATGGACGAAGCCAATCGCGATCAAGACCCTGTCGCGACGCAGTGACGTTGCGTGGACGACTTCCGGTTCTTGGTTCTTAGTTTGAGTCCTCGGAAAGAGAGTCTGAAAGCTGCCGACTGAAACCAAGAACTAAAAAGCGAAGAACAAAAACCAAGAACAAAAACTAAGAACTAAAACTAAGAACTAAAACTAAGAACTAAAGACAGAAAACTCCTTATTCATGCGAGTAGCCGTTCTTACCATCAGCGATAGCGTTGCCAAAGGCGAACGCGAAGACAGCTCCGGCCCGGCCGTAGTGGCGGCGTGCCGCGGGTTGGGCTGGGAAGTCATCGTGGCTCAGCCGATTTCGGACGATCCCGCCGGGATCCGGCAACAATTGCGGGAACTGGCCGACTCGGGACGTGTCGATGTTTTGCTAACTACAGGAGGAACGGGCATCGGGCCGCGCGACAATACTCCGGAAGCCACTCATGCCGTTGCGGACCGGATTGTGCCCGGCGTCTCCGAAGAGATGCGCCGCAAAGGCTTAGAACACACTCCGACGGCCATACTTTCTCGAGGAACCGCAGCGGTCAGGCACAAAACGCTTATCGTCAACCTGCCGGGCAGCCCTAAAGGGGCGACCGAGTCGCTCGAGGCTGTCGCACATCTGTTGCCCCACGCGGTCAAGGTGCTTCACGGCGCCCGCCACGATTAGCCGCCAAATTCCAGCCAATACGTGAATCTTTGGTTGACCGATTTTCGAATCGAGTCAAGAATGTTTGCATCATGACGCAGAAACTGGCAGAGAAAAGACTCGCGGTTTTGGGTGCCGGAAAGCTTGGCGGGATCTTGCTGCGGGCGTATCTGAAGCAGGAGCTGTTTGCGCCGAAGCGCGTCTCGGCGACAGTGGCGCACGCGGAAAAGGCTGCGGCCCTTACGAAGGAACTTGGCGTAACGATAAGGACCGACAACCGCAAAGCCGTGCAGGGTGCGGATATTGTGCTGCTCTGCGTTAAGCCTAAAGTGGTCGCCGAAGTATTGAACGAAATCGCGCCGGAGCTGAATGAGAAGACGCTGGTTATTTCCGTAGCAGCTTCCGTGCCTACAAGCTATATCGAGCAACATCTTGGCACGAAAGTTCCTGTGGTGCGCGTTATGCCCAACACGCCTTCGACTGTTGGTTGCGGCATGACGGGAATTTGCCGCGGCGCGCATGCCGGGACGGAGCATTTGGAGATTGCCCGAACCATGTTCAACGCCGTGGGCCGCACCGTTGTCGTGGACGAAAAAAACATGGACGCGGTGACCGGGCTTTCAGCCAGTGGCCCCGCCTTTGCCTACATCATCCTGGAATCGCTAGCGGAAGCCGGTGTCAAGGTGGGCTTGCCGCGCGATGTGGCGACCTTGCTGGCCGCGCAAACCATGAAGGGTGCGGCGAGCGTGGTGCTTGAGACCGGCGATCATCCCGCCCTTTTGAAAGACGCGGTGACCACGCCGGCGGGCTGCACCATCGATGGAATCCTCGAGCTGGAAGAAGGCAAGCTTCGCGTCACGCTGATCAAGGCAGTGGTGAAAGCCACCAGTCGCGCCGGCGAACTGCTCTTCGAGAAATGAGTCCAAAAGCCTATTTTGATGTGTGGGCAAAAAAGGGTAGCGAAGGGATGTGCCTCTTACCTCGATCTTGCTATTACCTTGGACTTTTTAACATTCGACTGTTGAACCTCTTCCTCTTGCCATTCGTCACTCGCCACTTCTTCCAAGGAGTGGTAGGATGCTGCCGGTGAGGGAACCGTGCCCAAAGCATATCTTCCCGTTCTGATCTATGCCGTGCTCGTGATGGCCTTTCCGGCCGTGACGCTTATCCTGGCCAAGCTCATTCGTCCGGATTCTACGTCGTACGGGCCGAAACTGAAGCCTTACGAATGCGGGATTGCGCCGGAAGGCCATGCGCGAGGAAGATATTCCGTGCGGTTCTACATTATCGCCATGTTGTTCGTCGTGTTTGACGTAGAAACCATGTTCTTGTTTCCGTGGGCGATCTTGTATCGCGGATGGGTTTTGGCGCACTTGGGACTGTTCGCGCTGGTTTCGATGTTCGTGTTCCTCGGCATTCTGCTTATCGGATACGTGTGGCTATACAAAAAGGGCGCGCTGGAATGGGCCTGAACTGCGGGACTCTTCGCCCCGGCCCCTATCGACTGCACTCCAAGTTCTTGTGATTGACTAGGTTTTTGCCGTGTGTTAGAAAACGCGGGCGCTTGAAATTCGGGTCTTTGTGCGTTGCGA
>JAWOLO010000638.1:0-5617 GCA_033853375.1 Terriglobia bacterium
CCAAGCGCTGCTCGACCAACTCTCCCGTGTCGGTATCCATCATGGCAATCTGCTGATAGCGGGTATGAAAATCGCAGCCTATAATCAACATTGCTCGGCTCCTTTCTTCCGAGCCTTGGTCGTCCAACAGCTGCCAAGTTTACTCGGTCGAAGGAGCCGACAACGTCATCTAATCAGCCACTGCAAAAGCTGCAGCGAAAAGGATGTAGCTTTTGACTCGTTTTTCTCTCATCCTCCTCACCTGTTTATTTCTGACTCTCCCGTTTACTGAACATCTCGCGAAGTGCAACAGCAACGGTTCCATACAACAAACCGTTTGCGGCAATCACCATCGAAACGATAAACGTCTGTTCCAGTACTGTGGCGTTCTCAGTAAACATCAAACCGATTGAGGGCGGAAATAGAAGAACATAGAGGAATTCACTTATCCTCGTCGCTTCTCTATGCGAGTTGCAATAATAGGCGTACCACGTTAGAAAACCGCCAATCACTATCCCAATCGCTACGAACAAGCCGTCAATTTTTCTCATCCTATCGACCTTAAAACTTCCGCTGGCAACGAATAAAAATCTCCCGTTTTGGGCAAAATTCATTCCCGAGTGCGTCTCTTCATCTGTTATCTAGACAAGAAAATCCGACACAGCGCACAGGTGGTGGCGGTGGCGGCGGAAGAAGTGAATCTCCCAAGACGTTTGGAAAGGGAGATCCCGACGAAGGTATGCCGCCAGCAGCAAGCGCGCTATGGACGAAATTCGCGCAATTCCTTCCGAAGGGGTTGTATGCCCCCGGATCATGAGTTCGATCCTTAATGTACTGCAATACGTGTGCGTCCTGGTCGGGTGAGGTCGAAATTGGAATTGTTCGAGAGGGTGTCCGACCGGGATCGATCGGAAGTACTACGCCTGGCACGGAACCGTTGCCTATTCCTTCTAAGGCGAGTACAGCAGCAATAAATGGCGGGTGGCCCGGGAATTGAATTTGTTGACACGGCATTGCGGAGAGAATATCACTGCGATGGAGCTTGAGGAAGATTGAGTGAAGCGGCACGGATGGGGTGCCCCAGGTTTGGTTTGTAAACCTGGGTCCCGGGTTGGTTGTTTTCCCTATTTGTTGGAAAGGTGAAAAAGAGAAGACCCGGGTTTTGAAAACCGAAACCTGTGGCACCCATTCGGGAAGACTCAGGACAAAAAGAAGACCCAGGTTTCAAAAATCGAAACCTGGGGCACCCTATCTTCTCTTCGTTTCTAGTGCGAGCCCAGTTCGCGAGGTTCGGCGATGCCGACGGGATTGCGAAGGTACTCCGGCCAAGGGCGTCTGCATTTCATCACGTTCAGTTGCTACCGGCGGTTACCGCTGCTGAAGAGCGCGCGGGCGAGAGACGTGTTTGTAAGAGAACTTGCGCGGGTTCGCGACGAATTGGGTTTTGGATTGGTGGGATATGTGGTGATGCCGGAACACGTGCACCTGTTGATGAGCGAGCCGCCACGCGGAACACCTTCGACGGTGCTGCAGAAGCTCAAGCTGCGTGTGGCGCGAAAAATGAGAAAGCGGAGGAAGAGTGCGCCGCCCGGGCAGATGCGGTTGCCGTTCGAGGAGTGTGGGGGCCTTTGCGGGCGTTTTGGCAGGCGCGGTTTTACGATTTTAATGTGCATAGCGAACGGAAGAGGATCGAGAAATTGGAGTATATGCATGCGAATCCGATTCATCGCAAGCTGGTCGAGCATCCGAAAGATTGGTCGTGGAGTAGTCGGGGATTCTATGCGCGGACGGGGAAAGTCTTGATTCGGATGGACGCCGAGAGATAAAAGAAGAGCCCCAGGTTTCAAAAACCGAAACCTGGGGCACCCACCTCGTTAGCCTTCGTGCACTTTCTTAAGTTTTACCGCAGTGATATTCTCTCCGCGATGCCGCGTCAACACCTTCTAACTCCCCGTCTCCGGGCCACCCGCCCGTTTTCATCAAAATAGATGCTATGAACTAGACTTGAGAGTAGCTTTTCCCAATATCGCAAACTTTGATCCCGGACCTGTGAAGGAGTTCGACGGCAAGGCGGTAGACCGCCCTCTACGCTCCGTGTTAAACACCTTCAAATCTCTCAAATAAACTCAGAAGCGCTACGCGTTTTTGCCAAGATGGCGGCTGATGGTAAGATGCGAATTCACCGTGAAAGAACCAGGCTGACCAGGGGGCCATGGCAAACAAGACGATTTTAGAGGCGGCGCAAAAGGTTGCGGCGGGGAACTTGCGGCTTGCCAGGGGAAAGCAGATTCCACGTCGCTCTGCTCTTCGGAATGACACGGTTTACTTCGTTTATGAACAAGGTCGAAGTGTTTCGTCCCGCAAAAACCTGAGCCGTCTACGGGCGGGGCAAGCCCCGCCCCTACGACATGTGCGAAACCAATTCTCGCGGTTATTTTGGGGATCCCACACTAGAGGTTTCGGCGTGGAGGAAGTGCAGTGGGCCACAGTACTGCATGAGTGCGTGCGGCTGCGGTTTTTCTTGACGAGCGGAGTGCCCGATGATGAACTTGTGCGCCTGGGAGACGATCTTAGCCTGATTTGTAGCGTTATGGAACGCGCTGGGAGTATCGCGGAACAAAATCCCATGGCTTTAATCTTTTTCCCTTTGAGCGGCCCCTTGGCGCAAGCCGGCCGGGATTCATCGCGCGAAAAGCGCGCGATGGGGCAGAGATCCTCGTGGCCTGCGGCTCGCCAGAATGACAGACGAGGCTGGCGCGAACATGCACCGGGGTGCGCTGTGGTGGCCTGCTCTTGAGACATCATTTTTTTATCACGGGAACTGACACAGGGGTTGGCAAAACCGTTCTTTCCTCGCTGCTGTGCGCCGCGCTCGACGCAGTGTACTGGAAGCCGATTCAAACGGGCACGCTTGAAGGCTCGGATCGCGTGACGGTGATGCGGCTGGCGGGAATCGGCACGGACCGCACGCTGGACGAGGTTTACAAATTTGTTCCGCCGGTTTCGCCGGACCTGGCCGCGCGCTGGGCGGGCGTGGAAATTGATCTGGGCAAAATCAATATGCCCACCAGTTTGATGAACGACTGGCTGGTGGTCGAGGGCGCGGGCGGCGTGCTGGTGCCCGTCAATCAGAAGCAATTCATGCTGGACCTGATGGTGAAATTCAAATTGCCGGTGATTGTAGCGGCGCGGAGCGCCCTGGGCACGGTGAATCACACCTTGCTTACGCTCGCGGCGCTGCATGCGGCGGAGCTTCCGGTGCACGGCGTGGTGCTGATTGGCGACCAGAACCGCGAGAACCGCGAGACGATCGAGCGTTTCGGGCATGTACGCGTGATCGGAGAAATTCCGAAGCTGCCGAACTTGCATCGCACCGCGCTGATGCAAGTGTTCATGAATCATTTCGACCGCGCGGCGTTTGCGCAATAAGAGTCTTAAGTCCTAAGTTGTAAGTTTTAAGCAAAGAATTAGATTTTTGAACGGAGTTTGCACGCTCTGCCATTCCGCCCCATCCTGTCCTGCCCCACATAGTTCGATTTGAGGCGAGGTCGGCGCCATGAGTACGGTGTTTCGCACCTTGCTTCGCGTTGCTAATTCTGCATTCGTTCTTCCATTGCGAAAGCAACGCGGCCATTTGAGATGCCGCTCTGAGGATGGCACGGATTTTGCTAGAGTTTAGGTCGGCCTTGAACAGGGCCAGCAGTGCTGCGCCTCGACATAGATGCCCATAGAAACAAGAGCGGGCACGGCATGCCGTGCCCCACAAAAGATGCGACCAGAGAGATTAAGCCGGGTTCAGGCCTCGGCCTCTAAATACTGGAGAAGCGTTTGGCGACAGGCTTGAATCAATGGAAACAGAAGATTGTGGCTTTTGCGGGTGGCCTCGGTGCGCCCGGGCTGTTCCTCATCTCCTTTCTGGATTCATCCGTGATGACGTTTCCGGTCATCAATGACCTGCTGCTGATCGAATTGTCGATCAAGCGGCCGGAGCGGATGCCGATGTACGCGTTTCTGGCCATGCTGGGGTCGGTAACGGGCTGCGTGCTGCTGTTCTACCTAGCAGAGAAGGGCGGAGAGGCGCTCTTTAACAAGCATGCAGGCGACCGGGCCCAAGCGATTCACAACTGGGTCGTGCGCAACGGGTTCGGGGGCATGCTCATTGTCGCGCTTTTGCCACCGCCGACGCCGTTCAAAGTGTTTGTGGTGGCGGCGGGTGTGTTCGAGGTGCCGCTGGGGAGCTTTGTGTCGGCTATTACGCTGGCGCGAGCGGTGCGGTACTTCGGAATCGGGTATCTGGCGGTTCGCTTTGGCAGGGAAGCGATGCCGTACCTAGTGCACCACAAGCTCAATGTGACGATCTTCCTCGTGGTGCTCGCTCTTGCGAGTTATGTCCTTTCACGAATCGTTCTTAGGCACAGGCCGCCGGCCCCAAGTGAAGGCACCAAGAAGGGTTAGCGCCACCAGAAATCGCGGGAGGCGGGGACCCAAGCGAGCTCTTCAGAAAGGATTTTGCCGGAAGGGTCGGTGTCAATAAGAGCTTGCACGCGCCCTTCATCGCTCAGGGTAAACAAGCCGGAGCCGGATTCGCGGGTGTAGGGAAAAGCTCGGAGAATGATGTGGAAGCCCGCCGGAGTTTGCTCGACGGTGGCTTTGGGAAAGCGAGCGACTGCGAGAAAGCGGCGAGCCAGGGCGGAATTGCGGACGGCGTTGAGGCCCGGAGAGGGTTCGGGCTTGTAAGTGATGGTAGCGGAGCTGGGATCAAAATCGGCGCCGGGTCCGACGGGCACCTCGACTTCGAGAAGGGCGCGCTCGGTTTCGACGATGCCGTGCCACCGAAAGGGCGAGCTGGATTCGGCGAAGGCGGCAACTCTGCGAGGCAATTCGCCGCGGTAGGTGCGGGATTCGAGAGCCGCGATGGCGTCACCGTGGAGAACGAAGCGCACGGCGAGATAGAGGATTAAGGCGACGAGCGCCAATGTGGCGCCGACTCTGCCGCGCGGGCCTTTGCGACGAGCGCCGATTTCTTCGGTAACAAGGCCGCTGAGCAGAGGCAGAAGGATTCCGGCGAGGAGAATTCCGAGGACCCAAAGGTCGAGCGAAGGGAGCCAATCGAGCGCGAAGCGGCGCGTCGAGAAGGGCCAGAGAAGTTGGACGCCGGAGGTTTGGCAGACGTCGAGGGCAAGGTGAAGTAGGGCGGCGGCGAGCGCGGCGAAGAAGATAGCAGCGCGCGGCGGTTTATCTTCGGGCGTTTTGGGTTTGAGGAAGAAAAAAGGCAGAGCGGCAAGAAGGCTGAGTACGACGGCTGCGACCAGCGAATGAAAGTAAGTGCGATTGAAGGCGAGATACGCGGAAGGACCGAAGTAAGTGCTGAGGAGGTCGACGTCGGCAATTGTGCCCGCGAGGACGACGGCGATCGTGGCGGCGCGAGAGAGGCGAGGGAAAGCGGCGCGCTGTAAGGAATAAGAGGCCAGGGCGTGGGTAAGGGGATCCATGGAGGGAAGTTATCTCACAAAAAAGTTGTAAGTCATAAGTTGTAAGTTTTCAGTTCAAACCGATAAGAAAAAGATGGGGACGGGAATTGCCGGAACGCGGGGAAGATTTGGTTGCCGAGTTGGGGCGCAGCAGTGCTGCGCCTCTA
>JAWOLO010000639.1:0-5130 GCA_033853375.1 Terriglobia bacterium
GAAGCCGCGCGGCGCTACGCCGCAATTGCGCCGGATTCTTCGCACGCGCTGCACATGCCGTCGCACATTTTTGTGCGCCTCGGGTTGTGGCAGGATTCCATCAACTCGAATATTGCCGCCAGGGATGCCGGTGCGCACGCCGCGGAAATGCACATGGCCGAATCGCATTACCAGACGCACGCCATGGACTTCTTGAGCTACTCGTATCTGCAAAGCGGCCAGGAAGCGAAAGCGCGCGAAGTGATTGAGCACACCGGCCACATCGTGGGAGCTACCGAGGGGAGCAAGGCGCGCGACCGCGATTATCTTTCCGCGCGCACCGCTCTTGAGTTGCATCGCTGGAAGGAAGCGGCCGAGCTTCCGCTCACGGCGGACCGCAAGAATTGGGACGACTCGACGTTCTGGGCGCGCGCGATTGGCGCCGCGCGCAGCGGCGACATTCCCAAGGCGGAAGCAGCCATAAAGCAGCTTGCTGACTTTTTCGCCGATAGCCAAAAGCGCGCACGAAAAGAAGGTTACAGCATGTCACCGGAAAAACCAGCCGAACTGAGCGAAGCCGAAGCTTGGCTGGCCTGCGCTAAGGGCAAGTCGGAGGAAGCTCTCGCGGAGTTGCGCGCCGCCGCCGACCGCGAGGACAAAAACGGAGGCGAATCCGTGGGCATTCCTGCGCGCGAGATGCTCGCCGACATGCTGCTCGAACTCAAGCGTCCCACGGAGGCCCTGACCGAATACAAGACTGCGCTGAAAAATTCTCCGAATCGCTTCGACGGGCTTCTCGGCGCCGCGCGCGCGGCTCAAGCCTCCGGCGACGCGGCTGCCGCGCAAACGTACTACGCGAAACTCACTTCCGTTTGCGCGCCTTCCGCGGATCGCCCCGAATTGGCCGAAGCCAAAACCTACCTCGCTCAAAAATGAACGCACGTCTATTCTTTTTTGTGAGGCAACCAAACTCGATGTTGCCGCCACTTAGTTACGAAGCCATGGAGGACCCTTTTGCGCTTTTTGCTCGCGTGTGTATACCTGTTTGCTGCCGCCGGCGCTTTTGCCCAAACTCCCGCAACAGAGGAGCCGCCGCACCCATCACAGGAAGTTGCAACTCAGACCGCTCAGGCCGCTTCTGATCCGCAGGGCCAGACGCAGAATCCGCCTCCCGCGCAGTCCGGCGCGTCCGCTCCTGCCGCGAGCGATGCAACGCAATCCGGCGCCAAACCCGCGGAGCAGGAACAGGGTCAACAAGGGCAATTGCACGAACAGCCCCAGCGCATCCTTGGCGTAATGCCCAATTTCCGCGCCGTCAGCGCCGGCAAACTTCCGCCTCCACCGACGCCGAAACAAGCTTTCAAAATCGCCACGCAAAACTCCTTTGACTATTCTTCCTTCATCTTCGTGGGACTGACTTCCATGATTGCCGAGGGCTCGGATGCGCATCCTGAGCTCGGGAAGGGTGTGCCAGGCTTCGGCAGATATTACTGGCGCGGATTCCTTGATAAGACCGACGGAAACTACCTGGTACTCTTCGCCTTGCCCACGGTTCTACACGAGGACGAGCGCTATTACGCCAAGGGCAGCGGCGGTTTTTGGAAACGCTTTGTCTACTCAACGACTCGCGTTCTTATCACTCCCAACTATCAGGGGCACAATACGTTCAACATCTCCGAGTTCTTAGGCCGCGGCGTGGCGCAAGCTGTTTCCGTAAGCTATTACCCCAGCCAGAGCCGCACGGCCAGCGCCGTCAGCGCCAAGTTCGGCTATTCCATTCTCCGGGACGCTGCCACGAACGCCTTTCGCGAATTCTGGCCGGACATCGCCGTGCACGTTCTGCATCGGCATCCGTAGTGGCAAAAGGTGTGGTAGCAATTTGCGATGATTTCCGGTCCGCGGCAGGAAAAGCGGCGCCGTGCGCACGCGCCAGGGATTTAGACTGCGTAGGAACGCTGTTGGCTTATAAGGAACTGATCTCGGGCCGTCCTGCTTGACCCCTGCAACCAATCCGTCCTAAGCTTCGTCTTACAAAGCACATGCGCAGCAAGGCATACCGTGTCCGGGTTGTGGCGTTGCTCCTGGGAATCATTTTCCTCGGCGCGCAATTCCATTTCTGCACGGACCTTTCCGCTTCGCCTTCGGCTACGCATTTCTGCCCGGTGTGCTCTGCGGCGGGCTCGGCGGTGGCTACGCAATCGCCGGCTGTTGCCATCATTCCCGCGACGCACCGGCTTGAAATCGTTTCCCTGGTGCTTACGTTTTCTTCCGCGTTTCCACGCGCCGTCTCTCCGCGCGCGCCTCCCGCTCTCTAGCCTGCTGATCTAATCCCTGGTTCCTGGTTGGTTCCCTTTCCTATCGGCTAGTTGTCCCGTTTGCTTTTTTTTGGGATGAGCGAGGAGCACCACTTGAGAATAGCGTTCGTCTTGGGCCTATCGGTTCTGGCTCTGCCGGCCTTGGCGGCGGCGCAGCAGAATCCGCTAGACCACCAAAATCCGCCAGCTGCTGTGCCGGCAAAGGAGAACACGGTTCCCGCCGCTACACCGGCGGCGCAGCAAAATCCCGCTGCGCCTGCGCCTCCCGCTGCCGCAGCAATGCCGCAGGCGTCCCCGGGGGCGCCGGCGTCGGCGCGTATTACGCTCGACGAAGCGCTGCGGCTGGCGATCCAGCATAACCATGCGCTGCAGGCCGCGCGATCCACGATTTTGCAGTCGCAGGCGCTCGAAACCACCGCGAATCTTCGTCCCAATCCTGTGCTTTCCTGGGACGCGCAGTTTCTCCCGATTTTTCAGCCGGACAAATTCAGTTCCGACTACGTCGACAGCCAGGCGCAATTCGATCTGGGATTTGCGTACACGTTCGAAATTGGAGGGAAGCGCCAGCATCGTTTGCGGGCCGCCCGGGACCTGACCGAAGCCACGCGCTCGACGGTCGCCGACAACGAACGCACGCTTTCGTTCAACGTGGGGCAGCAGTTTGTCGCCGCAGTTCTCGCGCAGTCGCAGGTGGATTTCACGCAGCAGGATTTGGACAGCTTCCAGAAGTCCGTGGACATCAGCGAGACGCGGTACAAGGCCGGGGCCATCAGCGAAGGCGACTTGCTCAAGATCAAATTGCAAATGCTGCAATTCCAGAACGATGTTTTAAGCGCGAAGCTGGCAAAGATTCAGGCGCTATCCGCGCTGCGGCAGTTGCTGGGATTCGAATCGGTCCCGGACAATTACGACGTGGAAGGCAAACTCGAATATGTGCCGGTGCACGCAGGGCTCGACGACCTGAAAGCGCTGGCGCTGCGCACGCGGCCGGACCTGCGCGCGGCACAGCAAAACCTGACCGCGGCGCGGAGCGCGGAATTGCTCGCGGAAGTAAACCGCAAACGCAATCTCACTACCACTTTCAATTATTCCCATGTTGCGTCGACCAACACGGGAGCTTTTTTCTTCAACCTGGAGCTTCCCTTTTTCGACCGCAACCAGGGCGAGATCGCCCGTACACGGTATGTCATCACGCAAAACGAGCAACTGGCTGCGGAGACTTCACAACAGGTGCTGACTGACGTCGTGAACGCCTATCAGAACCTGCGGACCAGCGAACAAATTGTACAGCTCTATCAAGGCGGCTACGTGGACCAGGCAATCAAGTCGCGCGACATCAGCGAGTATGCCTACAAGCGCGGCGCTGCGAGCCTGCTCGATTATCTCGACGCGGAACGCACTTACCGGGCCAATCAACTTGCTTATCGGCAGGCGCTCGCGACGTATATGACGTCGCTCGAACAGATGCGCCAGGCCGTGGGCACGAGGAATTTGCCATGAGAAAAATACTGATACCGGTCCTGATGTTTTCCGCCGCGGCGGTGGCATTGATCATCACGGGTTGCAGCAGCGCGGGCCCCGCGGAGTCCGAATCCAAGATGACTTCTTATTCCGCCTCAGAAACCAAGGCGGAAACCGCCTCGCTCTTCACTGTGCCTCAGGAACAGATGGCGCACGTGCAGGTGGTCTCGGTGGAAAAGGGCGACCTGCCGCGGCGGCTGCGATTCGCGGGCAACGTGACTTACAACGCGTTCAAAACCACGCCGGTGTTCAGCCCGATCGGCGGACCGGTGCATGAAATCCTCGTGGCGCCGGGCCAGACGGTTCAAGCCGGCGAACCCTTGCTGACGGTGAACAGTCCGGACTATTCGGCTGCTCGCTCGGCGTATCTGAAGGCGCGGGATGCATTTTTCCTGGCGGACAAAGTCTACACGCGGTCTGCGGATCTCTACGCCCACGGCGCGATTGCGGAAGCGGACCTGCAGCAAGCGGAGTCCAGCCGCTCGCAAGCGCAAGCCGATTTGCAAGCCAGCGAAGACATGCTGCGCGCGCTGGGCATAAAGGATCCGGAAGCGATGGTCAAGAATCCGCCAAAAACGACGTTGCAGATTCCACTGCCAGCTCCGGTCAGCGGAGAAGTCGTGGAGCGCCTTGTGGGTCCGGGCCAACTGCTGCAGGCGGGCGCGACGCAGGTGTTCACCATCTCGGACATGAGCACGGTGTGGGTGCTCGTGAATGTCTACCAGAGCGACGTGGCCTACGTGCGGGTGGGCGAACCTGTAGAGATCAGCACGGATACGTATCCACAAATGTTTCACGGCAAGATTTCGTATGTTGCGCCCGCGCTGGATCCCAATACGCGCACGCTCCAGGCGCGCATCGTCACCAGCAACCCCAACAAGATTTTGAAGAAGGACATGTACGTCACAGCGATGTTGCAAGCCGGCGTGATTCGGGATGCGCTCACCGTTCCCGACGCTGCCGTTCTCCGCGATAGCGAAAACCTGCCGTTTGTGTACGTGCAGTCCGGCGCGAACCAGTTTGCCAAGCGCCTGGTGAAAATTGGGGATAGCCAGAACGGCCGCACGCAGGTCACGGATGGTTTGAAGGAAGGCGAACGCGTGGTCGGCGACGGCAGCCTGTTCCTGCAATTCAAGAATTCCTTGCAGCACTAAACGGAAGCGAGCTTAGAAGAATTCGCCATGATCCATAGGATTGTCCAATTCGCGCTGCAGCAGCGCTTTCTGGTGATGATGGTCACCGTGCTCATCATTTTCGCGGGCGCCATTTCCTTTCAGCGCATGCCGGTGGATGCCTACCCTGACCTTTCTCCGCC
>JAWOLO010000640.1:0-3621 GCA_033853375.1 Terriglobia bacterium
ATGTGCGTTCCGCTTCTGGGCGGTGGCCCTCAGGCTCGCTCGCAATCGAGCGCCAGGACGGTTGCTGCCGTCGCGGCCTCCTCGCAGCAAGCAGATCGGGGCAATCCCGATGTCAAAGTCTGGGTCAATACCGCTTCCGGCGTTTACCACTGTCCGGGAACCCGCTGGTACGGGACTACAAAGCGTGGGGAGTACATGACCCAGGCGGAAGCGCAGAAGAAGGGATATCGGCCGGCGTATGGCCGGGTGTGTCGATGACATTCCCGCAGCGGCTCCCAAGGCTTTTCATGGTGTCGATCTTCTGCCTGGCGTTTTCCGGGTACATGGAACCGATGGCTTCCGTTAGCGGCGTAGTCTCGCATCGTATCTCGGGGTGCGACTATTTTCTCGTTCAAACCCGGGGAGGCTATGATCTGCTGGAGTGGTATGGGGGTCACGATCCGGATAAGGGAGATGTAATCATTGGGCCGTATGAGTCCTACGGCTTTCACGACGTGATCGATGATACGGCAGACGACGGCATGAGAGTGTATACCGAGGATTATTGGCTATCCAAGGGCGATGCGCTTGAGAAGCTCACCGATGGATGCGAGTGAGATTCTATTGGGAGGATAGGAGCGATGCCTAGCTTGAGAAGGATGACGCATTATGGGGCAATATTCGTATGCTCCACGGCACTTCTTTGGTCGCAGTCTAATCAACAACAAGCCCCTAAGACTCCTGCCGACATTCTGAAGGAGAACGACTCCGCTCTAGCATTGATCGTGTCTGCTGATGACGCCTCTGTGAGCCTTGGATCAGGATTCTTCATCGGAGACGGCTCGGCGGTTGTGACGAACTTTCATGTCATCGCGGGAGCGAAGGCTGCTGTGGTTAAAGCAGGCTCCGGGCAGGTTCTGCGGGCTACCTCTGTGTACGCCTTCGACGAGAAGAAGGACCTGGCAATCCTGAAAGTGCCCACTGCAAGCACGCACATCGCCAGTTTGGGCGACTCTGACAAGGTCGCGACCGGCTCCGCGATAGTAGTGATCGGGAACCCCCAAGGATTGGAGAAGACTGTCAGCAATGGGTTGATAAGCGGGGTTCGGATGTTCGAGGGTCAGCAGCTTTTTCAAATTTCCGCCCCCATCTCACACGGAAGCAGCGGCGGCCCTGTCTTCGATGACAAAGGAAACGTTATAGCAGTCGTGTGTGCCGCTTTGAGCGACGGCCAGAATCTCAATTTCGCTATACCTGTTAACCAAGTGACCGAGCTCTGGGCAAAGAAACATGAAATCGATCTCGCGTCATTGCCTCCTCCAACCCACGCCAGCTCGAATGGAGCCGACATGGATGGCGCCTGGGCTGCAACCTTCGCCGATTCCCTCTCATCCGGCCAACTTTCCTTTACGTTGATGCAGGATGGCAATTCGCTACGGGGTACATACACCAGTTCTGTCGGAGGAGGCGGAACAATTGCTGGTCAAGTCACCAATGGGAAGTTCACTTTTGAGCTGGTTCAAGTAATCAAAGATTGTCCCGGGAAGTTTAATGGCAGCGCGGATCTGCGTGCAGGGGCGATGCTCGGAAGTTACACGGGAATAGATTGCCGAGGCACCCATGCAAACGGCAGTTTCAGCATGACAAAAGGTGTCGCGCCCCTGCAACCTGCGCCTGCTGCGGCACCCACTGCTGCAACACCTTCTTCGCCCATCATTGAATACGGGACGCCGGCCGAGCTTAAGGGAGTGAAGAATGTCTTCATTTACGGCGTCGAGCCCGAGGTGCGCAGCAACATGATAAAGCAGTTCTCTAAGCACCCCGAGCTGCGGGTTGTGGGCGAGATTGAGAAAGCAGATGTCGTGCTAGTCTTCGGCGCACAAGTTTTCTCGATGGGCACCCACACCAGCGTGTGGACGGATGCTTATGGCAACGGCTACGCGACCACCACGCCTCGTTACGGGATCAACGGCCAAGGCTCCGCGGTCAAGTTCGTTCCACCGAATACGCTCCGAGTCGTCTGGCAGTTCAGCGCCACACGGACGGTTGTGTTTCAACGACGCCCATCGACGAATTTCGTCCGAGATTTCGTGAGCGCATGGGAGAAGGCGAATAAATAGTCAATCCTTACAAGCGGCTGACGGGCCAGCTCATGTCGAGAAGGACGATTGGCCCGTCAGTTCGCGTACCTGGCCGCGCGGAGAATGGGGTCTCTCGCAAAGGCTGGATGCATAGGTCATCTTCAGCGTCTCGCCCTGGTGGATCACGTCATTCGCCCCACCTCGGAAGGTCTCCCACCCGCTATCCGAAGGGCTTCGCGGGAGTCCGAAGTGATAGTTCCCGTCGATCCCAAAGTCGTCAACCCTCAGACCGGATGCTTGCCTGTATCTGATGGTGGGAAACTTGGCACTTGCTGATCCAACGTTCTTAAGCCCCAACACTAAAGACCGAACTGGCATGCGTGGCTCGTACGTGTACGGCACGATGCCTAATGGCTCCAGGTATAACTCCAATAGCGGAAGAAGCCTCTCCCCAACCGCGCTTTCGGCAGCAGTTCTTCCAATGGAATTGCGCGCCCGATCTTCAGCGATGGTTTTCCAGGCCAGAAGAAGCTCTTTGGAGAACCTGCGAACATCGGAGTCGATTATGTGGGCACAGTTTTGGCAGAGCCAAATCCCATTATCGATGCTGCGCCGCTCCTCTGAAGTGAGGGCTGAATCGTAGCGCGGACCACCTTCGGCCGCTGCGGTAATGTGGGCAGCAACACCGACGTTGACCGCCTTCGTCGGGTCGTCTTGAGGCCCGCTAGTCGAGGCGAAGCAATCCGGATTCGAACACCTGGAGCCGGCCCTGTTGGACAGAGTGCGTTTCACCTCCTCTGTGAAGTCGTCGCGCATTTTGTTGCATCAATGAGACTAAAGCCTTAGTTCTTGAGATGTTCCGGACCAATCCCGGCACGAGCGAAGTCCGCTGGCAAGGCTCGCATCAACAAGACCATCTTTCTCTGTCGATCTTTTGAACAGCCATCAACCAGGAGAATTCTCCAGTCATCGCGATTCTTAAACTGAACAGCAACTGCACCGCAGACGGCTATGGCTGCTCGGTGTGCACTGACGGCCTGCTGCATAGTGCTTTGCTCGCTCCCATAGCGAACGCCAGCAGTGCACTGAATCGCCGCAAGCGCGGTTCGGTCTACTACGCTTAAACCCACTCTTTCCGCGTCTCTCGCGAGGTCACCAAGTTCATGAATGAACTGAACCTGTCCACCCCGTTCCTTGATGAAAGCCTTTAGAATTTTCTCCACAGCTTGTAACGACGCCCATCGCGACAGGCCAAATTGTGGGGGGCGCGCGATCAGATGGTCGACGGAGGTATCCAAGTCGGCCTTCGCTTCTCGAACGAACTCGGGATATCGAATTGAGCAGATGCTTGAATGGGCGACAGCAGTGCTCCCGAATGTGGTCACCACGTCGTTGCATTCGGCAATAGTCATGGACTGGACTCGTCCGGGGGTCAGTCCCTCCACATACTTCGTTATGTTCAAAAGCCCTACCTCCCTGGCACGAATAATGGTCTTACGCTCAGGCGGTCCGAGGTCGAGAACGAAGCCGCTTGTCCCAAACATGACTGGAATAATGATTT
>JAWOLO010000641.1:0-8623 GCA_033853375.1 Terriglobia bacterium
GTAAAGGGGAGTCGTCCAACGGCTTGCCCTGAGCGCAGCGAAGGGTCAGGACTCCGGCTTGCCCTGAGATGCCGAAGGCGTCGAAGGGTCGATCAAGCGGGGAGATGTGGCAGAGAAAGGGCAGGAAGTTTGGTTCTGCTACATGGCGCGATGCCGTGACAGTTCTTTATACATCGGGATCGCGACGGATGTAGAAGAACGGGTCAAGCGGCATAACCGGGGAGTTGGACCTCAGTTCACCGCGAAACGCAGGCCGGTGAAGTTAGTTTGGAGCGAGTGCTGCGGCAGTTCTAAGGCAGCACGGCAAAGGGAGAAGGAGATTAAAGGTTGGAGTCGAGAAAAGAAGCTGGAGCTCCTGAAGCGGGGCGAGGGTAAACCCTTCGCGCCGATTGCACGGCGCTCAGCGTAAAGGGGAGTCGTCCAACGGTCAGGACTCCGGTCTCCAAAACCGGGTATGGGGGTTCGAATCCCTCCTCCCCTGCCAGAGTTGAGCGTTCCGAGCGAAACGGAACGCAGCAGTAACAAGCGGTAGCGAAGGCTCCGCGGGAAGTAATCGAGGAAAAGATGGCCACGCAGGCAGTAAAAGTAAAGAACGGCGGATCAGGGAACGCCATCACCGAGGCGGCGTCCGGCGTAGGAGAGAAAGTTACCAGCTCGCTGGCTGAGGCAAAGGAATTTCTCCACGACACGCGCCTCGAATTGAAACAGGTCACTTGGCCAACGCGCGAAGACGTAGTGTCTACTACCTGGGTGGTTCTGGTGACTGTGGCGTTTTTCGGAGTTTTTCTGTGGCTAGTGGATTTAGGAGTTCAGCACGCAGTGCAGGCAATTTTCAAGAAGTTTGGTGTGTGAAGGGGAAGAGCAATCGATGGGAATGCAGTGGTACATCATCCATACCTACTCGGGTTTTGAAAAGAAAGTAAAAGAGAGCTTGGAGAGCCGCGTGGCGGCATTCAATCTTCAGGACAAGATTGGCCGCGTGATGATCCCCATGGAAGAGGTGGTGGAAGTGCGCGGCGGCAAGAAGGTAGTTTCGCCGCGCATGTCGTATCCCGGCTACGTTCTGGTGGAAATGGATCTGGACGAAAACACCTGGCACATCGTGCGGTCGACGCCGCGCGTCACGGGCTTTGTGGGTTCGGCCACGTCGCCTTCTCCGCTGAGCGAAGCGGAAGTCGACGCGATCATCAACCGGGTGCACGTTCCAACGGATCGGCCTAAGCCAAAAGTGGTCTTCGAGCGCAACGAGCAGGTGCGCATCGTCGACGGCCCGTTCGCGAATTTCAACGGCAGCGTGGAAGAAATCGACCACGACCATAGCCGCCTGAAAGTTTCGGTCACGATTTTTGGCCGCTCCACGCCGGTGGAACTGGATTTCGCGAGCGTCGAGAAGCTGGGGTGAGCAGAGGCGACTTGAGCGGGCAGTAAACGAATGAAGGATTGAGGCAGGAACATGGCAAAAAAGATTCAAGCGACCATTAAATTGCAATTACCTGCGGGCAAGGCTACACCCGCGCCGCCGGTGGGCACGGCCCTCGGCCCGCACGGCTTGAACATCATGGATTTTTGCAAGCAGTTCAACGCCAAGACCGCGAAAGAGCCGGACGGGATGATTTTCCCCGTGCTCGTCACAGTGTACAGCGACCGCACGTTCACCTTCATTTTGAAGACGCCGCCGGCGTCCGTGCTGCTCAAGCGTGCTGCCAATATCGCCAAGGGTTCCGCCGAGCCGAACCGCAACAAAGTCGGCAAAGTCACGAAGAAACAAGTGGAAGAGATTGCGAAGATCAAGCTTGTCGACCTCAACACCACCAATCTGGAGTCCGCGATGCGCACCGTGATGGGTACAGCGCGCAACATGGGCCTGGAAGTCGTGGAAGCCTAGGAAGTTCAGGCGCCCAGAGGCCGAACGAGGTAGCGAATGAAGAAGTCAGGCAAGCATGTAGAGAATGCGCGCAAGCAAGTGGAAGCGCGGCCGTACAAGCTCGGCGATGCCGCCGAGCTTTTGAAGAAGCTGCATCACACGAAGTTCAACGAAACTGTGGAACTGGCGATCAACTTGGGCGTGGACCCCAAGCACTCCGACCAGGTGGTACGCGGCACCGTGGGCCTGCCTAGCGGGTTGGGCAAAGCGGTGCGCGTGCTGGTAATCGCTGGCGGCGAAAAGGTCCGCGAAGCGCAAGAGGCGGGCGCGGATTTCGTTGGCGGCGATGACGTTGTGCAGAAAATTATGGAGGGCTGGACGGATTTTGACGCCGTGATTGCCACTCCAGACATGATGCGCTCCGCCGGAAAACTCGGCAAAGTGCTTGGTCCGCGCGGCTTGATGCCGAATCCTAAGACTGGCACAGTGACGTTTGAAGTGGCGAAAGCCATCAAGGAAGTAAAAGCCGGTAAAGTGGAATTTCGCGTGGACAAAGCTGGCATCGTGCACTGCGCGATCGGCAAAATTCAGTTTGACGCGCCCAAGCTGGTAGCAAACGCGCACGCGGTTCTTGAAGCCGTGGTGAAAGCGAAGCCGGCAGCTGCTAAAGGCAAATACGTCAAGAAAATCACACTGACCTCGACGATGGGGCCGGGTATCACCATCGACTTGGCCGAAGCGGAGGCGCTGGCAACAGCCGCCTGATAGGCGCTGAAGCGTAGCGGAGCGGATTCATGAAAAAGCGCAGCGAAAAACAAGCAGACCTCGACAAGCTGAAGTCCGAGCTAGCCAAAGTCTCAACCGTGATTCTCACCACCTTTCAAGGCATCAAGGTGGACGAGGACACTAAGCTCCGTCGGGCCGTGCAGGCCGCGGGCGGCAAATACAAGGTCGTAAAGAATACTCTTGCGGAGCGCGCCGGAGCCGGCACGCCCGCCGAGAATTTACTCAAGAACCTGACGGGCACGAATTCCATCGCTTACACCGAGACCGATCCCGTGGCTCTCGCGAAAGCGATTACCAAGATTGCCAAAGATGTTCCGGCGTTTCAGTTCAAGTCTGGCGTCGTCGAAGGCCGCGTCGTGTCCATCGCAGACATCAGGCAGCTCGCGAACCTGCCGTCGAAGGACGAGCTCATCAGCAAAATCATGTTTCTGCTGAACGCTCCAGCGCAGCGCATTGCCGTGGCTCTGAACGCGCTGCCGCGCAACCTGGCGGTAACTGTGAACGAAGCCATCAAGGCCAACAAGTTTGGGTCCGGCGGAGGCAGCGCAGCACCTGCTCCCGAAGCGGCCCAGTAAGTTCAATTTATAGATTTGAGAGGAGAGGAAAGAGTCATGGCGAAAGTCGATACGATCCTGGAAGAAATCAAGGGGCTGACGTTGCTTGAGGCGTCCGAACTGGTAAAGAAGATGGAAGAAACCTTCGGCGTTTCTGCGGCTGCGGCGACGGTAGTCGCGGCGGGCGGCGGCGGAGCAGCGGCAGCCGGCGGTGCTGCACCGGCGGAAGAGAAGACGGAATTCACCGTCGTGCTCACCGAAGTGGGCGGCAACAAGATTAACGTCATCAAGGCGGTCCGCGAAGTCACCAGCCTGGGCCTGAAAGAAGCCAAGGACCTCGTGGATGGCGCTCCCAAGACCGTCAAGGAAGGCGTGAACAAGGAAGAAGCCGCGGCGATCAAAAAGAAGTTCGAGGAAGCCGGCGCCAAGGTGGAGATCAAGTAGTTTCGCCTTCGACTGGATTTCCGGACCGGCGCGGCTTTTCGGGCGAGGGGTCGCGCCAGAGGGCATCAACAACGCACGTTGAAGCTGGGCACTACAACAACTCCAAGCGTTCCCCCCGGAGCGCCTTTAGCCGTCTGCGCGCAGATTTCGGGCACGTCTGAACGCGGCGGTTATGTGTCTTCTTCGAGTATCTCCGCAGCTTGCCCGAAAGGAATGAGGTAGATTAAGCATGCCGAATAGCAATCAGCACGCCAGGGAACATCAGCGGCTGGATTTCGCGAAAATCCAGGGCTCGATCCAGATTCCCAACCTGATTGAAGTCCAGATGAAGTCCTATCAGCGCTTCCTGCAGATGGATCTGCTGCCAAGCGAGCGCGAGGACGCCGGCCTTCAATCGGTGTTTACGTCGGTGTTTCCGATCAAGGATTTCCGCGAAATGTCGCAGCTCGAGTTCGTGGACTATTCGATCGGCAACTGGGAGTGCAAGTGCGGCAACTTGAAGGGCCTGCATCACTTGCGCGCCACCTGCCGCAATTGCGGCGCTTCGGTGGTCACCAATCCATATCAGACCGGCGACGTCATCTGCCACAAGTGCGGCACTTTCAATAAGAACACGCCGACCTTCTGCAACAAGTGCGGCGATCCCGTGGCCATGCAGTTGAAGTACGACGTGAATGAATGCCAGGAGCGCGGCATGACCTATTCCGCGCCTCTGCGCGTCACGATTCGTTTGACCATTTACGACAAAGACCCCGACTCCGGCGCGAAGACTATCCGCGATATTAAAGAGCAGGAAGTTTTTTACGGCGACATTCCGCTGATGACCGAGAACGGCACGTTCATCATCAATGGCACGGAGCGCGTCATCGTTTCACAGTTGCACCGCTCCCCGGGCGTGTTTTTTGAGAGCGCCAACAACCGCACTTATTTCCTCGGGAAAATTATTCCCTACCGCGGCTCCTGGGTGGAATTCGAGTACGACACCAAAAACATTCTTTACGTGCGCATCGACCGCAAGCGCAAATTCCTCGGCTCCATTTTCCTTCGCGCCCTGGGCATGAAGTCCAACGAAGAAATTCTGCGCACTTTCTACCAGGTCGAGCGCATCTCCCTGCGCGACAAGGAGCTCTTCTGGAACGTTTCGCCGGGCATCGTGGACCGCAAAATGGCCCACGAAATCCGCAATCCCAAAACCGATGAAGTGATTGTCGGCGCGCACAAGCGCATCACCGAAACCCTCTTCAAAGAACTCATCAAGGCCAAGATTTCTCAGGTCCGCGCTTCCCTGCAGGACCTCGAGGGCGCGTACAGCGTCGCCGACGTGGTCAATCGGCAGACCGGCGAAATCATGCTCGAGGCCAATAAACCGCTCACGGCGGAACTCTGGCAGGCCTTCGCGGAAACCGGCATCACCGAAGTCGATGTGTTCTTCCCCGAGCGCGACGACATCGGCGTGGTGCTCTCGCGCACTCTCGACAAAGACGCGATTCGCTCTTCGAAGGAAGCTCTCATCGAAATCTATCGCAAGCTGCGTCCCGGCGATCCGCCGACGCTCGAAACCGCCACGAATCTTTTCCGCGGCATGTTCTTCGATCCGCGCAAGTACGATTTCAGCCGCGTCGGCCGCCTGAAATTCAACATCAAGATGGGGCTGGATACGCCGCTCGACAATCGCACTCTGGACACGCCTGATTTCGTCGCGGCCATCAAGTATCTCTTCAAGCTGCGCAAGAACATCGGCTTGGTGGATGACATCGACCACCTCGGCAACCGCCGCGTCCGCGCGGTCGGCGAACTGCTCGAAAACCAGTTCCGCATCGGCCTGGTCCGCATGGAGCGCGCCATCAAGGAAAAGATGAGCGTGTACCAGGAAATGTCCACGGCCATGCCGCACGACCTGGTGAACGCCAAGCCCGTCATGGCCGCGATTCGCGAGTTCTTTGGCTCGTCGCAGCTCAGCCAGTTCATGGACCAGACCAACCCGCTAAGCGAAATCACGCACAAGCGCCGTCTCTCGGCTCTCGGTCCTGGCGGCCTTTCGCGCGAGCGCGCCGGGTTCGAAGTCCGCGACGTCCATCCGACCCACTACGGCCGCATCTGCCCGATTGAAACTCCGGAAGGTCCGAACATCGGACTCATCAGCTCGCTGAGCTGCTTCGCGCGCATCAATGATTACGGCTTCATTGAATCGCCCTACCGCAAGGTCAAGGGCGGCCGCATCATCGATTACGTGCAGATTGTCAACGCCGGCGACAGCGAATTCAAGGCTGGCGAAATCGTCGAGCGCGACAAAGTCGAAGAGTTGAACGAAGAATTGAAGCGCCGCAAGGTGGTCTACGAGCCCTATTGCTTCTATCTCTCGGCTTGGGAAGAAGACAAATACGTCATCGCTCAGGCCAACGTGGCGCTCGATGAAAAGCAGCGCATCACCACTGAACTCGTCAACTGCCGCCAGGCCGGCAACTTCGTGCTGAAACATCGCGACGAAGTCGACTATGTGGACGTTTCGCCGAAGCAGCTCGTCTCCGTGGCCGCCAGCTTGATTCCGTTCCTCGAGAACGACGACGCCAACCGCGCGCTGATGGGCTCGAACATGCAGCGCCAGGCTGTGCCGCTGATCAAGGGTGAAGCCCCGCTGGTCGGCACCGGCATGGAGCGCGTCACTGCCCGCGATTCCGGCGCCGTTGTGCTGTGCAAACGCGATGGCATCGTGGATCAAGTTGACTCCGAGCGCATCATTGTCCGCGTCGAGTCTGACCACTCCGGCGTTCTCAGCCGCGAAGTGGGCGCGGACATCTATCAACTCATTAAATTCAAGCGCTCGAACCAGAACACTTGCATCAACCAGAAGCCCCTGGTTCGCGTCGGCGACCGCGTCAAGAAGAGCCAGGTCCTTGCCGATGGCCCGTGCACGGACCGCGGCGAACTGGCCCTGGGACGCAACGTGCTCGTGGCCTTCTTGCCGTGGCGCGGGTACAACTTCGAAGATGCGATCCTCGTCAGCGAAAAGCTGGTGAAAGACGACTACTACACCTCAATCCACATCGAGGAATACGAAATCGAGGCGCGCGACACGAAGCTCGGACCTGAAGAAGTCACGCGCGATATTCCCAACATCAGTGAATCGTTCCTCCGCAACCTCGACGAAAGCGGCGTCATTCGCATCGGCGCCGTCATCAAGCCGGGGGACATTCTTGTAGGCAAAGTCACGCCCAAGGGCGAAACCACGCTCACTCCGGAAGAAAAGCTGCTGCGCGCCATCTTCGGCGAAAAAGCCGGTGATGTGCGCGATGCTTCGCTCTATTGCCCGCCGGGCATCGAAGGCACCATCGTGGACGTCAAGATCTTCACCCGCAAGGGCGGAGAGAAAGACGAGCGCCACAAGGCCATCGAAGCCGCGCAGGTTTTCAAGTTGGAGAAAAACCTGGCGGATGAAATCCGCATCCTGACCGACGAGCGCCTCAAGCGCCTTTCCGACCTCTTGGGCGGCAAGGTTTTGCAAGCCGACTTGCACGACGAAAAGACCAACAAGCGTTTGTTGAACAAGGGCACCGAGCTGACGCGTGAGCTCATCGAGAAAATCTCTACGCGCAACCTCAAGCGCCTGAAGCTCAGCGAGAAAGATCCTCTCCTCATCGAGAAAATCGAAGAGATCGAGGAGATGACTTCGCGCCAGATCGACGTGCTCCGCAAGATCACTGAAGAGCGCAAGGAAAAGCTCAAAAAGGGCGACGAACTGCCTCCCGGCGTGATCAAGCTGGTCAAGGTCTACATCGCCATGAAGCGCAAGCTTTCCATCGGCGACAAGATGGCTGGCCGCCACGGCAACAAGGGCGTCATCGCGCGCATCGTGCCCCAGGAAGATATGCCGTATCTGCCCGACGGTACTCCTGTGGAAATCGTTCTTAACCCGCTCGGCGTTCCTTCGCGTATGAACGTCGGCCAGATTCTAGAGACGCACCTCGGGTGGGCTTCCAAGGAGCTGGGCAACAGCCTGAAGCGTTTGTTTAGCAAGGAAGTTAAAGCCGAGGCCATCCGCCGCTGGTTCAAGGAAGTTTTTGGCGAGACCGCGATCTGGAAGTCGCTCGCGAAGCTCGAGGACGACGACCTGATCGAGTACGCCGAAGGCTTCAAAGACGGCATCCCGTTTGCCACGCCCGTGTTTGACGGCGCGCGCGAACCGGAAATCCGCCACTTGCTGGAAGTTGCCGGGTTGCCAAACCTCGGCAAGATCAACCTTTTCGACGGCATGACGGGAGACCAGTTCGATCAGCCAGTTACCGTCGGTTTCATCTACATGCTCAAGCTCTCGCACCTTGTCGACGACAAGATTCACGCCCGTTCTATCGGTCCGTACTCGCTGATCACCCAGCAGCCGCTCGGTGGAAAAGCGCAGTTCGGCGGCCAGCGCTTCGGCGAAATGGAAGTCTGGGCGCTCGAAGCCTACGGCGCCGCGCACATCCTGCAGGAATTGCTCACGGCGAAGTCCGACGACGTTTACGGCCGCGCCAAGATTTACGAGGCCATCGTCAAGGGCGAGCCGGGCATCGAGCCGGGTGTGCCGGAGTCGTTCAACGTGCTCGTGCGCGAGTTGCAGTCGCTCTGTCTGGACGTCGAGTTGATGAAGCGGCAGAAGCCGCCCGTGGAGAAGGCTGCGGATTAGTAGCTTTGTAGGGGCGCAGCATGCTGCGCCCCGTCTTGGCCGGTTTTGTAGCGGCGACTTTAGTCGCCAGTTTCATTGCCTTTGGGTTCTCAGCCGTCCTCGGTGAGCATCCACAAAGATGCGAACCGGGACGCGACCCTGGCGAAAGTCAGGGAGGGAGGAAACAACCTTGTATCGCAGCAGCCCGTATGATCGCGCTAGCCTGATTGCTGATTTCGATTCCATCCGCATCAGTCTGGCAAGTCCGGAAAAAATTCGCTCGTGGTCCCACGGCGAAGTGACCAAGCCGGAGACCATCAACTACCGCACGTT
>JAWOLO010000642.1:0-7260 GCA_033853375.1 Terriglobia bacterium
TGCGACCAACCTTTCCATGGAAAATCTGATCCACGCTTACGATCTGCTCTGCTTTGGGAACCGGCAGCAGCTTCAGCGCAACTCCATTCAGCACCGAGAAAATTCCCGTGTTCACGCCGATTCCCAGAGCGACCGCAAACACCGCCGCTGCGGTGAACCCCGGATTCTTCGCCAGCGCTCGCGCCCCGTAGCGCAGATCGCGCCAGGTAGTTTCCAGCGAGACGAAGCTCCACGCCTCCCGGCAAGCTTCTTTGACGCTCGTCACATTGCCGAATTCCCTTCGCGCCGCAAACCGAGCTTCCTCTCCGGTAATCCCGCGCTCGCGGTTCTTCGCTTCGCGCATCGCCAAGTGAAACGCCAGCTCGTCCTCCAGATCTCGGTCAAGCTGATTCCTCTTGAACAGCGCCTTCACTCTTATCCAATAGCTCATACGCATTTCTCCGGATTCTCCCCGCCATTGTAGGGGTGCGCTTTAGCACTTCCCAGGTCGCAATTTCGATTTTCGAGTCCCCATTTTCGAGTTTCGAATTTTGCGTTCCTTTTTACGCCATCTGCATCACGCGCGCAATCGCCCCGGACATCCGCCGCCAATACTCGGCTTCTTCCGCCAATTTCCTCCGTCCGGCCGCGGTCAGCGAGTAATACTTGGCCCGCCGATTGTTCTCCGACGTGCCCCACTCCGCGGACAGTAACCCTTTCAGCTGCAGCCGGTGCAGCGCCGGATAAAGCGCGCCTTCCTCCACGTGCAGAACGTCGTTCGAACTTTCATGGATCCACTCCGCCACGCCATACCCGTGCTTCGCACCACGCGCCAGCGCCTTCAATACCAGCATGTCGAGCGTCCCTTGCATCAAATCGCCTTCTTTTTCCGTGCCCACTACCCTGGCTTCCTTCCCTTGCTCTTTCTCTTCTGCTTTCTCCGCTACACATAATCCCTTTAGGGAATCACTATACACCCCTAAACGCTTCAGGGGTCTATTTTGTTTCATCCTCAGGAAAGGATTTTGAAGAGCTCTCGATGGAACGACACTCTTAAGCCCGCTATTCCTGCTGCAATTCCTTCTTCCACTGCTCTACACTGCAGAACTTCCCGTTCTAAAACGAAACGCCGGCGGGTTTCACCACCGGCGTTCAAGTCGAATACCAACTACCGAATCTAGAAGTTGACCTTCATTCCAAGCTGCAGGATGCGCGGATCGCGCGTTGAAGTCACTTGGTTATACAACGTCGAGATGAGGCTGGTGGATGCACAGCAGATCGGATTGGTGTGGTTAAAAGTGTTGAAGGTCTCGAAGCGCAACTGGCCGGTAAAGCGCTCCGTGAACTTCATATTCTTAAATAGCGAAAGGTCCGTACGCCAGAATCCCGGTCCGCGAATCGCGCCCGGGCGCTCGGTGGTTACTGTCGTCTGCGCAGCCGACGGCGCCGCAAAAGCAGCGGTGTTGAACCAACTGGCGTAAGTACGTGGAGCGCCCGAGTTCGGATCGCCTACCTGATTTGGTCGGCAACCCAAGGGGGAAGCGCCGAGCAGGCAACCTGAACCAGTAGGATCGTTACAGGTCGCACCGGGCGTGCCGAAACAAGTGCCGTTGCCTAGGACAGCAGTCAGGGGAAGTCCGGTTTGAAAAGTCTGTACGCCAGAAACTTCCCAGCCACCCGCAAGATGGCCTATCAAGCCTTGCTGCGTCTTGTAGAAGGGAAGATCGTAAACGAAATTAGCGGTCAGAACGTGCCGGCGGTCGGCAATCGTGGGTCCATAATTGTTACGAAAATCGCCGGTGACTTGAGGAAGTGCCGCCCCTCCTGTGCTGCGATCCGCAGGGTCGGTGGTCAAGCCGTGTGACCAGGTGTAGGAAACGTTGACCATGGAATTGCCCGAAAATCGCTTCTGCACTTGTGCTTGGAGCGAGTTATAGTTCGATGTGAAGAGGTTCACGAAGAATAATCCGGGACCATAGCCGGTGTAGGGCCGAAGAACATTGAGTTGGTTCGATTTCGGCGTGGCGTTGTTAATCGGAGCACTGATCACGACGGCGCAACCGCCGGTAACCGTGCAAGCTGCGGTGTTGGCGCCGGGACCCGCAAAGCACGGCGTTGCGGCTGTACAGTTTAGATATGAGGCGACGGGAGCCTGGTTGAGATCCTCGAAGCCTGGGAGGTGAATTCCATTGCTGCCGTAGTAACCGATATCCGCCAGCCAGGTGCCACGGAACTGCCGCTGGACATCCAAACTCCATTGCTGCGAGTAAGGGGATTTGTAATCAATAGGCATTCGCGACTGAATGGTGAAAGGAGTCGTGGTGGCGGCCGTAGTTGTTGCACCGGTCGGCGCTGACATGGTGCTGCCGGTGATGGAGAGATTGGTCAGAAACCCTTGGCTCAAACCGACGTTGAGCTCGGGGTTCCCGAACTCGAGGCCATTGTCAAAATAGATGCCATACCCCGCCCGCACGGACGTTCGCCCGTCGCCGAAGGGATCCCAAGCCACACCCAGCCGAGGGGCAATGGCCTTATTGAATTCCTTGCCCACTTTGTCGCCAAACGGGGATTTGGTTCCAACAAATCCGTGGAAATTCGGAGGATTGGCAAAGATGAGCCCATTCAGCGGATTGTAGTTCGGGTTGCAATCGCTACCTGTGGGGACACCATTCACCAAGGTAACATCCATTAAGCCGTTGGCCGTGATGCATGGCGCTTCCGCAGGATTCCAGAGTGCCGGATCGAAATTCACGAGACGGCTGGAGCCATTAGTGCCGCTGGCATCCGTAGGTTCACGGAAGAAGGAGTGCCGGATGCCATAAGTGACGGTCAGGTTTCGCCTCACGCGCCAAGTGTCTTGCCCATAGTACTCGAACTGATTGTCAAAAATGTTTGCCGTGACATCCAAGGAAGCTTGCGAGAACGAACTCAGCTGCCCAAGAAGGAAATTCGCATAGGCCTGCTCGAACGCGAATGGGCAAGTGCCTCCCGTCGCAGCAGTTGTTGTACAAACCGGACTCCCACCAAATGTGGTGGTCGAGTTAGGAGCATTAGAGGCGTCAAAGGAATAGGCGCCATTGTTGCTTCCGGATAGCTGATTCTCATGTTTGTTGTAGTGGTAGTAGATTGCGCCAAACTTCAGGGTGTGTGAGCCGAGGATTTTGGTGACGTTGCCGTAGGTGGTGTGATTGGTGTTGTAGTCATTATAGGGGCCGAAAGTGCTGACGTTCGTGGCAAGGCCGGTCGGCCAAATGATGCTGGGAACGCGTCCCAAGAGGTTCTGAAACGGTAGGGAGTTGCCAATCGCCGTCTGGACGTCCGGCGATTGAGAATAATTCTCGGCGCCGATCACATGGCTGAGGATGGCGCCATAAGAGTAGCGATAACCCCCGTCCAGCAGCAACTTTGGGCTGGGAGTGTAGGTGGCCGCGATATTGTACTGGTGTCCCGGCGAGCTCGTAGAAGTGGTAGCGATGCCATTGACGGGCATGCTGGTGAACAAACCTCCGGCCTCGGTGGTCGGGTTGGTGTCATGCAGGAACTTGCCATTGACAGTCAGCTTCGGACCAAAGACGTGGTCTATCTTCACCATATCCTCACGGAAGTTGAAGATATTGCCCAGCGTGGTTATGTCCTTGAAGGGGTTGCTCGCGGTAGCCGCATTGGGCGTGGGGAACTTGGAAAACAGGTCCTTGACGTAGGCAGCAGCTATAGGGTTAATGGAGGCTGCCGGAATGCTAGTGCCATAAGCAGCGCACGGGCCTGGCTTGCCGTTGACGTTGGCCCACTGGGTGCAAACAACGTGATTGAACTGCCCATTGGCCATCCCCGCGTAGGGAATCGTGGCCGTGGGATTGGAATAGGTGACGATGCGACGTGCCTCTTCAGAAACAAAGAAAAAAGTCTTGTCCTTCTGTTCGTAGACCTTGGGAATCCAAACCGGTCCCCCAACCGTTCCGCCAAAGTCGTTGTAGCGCAGCTTGGAGCGGGGAGTAGCTGGAGTCGTCGTCTTATTGAAAAAGCTGTTGGCATTGAGATCGTCATTACGGAAAAACTCATACAGGCCGCCATGAAGTTCGCTAGTGCCGGAGCGAGTAATTACATTGACCTGCGCGCCTGCGGAACGGCCGGACTCGGCGTCATACACGCCGCGAACGACGCGGAACTCACTGATCGCATCGATGCTCGGGAAAGAGAGCAGCGTGAGATTGGAACCACGGTCCACATTATCAGCGCCATCCACCTGCCAATTGTTCTCTTCGCGGCGGTTGCCGTTGATTTGAAAACTCATGACGTTGGTTCCGATGGGAGCCGTAGCGCCGGGGAAAATCTGGTCCGCATTGCCGGAGTCGGAAGCGCCGGGCACCAGCAGCACAAGCTGAGCGTAGTTGCGGCTGTTCAGAGAAAGCTCGCGTAACTGCAACCCCGAAATCACACCGGTCGCCGTGGCGCTCTGCGTGTCCACTTGGACGGCGTTGGCCTCCACAGTGACACTCTCATTAACTGAGCCTACTTCGAGCGTGAGGTTTACCGCGAGTTTGTCTCCGACGTTCAGAACCAAGCCTGAATGCACAACTTTCTTGAAGCCGGAAGCTTCCCCCGTGACGCTGTAACGCCCCACTGGCAGAAGCGGAGCAATGTACTGCCCTTCCTGGTCCGTTGTAAGCGTGCGAACCACAATATTTTGATCCGAGTTAGTTATCGTGACCGTGGCATTCGCCACGGCGCCGCCCTTGGAGTCGGTAACCGTGCCAAGAATCGTTCCCGTCACGTTTTGACTGAAACCGGCGTAGCTCATGCTCAACGCCAGCACGAAACACCACAACAACTTACTTGCAAGGCCTTTCATGCAAAACCTCCTTCGTTCACCCACCCGCGATAAATCAAAAGAGCCCAGACTTCTATTTCCCGCCCGTGTTTCCACCATTTTGTTCATGCTTCACCCCTAACAATCCCCATCACTGAACTGCACCCAATCGGTTTGTGATCTTGTAACGGTCCCCACGAAACGTTGACTTTACGTACTCCACCGCCTTTCCGCCTTCCACGTAAGAGGTACGCGTAAAAAGAAACACTGGGCTTCCCTTCGGGACTCCCAGCAATCGCGCTTCTTCCGTATTGGCTAAACCCGCTTCAACTACCTCGTCTGCCTGCACGATGTGGATCCCATAAACCTGTGAAAGCATCCGGTACAGCGAATTCCGCGGATCAAACTTGTCGAGCAGGTCGGGACACAGCGCCTCTGGCAGACAAGTCGTCTCTACCCCCATCGGCACCGTGTCCGCAACACGCACCCGGCGTATCCGGATCACTCTCTCCTCTGGTTGGAGGTGCAGCGCCTCTCCAGCCTCTGCCTCCGCTTCTGCCGGAACCACCTCCGACGAGATGACTTTGGAATGCGGCCGCGAGCCCCGCGCCTCCATCTCTTCCGTGAACGATCGAACTTCTCGAATGTTTTTTTCCAGCTTGACCTCGGACACAAACGTGCCCTTGCCACGCTGGCTGTGCGCCACACCCAAACTGCACAATGACTTGAGGGCTTGCCGCGCCGTCATCCGGCTGACGCGCAGGCGTTTGGAAATCACCTCTTCTGACGGAAGCAGCTTCCCCGGCTTCAACTTGCCAGTGCGAATGTCCTGCAGAAGATGCTGCTGAATCTGGTAGTAGAGGGGGATGACGCTGTGTCGATCGAGGTCAAGCAATTCCACTGCACACCCCAGTTGTCTAGACAACTGGGGACCTTATATTCTTCATCCCCCTCTGTCAAGCTCTTTTTCACGATTCCCAACCTGAACGGACGCACCGCTTTGGTGCCTTGCTACACTGGTTTACCCATGCCTCGTCAACGCCTCGGCCAGCATTTTCTCGCGGACCTCGACTGGCGCGAACAGATCGCCCGCGCCATTCGCGTTTCCCCGCACTCCACCGTGCCTCTTGCTGCAGACGAGCAGCACTGTTGGATCGAAATCGGCGCAGGACACGGCGAAATGACCCGCCATCTGCTCGCAATCGGTGGTCCAGTCACCGCTATCGAACTGGATCCCTCCTTGGCCAGCGGCCTTCGCCGTCTTGCGAAGGAATTTCCCAGCCTCACTGTCATCCCCGGCGACATTCTCAAGACCGATCTTGGCGAGCTTGCTTCTGGCCGCCGCCTCCGCCTCTACGGCAATCTCCCGTACTACATCACCTCGCCGATCCTGCATCACCTTTTCCAGTTCGCATCGCTCATCGACGAAATGCACTTCGTCATTCAAACCGAAGTCGCCCAGCGCCTCGCCGCGCAACCCGGTACGCGCGATTACGGTTATCTCTCCGTCGTCACGCAGTTTTACACACGCCCGGAAATCGTTTTCGAGATTCCTCGCGAAGCCTTCCAGCCTCCCCCAGAAGTGACTTCCGCCCTCGTCACTCTGCGCCTTCCCGGGGAGCGCGCAAAGCTCGCGCTCAAGGACGAACCACGTTTCCTGAATTTTGTGAAATTGTCTTTCTCTCAGAAGCGCAAAACGCTGGTGAACAACTTGCGGTCTCTGGCCAAGCCGGAAAAGATTCGCGCGGCGCTCGCCGCGCTAAGCCTGCGTCCCGACGCACGCGCCGAGCAGCTTACTGTCAAGCAGCTCGCCGCGCTTCACGTTCTACTGGAGAGTGGCTGATGTGGTCCGATCGCAGCGGCTACAAAACCGTTTCGGATTCTTTTTTCAGCGCCGCCACCACGCGATCGGGGTAATCGCTCATGATCCCGTGAACGCCCGCCTCGATCAGCAAGCGCATGTGTGCGGGCTGATTGATGGTCCAGCAGACAATCGGCAAATCCTTCTTTCTTGCCTGTTCGAGCAGCGCCGGCGTAACGAGGTCTCCTCGGACGACCAGCTGCCGCGCGCCGATTTCGACGGCCTTCTCGATTGGTTTTTCGAACTGCCCGTCGTAGAGCAAGCCAGTCATTACTGTGGGCTCGATCTTGTGCACATTCAGCACCATCGAAGCATCAAAAGAAATCACCACCGCGCGCGGAATTTCTCCCGATTCGCGCAACGCCGCAATCACGGCGTGTTCTCCGCCCCAGGCGCCGCTGGGTTTCATCTCCAGGTAAAACACTACGTCATTTTTCTTCGAGAATTGGAGGATTTCGTCCAGCGTGGGAATCCGTTCACCGGCGTATTCGCTGCCAAACCAGCTCCCGGCGTCGAGTTCGCGCAACTCCGCCAGTGTCATGTCGTGCACGGAGCCACGTCCGTTGGTGGTGCGGTTCACCGTGGCATCGTGAACAGCCACAAAGTGCGCGTC
>JAWOLO010000643.1:0-10762 GCA_033853375.1 Terriglobia bacterium
TGACTTACGCCGTGGTCGCCGCGGTGATGATCGCAGTGGCGCTGGCGGCGTGCTACGTGCCGGCGCGAAGGGCCATGCGCGTGGACCCCATGGTGGCGCTCCGCTACGAATGATAGTCCCGAGATGCGAATCAAAAGCGCAATTCGAAACTGGTTCTGTAAGAAGCGGCGCGACCTCGAGCTGGACGAGGAGGTGCGCGGATATGTCGAACTGCTGGCCGAGGAAAAGATCGAGAAGGGCATGACTGTCAACGAAGCGCGGCGGGAGGCGAAGATGGAAACAGGGGGCATCGAGCAGGTGAAAGAGCAGGTTCGCGAAGCGCGCGCGGGGCATTTCCTCGATACGCTGTGGCAGGACTTGCGCTACGGCGCGCGCATGTTGCGCAAGTCGCCCGGATTCACGGCGATTGCCGTGCTCACGCTGGCTCTCGGCATCGGCGCGAATACAGCGATCTTCAGCCTGACCAATGAACTCCTTCTGCGCAAGTTGCCAGTGCGCCATCCCGAACAGTTGATGGTCTTCGGCCGTGCTGGCAGTTGTTGCATGATCTCAGGCGTCACCCGCCAGTACGACATTTTTTCGTATCCGCAGTACCGCTATTTCCGCGACAACAATGCAAACCTGTTCACAGGGGTGACGGCATTCTCGGCGGAGGAGAAGCTCGTACGAATCCGCAAAACAACGGGCACTGGCGACACGGTCGAAACAGCACGCTGCAAACTCGTGTCCGGAAATTACTTTTCCACGCTCGATGTTTTGGCAGCGAGCGGCCGCGTGCTGACGCCGGCTGACGACCGGCCGAACGCTTCACCCGTGGTGGTAATCAGCGATGGTTACTGGTCGAAAGAGTTTGGCCGCGATCCCGCGGCAATCGGCTACTCGCTCGAAGTCAACGGCACGAAGTTTACTGTCATCGGCGTCATGCCGCCTTCTTTCTTTGGTGAGACATTTCAGGCCAATCCACCAGAAATGTGGTTTCCCATCTCCACGCTAAATGCCGTGGCCATGTTTCCGCCATCCTTGCTGGGACAAAGCGACTCGCGCTGGTTACAGCTAATGGCACGCCTGCAGCCAGGCATCACACTCGAACAAGTCGGCACGGCGTTGACGGCAGAATTGCGGCAATACCTGATGACCGATCCAGATATGGCCACCGCGCCGAGCACCTGGAAGGAAGCGGTCGGTCGCGCAACGATACAAGCCCTGTCAGGAGCACGAGGCCTGCCGCCGATCCGCCAATACTTGTCGGAGATGTTGCTCATCCTGCGGATTGTGGTTGTACTCGTGCTGGCCGTTGCGTGCGCGAATCTCGCTTCGGTCTTGCTGGCGCGTGCGACTGCCCGTGAACGCGAGGTCTCGATCCGCTTGGCTGTAGGCGCGGGCCGCGGTCGCCTGATTCGTCAAATGTTAACCGAAACCCTGCTCCTTGGCGTTCTTGGCGGCGCCGCGGGTCTGGTAACCGCAATGTGGGGAGGCAATACACTGCTAGCGCTGTTTTACAGCGGCGCGGATACGATCGTAGCGAAAGTTTCGCTCGATTTGCCGATGCTGGCATTTCTCATCGCGCTCTCTATCGTCACCGCAGCGTTATTTGGAATCGCGCCCGCTCTTCGCGCATCCCGAATGGACGTCAACGCCTCCTTGAAAGCGAGCGGAAGCACAGCGGCAGGCGCGGCAAGGGGTCATGCCGGATTCGGACGCGCGTTGATTGCTGCACAATTAGCCCTCTCTCTGGTTTTGATCGTTGGCGCCGGGCTTTTCGTGCGAACCGTCAGAAAGCTCGTAGCCCAGGATGTTGGCTTTGACCGCGAACACGTGTTGATGCTTCGCATCGAAACGGAACTCGCTGGCTATAAGCCAGACCAACTCGAGTCGCTGTACCAGCGAATGCGCGACCACCTGAACGTGCTGCCGGGTGTGCGCGACTCCGCGCTAGCTCTCTACACGCCGCTGCGGGGCGACAACTGGAGCGGTTCGGTGGCCATCGCGCGTTACACCCCTGAGCAAAACCAGCAAGCCTTCGCCGCCTGGAATCGCGTCAGTGCGGGATATTTCGACGCTATGGGCATACCAGTGCTGCTGGGGCGCGAAATTGGACCCCAGGATACTGCAAAAGCGCCGCCCGTGGCGGTCGTCAATCAAACCTTCGCGCGAAAGTACTTTCCGGACGGAAATCCCGTGGGGCAGCGCATCGGCTGGAGTGAAGGGACGAAGAACCTCTTAGAGATCGTCGGCGTTGTGCAGGACACACTGCACATGGATGTGCGCTCGGAAGTGCCCCCGATGTTCTTTCTGCCGATGACGCAGAAGGCCGGTGACCAGGGCACGCATTCGTCTCGTGATGATTATGCTCAGGACCTCGTGGTGCGCGCTGTAGGCGATCCCGCCAAGATTGCTCAGGAAGTCCGGCAGGCGCTGCGAGAGGTCGCGCCCAGCCTGCCGATTACCAGAGTCACGACCGCCAAAGAACGTGTCAGCGCGAACGCTGGGAACGAAGAGATGATGGCGGAGATCATCGGCTTCTTTGGCGGTGTTGCCGTTTTGCTTGCAGCCCTTGGCCTGTATGGACTGATCTCCTACGCCGCTGCGCGACGCACGAACGAGATCGGGATCCGTATGGCGCTTGGCGCGAAAAAGGGCCAAGTGCTGTGGATGGTGCTGCGCGAAACTTTGTTGCTTCTGGGGATTGGCGCCGGCGTTGGCATTCCGCTCACATTAGGCGCTACACGGCTCGTGCGCGCACAGTTGTTTGGCGTCGAACCGTACGATCCGCTGACACTTGCGCTTGCAGTTCTATTGTTAACCGCAGTCGCAGTCATCGCAGGATATCTGCCGGCGCGCCGCGCCGCGGGCGTCGATCCGTTGGTCGCCTTGCGCCACGAGTAATTCGGGCTGTACTCGCCCCGATTGTGCTATTTGTGCGGATTCTCATCTGATATGCGTTTGCTGGTATCGACGATCATGGAAATTCTTCGTCAAATGCGAATCACAAACCTCGTTGTTGCTTGGAAAACCGGTTCTCTCGGCCCGGTTGACGCTCGAACTTCGGTTCTGTAGCCTCACTGGAAGCCGTTCGAAAGCATTTCACAATCCTGGGGGATCCTCGATGGGCTCGAAAAATGGCTCGGCGATTTCGCGACGTGAATTTGCTCGTCGCGCAGCGTTTGTTTCTGCCGCGGCTTCCCTTTCGCCAGCCGAACTTTTGGCGCGAGAACCTGCCACCGCAACAGCCCCGCCCTTGCAAACAACGAGCGGGCCAAAGCTCTCCCCTGAAAGCCAGGCCGAAATGGAGTCGCGCCTTCAAGCAGTGTTCTCTCAATACGGTTCGCGCCTCAACGATGCCCAAAAAACGGATTTGCGTAGACTGGCCGCCGAAGGGCAAGCCGCTCTCGACCGCCTCCGTGCCTATCCCACCGATAACAGCGATGGGCCTGCTCTCTATCTGCGACCTTTGATCGAACGCGAGAAAAAACCTTCGCCGAAGCCCTCGAGAAAACCAGTTGGCGCGTCGAAGAAATCCTGAGGGGTTTACCCAATGCCCGGCGAAGAGATTTTCTATCTATCAGTCACCGAACTCGCGAAACGCATCGAGTCCAAAAAGCTTTCTCCCGTCGAACTCACGCAGATTTATCTCGACCGCAGCCAGAAATTTGGCCCGCGCTTCAATGCTTATGCGACTCTGACTCCAGAGATCGCACTTGAGCAAGCCAAAGCCGCCGAAAAGGAAATTCAGCGCGGCCACTACCGCGGCCCGCTGCACGGCATTCCTTATGCGCCCAAAGATCTTCTGGCAGTGAAAGGCATTCCCACCACCTGGGGCGCCAAGCCCTTTGCCAATCAGGTTTTCGAATATAACTCTACAGTAATAGACCACTTGAAAAATGTCGGTGCGGTGATGATCGGCAAAGCTTCGATGATCGAGCTCGCCGGTGGCTCGGGCTATCGCTTCGCTTCTGCTTCCCTGCAAGGCGAAGCCAAGAATCCCTGGGACCCCACTTGCTGGACTTGCGGTTCCTCCTCCGGCTCAGGAGCGATTGTTGCCGCGGGCCTCGCCGCTTTTGCCATCGGCACAGAAACCTGGGGCTCCATCATTTGCCCTTCTTCATTTTGCGGTGTGAGCGGGCTTCGACCCACTTACGGCCGCGTCAGCCGCTACGGCGCCATGGCCCTCGCTCCGTCCATGGACAAGATTGGCCCCATGGCCCGCAGCGCAGAAGATTGTGCGCGCATTTTTGCCGCTATCGCGGGACACGACCCCAAAGATCGCGGCACGATTGCCATCGACAAAGCTGCTTTCACTTACTCTCCTTCCGTCGAATTGCGCAAGCTGCGCGTGGCTTGGCTTCACGATGCCTGGAAATCTTTCGAAGGTTCGGCAAAGCCGGTCGCGGCAGCAAAAGCCGCCTTGAAAAAAATCTTCGGCAACATGAAAGAAGTGGCCTTGCCGGTCGGCCCGTGGGAAGACGCGGCCTCTCTCATCGTGCAAGTGGAGTCGGCGTCATCTTTCCGCTCGCTTATCCGTTCTGGAAAGATCAGCGAATTGACCGATCCGCTCGGGCAAATCTCCGGCTATTTGAATGAACAGTATTCTGCTGCTGACTACGGACAAGCGCTCAAAATCCGCGAAATTCTTCAAAAGAGAATGGATGCCATCTTCGAAAGCTTCGACGTGCTTGTGGCGCCGTCACAGCCGGTTCCCGCCACTCCCCTCAGTCTCAATCTGGAAACTGGTTTGTCATTCCCGGATCCCCTTGGCGCCATTGGCAACCTTTGTGGGCTGCCTGCCCTTTCGGTTCCTTGCGGTTTCACAGAAAAGAACCTACCCATCGGCCTTGAATTCTTGGCAGGTGCGGGCGACGACATTGCGGCCATTCAAGCCGCCAGAACGTTCCAGCAACACACCGACTGGCACAAGCGACACCCGCGGATTCACTAAGAACAAACGGCGTTACCTAACCTGATCCTAGCGGTGCGAGATGACCTTCCCTTTACTAGCTAACCACCTGCCTGTGGAAATTCATTTTCATTGCAGTCTGGATCTTTGTTCTGGCCTTTCCAGGACAAAAAAACACAAATTGTCATTCCGACCCTCAGTCTGCGGTCCTCCGCAGATTGAGGCGGAGGAATCTGTTTTTTTTTGCGGTCAAGACAAAATGAGGACGCGTTCGAACTTATGTCTTCGCTCAATTCTTCTTCAATAATTCGTGCACCGTGCGCAGAAGCGCGCTGCGGCTGAATGGCTTTGCCAGTAAACGCACCGTTGGGTCGGCTCGCAGAGAGTCCGCTGCCGCTCTTTCGCTGTATCCCGACATGTACAGCATGCGTAGCTTCGGCCGCTGCTCCTTCAATCGCGCTGCAAGCTCCTGGCCGGTCATTCGCGGCATCACCATGTCCGTGATCAGCAAATCAATCGCGCCTTGATGTTTCTCGACAATTCCCAGCGCTTCCAGGCCGTCGCGCGCCTCAATAACTGTGTACCCGCCTGATTCCAAAAACTCGCGCGCCACTTCACGCACGTCGCGTTCATCTTCCGTAAGTAAAATGGTTTCCGAACCGCGTGGCGCTTCGGAAAAAGCCGGCGCAGGCACGAACCGTTCCACAGGCTGATCGACCCGCGGAAAGTAAATCTTAAACGTGGTGCCACGTCCCAATTCACTGTAAACCCAGATGAATCCGCCGCTTTGCTTTACGACGCCGTACACGGTGGCCAGTCCAAGACCCGTGCCCTTCCCCTGCGCCTTCGTGGTAAAGAAGGGCTCAAAAATGTGCGCCTGCGTTTCCGGGCTCATTCCTGTGCCAGTGTCCGAAACGCAAAGAAGCACGTAGCTGCCCGGACGGACAATTGGATGCTTGTCGCTGTAAACGCTGTCCAACTCCGCGTTGGACGTCTCGATAATCAGCTTGCCCCCTTCTGGCATGGCGTCGCGCGCATTCACTACGAGATTCATGATGATCTGTTCCATTTGGCTACCGTCGGCGCGAATGGCGCCCAAATTCGCAGACGTTCGAATGACCAACTCGATGTCTTCGCCAATCAGCCGCGGCAGCAAGCGTCCCATGTCGTTCACCACGTCATTCAAATTCATCACCTTGGGCTGCAACATTTGTAGGCGGCTGAAGGCGAGGAGCTGCCGCGTCAGGCCCGAGGCGCGATCTGCGGCACGTTCAATCTGCTCAATCTTTCTCGAGTATTCCTCCGCCGGCGGAAGCACATTCCGAAGAAGTTCGGTATGCCCCTTGATGACCATCAAAAGATTATTGAAGTCGTGCGCCACTCCGCCTGCCAAGCGCCCCACCGCCTCCATCTTTTGAGACTGGCGGAGCTGCTGCTCGAGGATTTGGCGCTCACTGACGTCCTGCGAGACAATGAGGCGGACTCGCTTGCCCGAATATTCCAATTCATGGACGGTAGTCTCGACCTCGATGATCTTTCCATCTTTCTTCCGGTGCTTCCAATGGCCGCGATACAGCCCGTCTCCTTTGTTTTCCTGCAGATATTGCAGCATTTTGATTCTTTCTTCTTCCGGCCGGATATCCAGAATGGTCATGCGCTTGAATTCTTCCTGCGAATAACCGTAGACGCGCACGGCGGCTTCGTTCACTTCCAGAAACCGCAAAGTTTCCCGGTCGATGACCCAAGTCGGAAGAGGGTTGTGACTGAAAAGCAGCCGGAACATCTCCTCTTTCTTGCGAAGGGCTTCTTCAGAACGCCGCCGCTCAATCGCCAAAGCAATATGTCCACCTACCGACCTCAGGAACTCCAGATCTCTTTGGTCGTAGGCTTTTTCGTTCTCGTAATTCTGAACCACCAGCACGCCGATAGTTTCCGTCGGGGTTTTGAGCGGGACGCCCAGCCACGACGGCGAGGGTGAGCCGACCAACTCCACTTCTCCTTCTGCGGCTAGCCGGTCGAACTCGCTCTGTGGAATGAGCATCGGGACGCCCTTGCGAAATACGTAAGCCGTGCAACTGTGACCGGCTCTCTGCGGAGGCGGGGCCACAATATCTACCTGGTCCACAAAGAAAGGAAAACTGAACCTGTCCGTGGTTGTGTCATGCAGGGCTACGAAACAATTCTCAGCGGAAAGGACCTTCTTCAATGCCTGATGGATGCCTGCGAGTAACTCATCCAGGTTCGACGTTTCATTGAGCGCGTGAACAATCTCAGAAATGACCTGGAGCTCCGCCTCCATTCGTCGCAACGAAGCCGAAAGCTCTTCTGGTCTGACGGAAGTGCCTTGTTCAGGTATTGGGGGAAGTGGCATGGGCTGGTCGCTTGCGAAGGCTGCCCGCACATCTCCAACGCGGGCGGAAGAATGTGTTCCGTCCTCCAGACACTCGTCGTTCGGCGTTCCGTCATTGCGGCGGAATACCGCGACCTCTTCTTTTATGATACGGGATTCTCCAGAACCTCAGAGGTAATGCCAAGGTTGCTGTCACCAATCAATGACGGGACCCTGAGCAGGAACAGCAGCTGAATATCGCACACATTTAAGACGGGCATTCTCGCCTGTAGTCACTCGTTTCTGCCAACTTCCGGAGTTATGCGATATTGGTCCGTGACATTCTGGGGAGGTTAACGCGCGATGCATGAAATCTGGAAAGATATGTTTGTCATGGGCGTACCGCTGCTGGAAAAAATCCTGCGTCCCATCGTGATCTATGCGTTCCTGGTGATCAGCCTGCGGCTTTCGGGAAAGCGCGAACTGGTCCAGCTCAATCCCTTCGACCTCGTCGTCTTGCTGACGCTGTCCAACACCGTGCAGAACGCCATCATCGGTGACGACAACACCGTGCTCGGCGGAATTATCGGCGCGACTTCCCTGCTCGCCACCAACTTCCTCGTGGTGCGCTATCTCTACGGGCACCGCAAGCTCGATCAGTTGGTGGAAGGCCGTGCCGACGTGCTGATCGAAAACGGCAAGGTCCGGACGCAGCACCTCAAAACCGAGCTCATCACCATGGCGCAACTCGAAGCCGCGGCCCGCAAACAAGGCTTTGGCTCCCTCTCCGAAGTGGATCAGTGCGTTCTTGAGCCCGGAGGAACGCTTACGTTCCTGGGGAAAAAGCCGCCCGCAGAGGAAGCGCGCCACCAGGAATTGCTCGGCAAAATGGAACGGCTCTTGCACGAAATTGCACTGTTGCGCGGCTCGCAACCTCCCGCCCGCGCGTAAATGCTCGTGAGTTCCGGGCTTAATAAGTCTCGAAATACAGTTCGAGACAAGCCTTTGTACGGGCGGCTTTATGCCGCCCTATCTTGTGCGGGACTCGATAGTTTGACGAGCAGAGAGCGCCATTTATGGTATTCACCCGATAGACTGATTCCAGAGTTTCACCGTATAACCGCGAAGTCCACCTTCAGGGCCCTCAACTTTCCCGCCGGGACGTAAGAAAAACCAGATGTTCAGTCCTCGGAGTCCTCACGGTGAGGGGTACACCGTGAAACACGCTCCGCCATGCTCGCGCGCAGGGAAACGCCGGGAGGTCTCCATGGCGAGACTCTTTTGTGAGCGATGCCAGCAGGAGTCGAATTTCCTGCCGATCTATGCGGTTATGAAAATTGCCGGAGTGAGCCGCTCCACCATTTATTATTGGCTGCAGCACGGCTGGGTGCACTGGCTCCAATTGCCCAGTGGCCGACGCCTCATCTGCGAATCGTCCCTTACCCGCCCTGCAAATTCATCGAGGCCCGTGTAGTGGCCGGGCTTTAGCCCGGCATTCGGTTGTGCATGTCGCAGGAACACGATATATCGTGCCCAGCCGTTGTAGTGGCGGGTCTTCAGACCCGTTCTTTTGTAGCGGCGACTTTACGTCGCCATCTCTTCTCCTTTGTGCGTGGCAGCCCTACTGCGCTGTCCCGCCGCCTCCCTATCCTTGTCATTCTGAGCGCTGCGAAGAATCTCTCTTCGTTTTTTCTCGCCACTCGTTACTCGACGCCTCCCACTCGCCACTTCCCCCAAAAAACCGTCCTAAACTGTCCAATCCTGTGCAATCCCGTAGGTTGACGCAGAACTCTGCTTCGTCGCATCCTGCGCTCGCCGCCCATTCCCCGCCCACGTCCCCGGAGGTTCAAATGTCTACCAAGCTAACTGCTTCTGCGCTCTTCACTGCAGCTATGATGGTGGCGGTTCTACCGACCTTTAATCTAAAAGTGACTGCTAGGACGGCTCGTCCAAAGATTAGCCGCACGCACCACAACAACCCAAACCTCAAACCCACCGGAGGTGTTCCTCCGTCCACAGTCCACGAAAGATTTGCAACCTTTCTGGCCGGGGACGGCTTCAAATCCAACCTCTTGGTGGACAACTTACGGCCCGATGTACCTATCACGGTGACGCCAGCGTTGATCTTACGCACTGGCGAAGTGCCAATGGACCCGATTACCTTAGCTCCGCATAGCACTACAACGGTGGACATTAGCGCATTTTTGCAGGCTCACGGCTATTTAGACAAGCAAGGCACGACCGTGGTTCGATATGCATTCAACAGTTATGGACCGATCAACGCCGTGGTCGAATCCAGGGACGAAGCCCACTATTTGTATTTGAACTCTTACGGTGCAAGTCCAGAAGAATACTGGAGTGGTACTACTTTCGACGCAGTGATCTGGACACCCCAAGAAGGCACGCAAGGATTCATTTCAATTACCAACACCTCGACCACACCACGTGTTGTACATACAACCTTTCTAGTCAACGGCAGCTCAGAACAACGATCAATCGACGTCGCTGCGCGACATACCACCATTTTGCGTATTGATGATGTTGTCGCCCGAAGCCAGAAGAGTGGCGCGGGCATTCACGCAGAATTTGACGAATATCCGCGGGACATTCTCATGGAAGGGCAGCTGTTCAATAAGCAAACGGGATTCGTGAAGCACATCCACTTCTTGGACAAGGCGGAACTGGTCACAAAGCGGCGCTATCGATCAAGCTGCTACCAACACCAGCAGCAGCGACACGAGCCTTGCCCAAATTACCGGTTCCCAGAACGGCGATATGGTCACGTTCACTCCTCCCGACGACGGGCAAGAGTACTTGGTCTCGATCTCCAGCCCGCCGACGCCTACCACTGATTGCGACGCGTGTTCCTATGGGGACGTTAATGTCGTAGCCGCCAATCCATACATAAGTTTGCATAAGACGACCTATAGCTTCTCTTCGGTAAGCAATAATGTGTGCTACTACAATGTATACTGCCCTACATCGCCTCATATTTGCGGCCCGGACCAAGTAACAGCAGCGCCGCCATGCGCTTCCACTTATCTAATCACGAGCTGGCTTAAAGTAAGGGTTGATGTATACTCGATTTGTTTTCCTGGCCTAGCTCGTAATTCGAACACGCCGGAAGCTTGCTATTGAATTAGCGAGCGATGTTGATAGGAAAGACCCGATGCGCGACGGGACATCGTTGACGTTCTGGCTGTTAGGGGGTGGTTTCATCCTGCTGGCCTTTCTTTTGAGGGTCTTTGTACCTCAGAACTCCTTTCTTCCTGCCGGCTGGCCTTGGGGCACTCACTGGCACCACACGAACAAAGTCCTATTTTGGTGGTTCCTAGCACAGGGAATCGTTGCCGCCTCCATAGCAGCTGTCAGTACCGTGATGGAGAAAAGCTTGAATAGCCGCTGAGATACACCGACCTCAAGCTCCACGACATCAGCGTCACCAGCGATCCCAAGACCGATCCCGAATGCGAACCGCTGGACCAGAACCAGCCCGCCGGCTCGCCGGCTTTCTTCGCCGGCAACTGCAAATTCATCAC
>JAWOLO010000644.1:0-11064 GCA_033853375.1 Terriglobia bacterium
TTTCCGTTAGTGAACTCGATCTCCATCGTCATCGTTTGTGGGTCATGGCCGATTGACCTGATCGTCGTTGATTGAACCGGATCTCTGTGCAATTTTCACCCCTTAGCCTAGGCTTGTTACTGGATACTTGGGGACTTCGGGTCTTGCTTGCGCCACATGGTGACTACTTCTCGATAGTTAGACGGCTCTGTTCCCCGATTCCATCCTCCAGGCCCGTCTGCGTCGTAGACGAGCGGGTCCGAGCTGTCGGGACGCATGCCTGGCTCTGGTGGGTCGAGTTGTGTTCTAACTGGAAGAGGACTACGAAGGGCGGGGAACGGACGGCCTCAGAAGGCCATCCCTACAGAAGGGCGACTTTCCACGCGCATTCATCGGGCTCGGCGAGGTTGAAATCAAGCCGGGATTCCTCGTCGCTACGCTCCTCGGAATGACACCATTTCGCGGGGCGTGGCTAAGAGGCAGGAAGCGCGACATTGACGGAGAGGGGGACGTGGTCGCTGAGGTCGGACCAGTCGGAGTGATTGCCGACTGCGACGGATTGGATGCAGGAGGCCTAGGCGCGGGGAAGAAGGACGTAGAGGCGGAAAATAGAAATTCGAAAATCGAAAATCGGAGAAGAAAGGCGCACAGGCAGGAATGCCTATGCCACGAAGAGAAGAGCTAGGCTCCCGAGCAAGCCGGGATAAATTCCGCACGCCCCTTTACGCGGAGGGCTGCGATGCTCGGGCGGGGCAAGCGGGATGATACCGCACAAGCCTTTCGAGGTTCCCCTCGAAGCTCGGGCAAGCAGGGTAAACGAGGAGTGCCTGTGCCATGAAGAGAAGATGCCGGGCCAAAGCCCTGCCTCTACAAAAAACTTTTGACACAGAGCGCACAAATGACAAAGCACAGAGATCACAGAAATGAGCCAGGCGGTTAGGAAAAGCGAAAATGGAAATTCGAAAATTGGAAAAGGAAAAACTTTACCCAGCACTGAAGGGCTGGGCCTGCCTGCGGCAGGCAGGCTAAAGAGTGACACGCGTGCCGGCGTTGAAAACAAAGAGGCGGCAAGCCGCCGCACTCCAAACGAATGAAGGGCGTAGCGGTCCCTTCGACTGCGCTCAGGATAAAGGCGCTCCTATACAAGAGAGCCGGCTAGAGACCGGCATAAAAAAAGTGGATCCCTCACCCCGTTCGCGCCACGACTCTTATGCCCACTTGCTGTAGGCAGCGCGACCAGGTTCGGGATGAACACCGCGTCGACGTTACAGTCCTGCGGAGAACGCAAGAAGTGCAGGCAAGAACTTCCTGTCGTTGCCTGCGACGCGTGGCAGGCGCGCCTGTTATTGCCGACGTGACTTTTTCCCTGAAGGGGTACATTCGTACTATTGACAACATTTGCGGCAAATAGTATTTAGCGAGACTCTATCCAGCCACACATTTAGTCTTCGTGCCCGTTCCGAGGCGCTTTTTCTCCTGGCCCACACCAAGGAACCGGTGGAGGTTTGTGCACTTTCATCGGATTGGGTCGTATGACCCCAGGAGGAAAGTATCATGGAAGTTGTTCCGGACAAGCCGTTTCTCCGTCCAAGCCGGTACGTCTCCTTTTTTTGCCTGCTGATCTCTCTTGCTCTGGGAAATCTGGCGATGGGACAGTCCACTGCCGTCCTGAAAGGGACAGTTACGGATGCCCTTGGCGCGGCGATTCCGCATGCCAAGGTAGTGGTGAAAAACCAAGCCACGGGCGCCGAGTGGAACACGGAGTCCGATAACGTGGGGAATTATCTAGTTCCCGCGCTTCCCATCGGGCCTTACCAAATTAGCGTCGGCGCAAAGGGTTTTGAGACCTCCGTGCTGCGCAATATCACGCTGAACGCGGCCACGACGGTTACAGAAAACGTCCAGCTACAGATCGGCCAGGTCAGCGAAGAGATCAGCATCGAAGTGGACACACCTGTAATCGATGCCAGCACCATTGCCATGGGTCAGATCATCGACCAGAAAACGACACAAGAAATCCCGCTCAACGGGCGGCACTTCGTGGATCTGAGCCTGCTTACTCCGGGAACCGTAACTCCTCCCCAAAACGGATTCTTGACAGCGCCGCTGCGAGGCCAGGGATCCTTCGCGTTCGTCACGGCCGGACAGCGAGAAGATACGGTCAACTACCTGGTGAATGGGATCAATCTCAGCGATATGGTCCAGAATCAGATCACCTTCCAGCCATCCATCAACACGGTAGCGGAGTTCAAAGTCGACAACTCCACGTACAGCGCCGAATACGGGCGAAACTCGGGAGCCATTGTCAACATCGCCACGCGCTCGGGCACCAACGATTTCCACGGCGAGGTTTTTGATTTCCTCCGCAATAACGCGATGGACGCCAGGAACTTCTTCAACCCCACAAGCGTGGCCCAGTCGCCTTTCATACGGAACAATTTTGGGGCGGCTCTCGGCGGACCGATTCGCAAGAATCGCGCACATTTCTTCGCGAGCTATGAAGGATTACGGCAACGCCAGGGCATCACCATCAATAGCCTGGTCCTTTCTGCGGCACAGCAGGCTCAAGCGCAAACAACCGGTGACGCGGCGGTCCAAGCGCTCGCGGCTCTGATCCCCGCATCGAACGCCACCGAAAATGGGCTTCCTTTCTTCGTAGGCTCCGCACTCGCTCCCGTCAACATCGACCAGGGGACTGGCGACATCGATGTCGAGCTGAGTGAGAAAGATCGCCTGCACGGGTACGTCGCCATTCAGCAAGACTTGCGGCAGGAACCCACGCTCCAGGGCAACACACTGCCCGGATGGGGTGACACACGTTCCTCCCGCCGTCAGATCGGGACAGTGGGGGAAGATCACGTCTTGGGGCCGGCGGTGACCAACTCGCTTCGCTTGGGCTACAACCGGATTCACATTGTTTTCCGTCCAAACCAGTTGTTGAATTCCGCCAATTTCGGTATCAACAGTGGGATCAACTCAGCCATCGGGCTTGCGCAGATTGACATTCAAGGAGGCGCTCTCGACTTCGGCGGCCCGTCGGTCTTTCCCCAGGGCCGCGGCGACACCACGGCCGTCTTGAACGACACGTTGAGTTGGTTGAAGGGACGCCATAACTTGGCCTTCGGTGGCGAAGTCCGCCGCTTTTACAACAATAACTTTGCGCTCGATCCCACCATCTTTCGATTTTCCAGCGTCGCCAACTTTTTGAGCGACACGGTAAGTAGCTTCAGTTTCGCTGGAACGCCAGCTAACCGCATCCTCTCTCCGGCCTACGACGGCTTCGTGGAAGACAGCTTTAAATGGAGGCCCAACCTCACGTTGCAGCTTGGCCTTCGCTATGGGTGGTATTCGACACCGACGGAAGCTGCCAATCGCTTTACCGTGTTCGACGCGGCCACAACTTCCCTGGTGCAAGTCGGCACGAACGGAATCAACCAGCCTTTCCAGACGAACAACAAGAATTTGCAACCGAGGGTGGGCGTCGTCTGGTCTCCCTTCAAGAACCAAAAAACGATTGTTCGAGCGGGGTACGCGATCTTGACTGATGAACCCGTCACGGGAATTGTCACGGGACTCAACAGCAATCCGCCGTTCAGCGCACCCCTGACGGCGGCAAGCACGCCAACGAGCACGGTCTCGCTCACCAACGCTTTTTCTTCAGCTAAAGCGAGCGGCCTGTCCCCCGTGACGATTGATCCGAATTTCAAAAATCCGTACATCCAGTCCTTCAACTTGAACCTCGAGGAGCAACTCACACCATCGACCGGCTTAGTGGTCGGCTACATGGGTTCGAAGGGGACGCACCTCAGAATTGCTCGCAACCTCAATCAAATCAGCTCATTTGACCCGATCACCGGTGCCCCGGTGAGGCCCTTCCCCGCGGTGTCGGCGTCAAGTCCGATTGACCCGAACGTGGCTCTCGGAAACATCACCGAAATTACCAGTGGCGCGGGTTCGAATTACAACGCGCTGGTTGTGGAATTGAACCGCCGCCTGTCACATGGATTGCAGATCATTTCTTCCTATACCTATTCCAAGTCGATCGATGAAAACTCGCTCAACTCGCAAGGCACGATCCTACAAAACAGTTTGGATCTTGCAATGAACCGCGGCCTGTCTGACTTCGACGCGCGCCATCGCTTTGTCGTGAGCGGATTTTATGAACTCCCGTTCCGCGGCAATCGCCTGAGTTCGGGCTGGGAAGTGGGCACCATCGTCCAGGCCCAGAGCGGCAATCCTTTGAACGTGACCACGAGCATCGCCAACTTTACCGGGACCGTTCCTTTGGTCGCCGGCGGCGGATTGCGGCCGGACCTCCTGTCGCCCGTAACCGTCACCGGAGATCCCGCGCAGTGGTTTAGCAATCCTGTGGTATGCGCAGAGGCGACTCAGACGGGTATAACGCAGCCCCTGTGTTCCGCGACGCCTAACGCCGCATTCGGATTGCCGGTGGGGCTCACGCCGGCCGGCGATCACTTCGGCAATCTTGGCAGAAATGCACTAACGGGACCCAGCTTCGTCAACACGGATTTGTCTCTGGTCAAAAACACGAAGCTCACGGAGCGCATGGGGGTGCAGTTCCGCGCCGAAGCCTTTGACGTGCTCAATCATCCCAACTTCGGGAATCCCAATCTGAACGCCCAAAGCTCCTCGTTCGGAAGGATCACCAGTACACGCTTCCCAACGGGGGACTTCGGCTCGGCTCGACAGCTGCAGTTGTCGCTGAAACTGCAGTTCTAGGGCAAAAGCGCGAACGAGGCGAGATGTTCACAGTGACCGTGGCGGTGTGTAAAACAAGCCAGGATGCCTCGCTCCGCTCGGGATGACAACACGTCGTTTGGACTGTTTGCAAAAGAGACGAAGCCGGACGCAAGGCCCGGCTTCTTTTATTCAACTTCAGGAGCGGCCCGCCTCAGAAGGCGGGCCCTACAAAGATGATCAGCGGTCAGGAAGGGCACGGCATTCCGGCTGCTGCCTGGAATCTTCGATGCCGTGCCCCTACAAGCAGGATGCCGCAGGCTTAGAAGCGCCAGCGGACGCCGCCGGAGACGCGGAGGTTATTCTGTGACCTGCGGCTCGTGCCGATTTCAGGGAATTGCGTCCAGAGGTAATCGATCGGGCCAACACGAAACGAAATGTGGCCGCGGAACGGAACGTCTACACCGCCACCGAGCGCCATGGCGAAGGAATTGTGTGATCCCGCGCTGAAGGCGCTGCTGCCGTCATGGGCGACGCCGAGAAGTTCCTGAGCAAACGGCGTGAAGCGGCTGTAATGATGGAAATAGAGCTGCGGACCGAACATGTAGGTGAACAGGTCCGTGCTCACGCTCGCGCTGCCGATCTGGCCGATGTGATAACCGCTGAATTCGCCGGTGAACCCGTACCAGTTCCGCGGATTGTAGGCAAAAGAAGCGGAGCCACCGTTGGCGTTGAAGCTGGAAAAAGCGGTGGTTGAAGGATTGGCACGAACGAAGGAGTATTCGACGGAAACGTCCTTCGATCCACCCTCCTGTGCGAATGCAGGCAGGCTGACGAGAGCAAAGAGCCCAACGAGGAACACTAATTTGCGCATAAAGTTGACCTTCCTCCACGCTATGTTTTTTTGGATGGCTTGGAATGAGGGCTCTAGGATGTCCAAGCTGGCGGGCGAGGCTAGGGCTTGAAGACATCACCGCCGTTATTTTCGATGCACGGCGCTACGAGGGGGTTGCTGTGGAAAATTGTCTTTAAGTCATTGATGACACGACGCATAAGCCTGATTCTCCGGCTCTATTTTGTCGGTTTTTTGCGAGCGGACTGACTTAAGGTCTTGCAAAGTCCTGGCGATTGACCTCGGAAAGAAAAGCGACATCAAGCCGCCCCTCGAGGCTCAGGGTAAACCGCACTCCGTAACGGGATAGGGCCCGTGCGCGCAAGAGGAGTTAGTGTAGAATGCACGCCGCCCGGGAACTTTTCGAAACAACAGCGTTCATTTGTTAGGACTGCCGGATAACCATCGGGCCGGTCCGCCAACGGTTGGCCTGCTGAGAGTTCTCTATGCGAGGCCGGAGTTTCCTGCGGCTGAGGAGAAAGACCATGCACGATGAGCAGATTAATCTGAACTTTGCGGCGAAACTACGACAGTTTTTACGAATGTGTGTGCCGCTGGCGCTGCTTTTCTTTTGCACGATGGGAATTGCACGGGCGCAATCCCAGAAACCTTTGCTCTTGCGCGACCCCGCAGTGAGCAAATCCCAGATTGCCTTCAGCTATGCGGGCAGCATCTGGGTGGCGAACCGCGACGGCAGCAATCTGCGCCGCGTGACCAGCGGAGGGCACGAGGAGAATCCTTCGTTTTCGCCGGACGGCTCGCAGATCGCGTTCACAGGCAATTACGATGGAACCCGTTCCGTGTATGTGGTGGCGGCAGCGGGCGGCGAGCCTCGGAGGCTCACGTATCATCCTGCCGACGGCGATGTGCTGGGATGGACGCCGGACGGAAAGCGAATCGTGTTCAATTCATTTCGAACGTCATTCGCCGGCGGAGTGATTCAGCTTTTTACCGTTCCAGTGGAAGGCGGTTTTGCGACACAGGTGCCGCTAGTCCGAGCTGCGGAAGGGTCTTTTTCGCCTGACGGCGGGCGCATCGCGTACGTGCCGAACATGCAATGGCAGCGCGCGTGGAAAAAGTATCGCGGCGGGCAAACCAAGCCGATCTGGATCGCAAACCTTGCCGACTCCAGCGTGCAAGCCAAAATACCGCGGGAGAATTCGAACGATTTCAATCCCATGTGGGTGGGCGACACGGTTTATTTTCTATCCGACCGCAATGGGCCGGTGACTCTCTTCGCGTACGACTCGAAGTCGCAGCAGGTGAAGCAAGTTGTCAAGAACGATGGATTCGACATCAAGTCTGCTTCCGCGACATCGGACGCCATTGTGTACGAACAGTTTGGCTCGCTCCATTTGCTGGACCTGAAATCGGGAAACGACCGCGCATTGGACATCCGGCCGGTTGCCGACCTTGCGGAAGTTCGCCCGCACTTCCTGAAAATCGAGCCGAGAAGGATTCGCTCCGCGGACCTTTCACCAACCGGTGCGCGAGCCGTGTTTGGCGTGCGCGGGGAGATTTTGACGGTGCCCGCCGAGAAGGGCGACATTCGGAATTTGACGAACACGACGGAAGTGGTGGAGCGCGATCCGGCGTGGTCGCCGAACGGAAAGTCGATCGCTTATCTTTCAGATGAGTCCGGCGAATACGCGCTGCACATCCGCGACCAGAACGGCTTCGGAGAAGTGCGCAAAATCAATCTGGGCAATCCACCAACTTTTTATTATTCGCCGACGTGGTCTCCGGATTCAAAAAAGATTGGCTACACGGACAAGCGGCTGAACTATTGGTACGTGGACCTGGAGAAGAAAACGCCGGTGAAAGTGGATACTGACTTGTACACGGATCCCGCACATAGCCTGCAGATGGTTTGGTCACCAGACAGCCGCTGGATCGCGTACACGAAGCAGTTGACGAGTCATCTGCACGCGGTATTTGCGTATTCGCTCGAACAGGCCAAGAGCTACCAGCTTACCGACGGAATGAGCGACGCGCTCTATCCTGCCTTGGACAAGGAAGGCAAGTATCTGTACTTCACCGCGAGCACGGATGCGGCGCTGAATACAGGCTGGCTGGATATGACCAGCCTACAACGACCGGTCACGCGGAGCGCTTACGTCATCGTGCTGAAGAAGGATTTGCCTTCGCCGCTGGCGCCGGAGAGCGATGAGGAAAAGGCCAAAGAAGTGGAGAAGAGCGGCAAAGATCAAAAAGCAGACGCGGAAAAAGACAAGGAAAAGGATAAGTCGAAAGAGGAAAAGCCGGTTAATGTCGAGATCGATCTCGAGGGCATCAGCCAGCGTATCCTCGCGTTGCCCATTCCTGCGCGGAATTACAACGGGATCGCCGCGGGCAAGGCAGGCGTCCTCTTTCTGGGCGAGGGGCCGCAAGTGGATCCCATCGATTTCGATGATGGCGGGCCTACGACCAAAATCCACAAGTTTGATTTGAAGACACGCAAGACGGAACAGATTCTGGACGGCGTGACAGCTTTCGATGTTTCTTTCAACGGTGAAAAGATGCTGTATGCGAAGCAGAACCAGTGGTTCATTGCACCGGCGGAGAAGCCGTCCGACGGGCCTCCGCAGCCGGGCCAAGGCGGGCCGCTTAAACTCGATTCGATGGAGATTTATGTCGATCCGCGCGCCGAGTGGAAACACATGTACGACCAAGTGTGGCGCGACGAACGGGACTTTCTCTACGATCCCGGCCTTCACGGGCTCAATCTGGAGGAAGTCAAGAAGAAATATGAACCGTTCCTCGAAAACATTTCCACACGGGATGATTTGAATTATCTGTTCACGGAAATGCTGGGCAATATCACTATTGGACACATGTTCGTCGGTGGAGGCGATGTTCCGGAGCCCAAGCGCGTGAAAACTGGGCTACTTGGCGCCGATTATTCCATCGAGAACGGCCGGTATCGCTTCACGCATGTTTATGACGGCGAGAATTGGAATCCGAAGCTCCGCGCGCCGCTGACGCAACCGGGTGTGAATGTGCATGCGGGAGATTACCTGCTTGCGGTCAACGGACGCGACGTTCGCCCGCCGGCCGATGTGTTCAGCTTCTTTGAAGAAACCGCCGGCAAACAAGTGGTGCTGAAAGTCGGCGCAAAACCAGACGGGAGCGGAGCGCGTGAAGCGACGGTCGTTCCCGTGGACGATGAATCCGCGCTGCGAAATTACGCGTGGATTGAGGGCAATCGCCGCAAAGTAGATGAGTTAACAGGAGGCCGCGTGGCATACGTCTACCTGCCAGATACATACGCGGGCGGCTTCACAAACTTCAACCGCTACTATTTTGCGCAGGTCGGCAAAGACGCAGCGATTATCGATGAACGCTACAACGGCGGCGGAGATATCGCGGACTATATCATCGATTATCTCCGGCGGCCGCTGTTGAGTTACTGGAACATGCGCGAAGGCAAAGACATCACCACGCCGCTCGAAGCGATCTTTGGACCCAAGGTGATGATCATCAACGAAATGGCCGGCTCGGGCGGCGATGCTTTGCCCTGGATGTTCCGCAAGACGGGAATTGGTCCGCTAGTCGGCAAGCGCACGTGGGGCGGCTTGGTGGGACATTACACTAATCCTGCGGATTTGCTGGATGGCGGCTTTACGGGAACGCCGGACCTGGCTTTCTATAACCCGAACGGAACGTGGGACGTGGAGAACCACGGCGTGCCGCCAGATATCGAAACGGAATTGGAACCACAATCCGCGCGTGCGGGGCACGACTCGCAATTGGAAAAGGCCGCGGAGGTTGTGATGGATTTGTTGAAGAAAAATCCGCCTCCGCCCGCGCCGCACCATCCGGCTTTTCCGAATTATCAGAAGAGCGGATCGCAGTGATTACCAGCACAACTGGAAGATTATCGAGACGCCAATAGATCTGCTTTCCCAACTGGGAAAGCAGATCCCTCCGCCGCAGGCCGCGCAAGAGCGCGTCCCGCGCGTCGGAATGACAACTGGTTGAATATGCTACAAGAGACTGAGCGGATCCATGTCCACGAGGACGGCGGTTTGAGGGATTTCTTTTGCGTCGCAATAAGCAAGGGCGCCGCTAAGAAGCTTTGTCAGCACGGAACGCTTGGGAGATTTCAGCAGGAACTGGAAACGGTGCTCCCTTTTCAGCCGCGCTAAGGGCGCGGTTGCCGGACCGAGAATGCGGACTTCCTCTCCGTCATGCGGAGAGAAATACTCGGAGAGTTGGCGCGCCCAACGAATTGTTTTTTCCAAGCTTGTGTCGCGCACAATCACGTTAGCCAGTGACGTGAAGGGCGGATAGGCCATCATGCGGCGGAAGTGCAATTCCCGTTCGAAAAAAGAAGCGTAATCCTGTTTGACGGCGTCCTGGATGGCGTAGTGCTCGGGATAAAACGTTTGAATGAGCACGCGCCCGGGAAGCTCGCCGCGACCCGCGCGCCCCGCCACTTGCGTCAATAATTGGAAGGTGCGCTCGGCGGCGCGGAAATCTGGCAAGCTGAGCGAAGAATCGGCGCTAACAACGCCGACAAGAGTAACGCGCTGAAAATCGTGGCCTTTGGCGAGCATCTGCGTGCCGACGAGAATGTCCAGCGCGCCGCCAGCAAAGGCTCCGAGTGTTTCCTGATATTGCCGTTTGGTGCGCGCGGTGTCGCGGTCCAAACGCGCGATGCGCGCGCCGGGAAATTCCTTGCGCAAGCGCTCTTCCAAATGTTCCGAGCCTTCGCCAAAAAAATAAACGTATTTGGACCGGCACTTCGGACAGAGTTTCGGAATGGTTTGAATGGACCCACAATAATGGCATTCGAGGCGGTTGCGTTGCTTGTGATGGGTCATGGAGATGCTGCAATTGACGCATTGCACCGAGGCACCGCAACTGCGGCAGAGCACAGACCAGGAATAACCGCGGCGGTTGATCAGCACAAGAGCCTGCGTTTCATTCGAAAGGCATTCTTGAATGCCTGCGTGAAGTTTCGAGGAGATCGGGCTGGTCTGATGCGTTTGCTGGAATTCCTCGCGCAGGTCCACAATCTCTACGCTGGCGAGGGAGCGATCGGCGACGCGGGAAGTCAGCGTCAATAATTCGTATTTGCCGTTGGCCGCGTGGTGGTAGCTCTCCATGGAAGGCGTCGCCGAACCTAACAGCGCTAACGCGTTTTCCATTTTCGCGCGCACGATGGCCACGTCCCGGCCGTGATAGCGAGGCGTTTCTTCCTGTTTGTAGCTGGTTTCCTGCTCTTCGTCGACAATGATCAATCCCACGTTTTCGAGGGGCGCAAAAATCGCTGAGCGAGTGCCAACGACGACGCGCGCTTCACCGTTTCGAACGCGCCACCATTCGCGCGCGCGCTCGACGTCGCTCAACGCGGAATGCAAGACCGCGACGCCTTCAAAACGCGCGCCAAACCAGGAACGGCACTGCCGGCCGATCCAGAGCGTTAGAGCAATTTCCGGAACGAGAACGATAGCGGTTTTGCCGCGGGCCAGCGTGTCTTGCACGGCGCG